>JAJPIY010000303.1 GCA_021324515.1 Planctomycetota bacterium
ACCACGATTTCCGCTGCGGGTGCAGTTAACATCGCGCCGATGGGGCCGCAAGTCGCTTGCGCGGCCGGCGGCGCGTGGGCCCGCTTGACGCTGCGTCCCTTTCGTACGTCGCAAACGTTCGCCAACCTGACAGCGCACGGCCAAGGCGTACTGCACGTAACCGACGATGTGTTGCTCTTGGCGCGATCCGCCTTGGGGAGGCTCGACCCTTTGCCGCCGCTGCGGCCGGCCCAGAAAGTGCGCGGCTGGGTGCTTGCCGATGCCTGCCGTTTTTATGAATTCCAGGTCGTTGCGTACGACGAACAGGGTGAACGTGCGCGCTTTGAGATGGAAGTCGTACACAGCGGCCGGCTGCGCGATTTCTTCGGCTTCAACCGGGCCAAGCACGCCGTCGTCGAGGCCGCCATCTTGGCCACGCGCACGGCATTTCTGCCGATCGATGAAATCGAGTCCGAATATCGCAAATTAGCCGTGCTCGTCGCCAAAACTGGCGGCGCCCAGGAACACGCCGCCTTCGATTTGCTGCGCCGGCACGTGCAACAGGTGAAAGAATCAAGGCCGCACCACGAGCCAGAAGCGTAAACGGCCGCAGGCAGAGGGCATTTATGCTTCCGGCTCGTGGCGCAGTCACTTCTTGGCCGGCGGAGGGGGAGGTGTATTGGGCATCTTAAGGGGGCCGCTCTTTGGGGGAGGGCCAGGGGCTGAGCTATTGCTACTCGTTGACGAGCTACAGCCCGAGGCGATAATGGCCCAAAATGCCGCCTTCAGGAGAAGTCCTGTCCCCACGCGCATAATACCCTCGCCAACAATGAACGGGCGAAACAAACCTCCGACGGGGAAAAACATGATCGGTCGCGCAGCGAAAGTCTCCTTATTCGATTTGCGAGAAATCGACGACGTAACCATCCTGCATGCCGGAGGCAGCCATAAAAGCGTACCATTGGCTGCTGAACCAAGGCGTGCTGGGACCGATCTTGCGCAGCATCCGCACCGAGCCGTCGCAGTAAGCGAACTGCACGATGGCCGTATGATTGCTGCCGAAACTATACCACTGGCAGGGGTCAATGAGGTCCCAGGCCGTTGGCAAACATCCGGCGCCCATCCAGGCCAGGTTGAAATCGCGCGTGCCCCGGTTGGTGCCGCCCAAAGATTCGCCGAACATCAGAGTATTCGACGTGCCGTCCGTGATGGTTACGATGCTCACAGACGATCCTTGGTAAAAAGGACCAACCCATTGGCCATAAAACGTATCGCCCGAAGCGCTGACATTGCCCAGGGCGCCGGCGCTGGCGATGTAATCGGTAGCGCCGAGGCCAATGGAAGCTGCGCTGCCGGGGAAGTAGCCCGCGTTCAACGTATAACCATTTTCGGTCATGAACGCGAAGGTGCCTTGCGTCGCGTTGTAGAGGCTTCCATCGGCGGGGCATTCAAAGGCTTTGATGTGATAAGTGGCGGCGGTCCAACTGCTGTTGTAAAGCCACCATTGCCCGTTGTTCACGTTTGGATTGAACAGGTACTGTGGGACCAGGTTGTAGATGTTCTGCTGCTCCAAAAACGGCAGGAGATAGGCGAGGCTGCCGACATAGGAGTTCGGATTGAATCCAGGGGGCAGCGTATTCAGGGCGCCTTGATAGTTCTGGGCGGCCAGGGCGATCTGTTTCAGGTTGTTGCTGCACTGCGAACGTGCCGCCGCGTCGCGCACCTTCTGCACGGCCGGCAACAGCAGGCCGATGAGGATGGCGATGATGGCAATCACTACCAGTAACTCGATGAGCGTGAAACCATGTCGGCGAAGCTGGGCAATCATGATTCTTCTCCTCACATTGAGTGAGATCAGGGGAAAACAACTCTCTGGGAGAAGAGAAACCACTAGAATAGCTCGGAGAGAAAAGTATTCTATCCCGTTATTTTATCGCCTGACTGTGAGCAATTGCAAGAGACTGGGCGTTTTTTGCCAGCTTCGCTATCATGCTTCAGGTACAAGCGTACAGCCGACTGCACTTTGGTTTTCTGAACTTCCCCTCAGGGGAAGGAGGGGCGGGGCGCTGTTTCGGCGGCGTCGGCGTGATGATCGCGCAACCGGATTTGTCTGTGACGGCTGAGCCGGACTCGGTATGGTCGGCCGAAGGACCGCAGGCGGAGCGTGCGTTGGCGTTTGCTCAGCGTTTCGTGGCCGCGAGTTGTCGCGAGGGGCCTGACGCCGTCGCTTGGCCGCCTCATCACCTGCGGATCGAGCGCGTCATGCCAGCCCACGTCGGCCTGGGGTCGGGCAGCCAGTTGGGCCTTGCGGTGGCGCGGGCGTTAGCGGGATCGGCGGGCCTGTCCTGCGATGTGGCCATGCTGGCCCGTCGCGTCGGCCGCGGCTTGCGTTCCGCCTTGGGAGTACATGGTTTCGAGCAGGGCGGTTTGTTAGTGGAATCGGGCAAGCGTACCTCCCAAGGACTGGCGCCGTTGGTGGCGCGTCAGCCCATTCCAGAGGACTGGCGTTGGGTCGTCGTCTTGCCGCCTCATCATGCTGTGGGTTTACATGGCGGCGGCGAGGTGGAGGCGTTCGCACGGTTGAAAGCGCATGCGGCTTGCTCGCAAGCAACCGAGTCGCTATGTCGGCTGGTATTGCTGGAGTTGCTGCCGGCGCTGGTGGAACGCGACGTGGATGCGTTCGGCGAAGCGTTGTATGAGTTCAACGCCCGCGTCGGCGAAGCGTTCGCGCCGGTGCAAGGTGGCACGTATGTCAGTCCGCACGTCGCCGAATTGGTGGCGTTTGTGCGTGCCCAAAAGGTCCGCGGCGTGGGGCAAAGCTCGTGGGGGCCGGCCGTGTTCGCCGTTGTCGCCGACGTGGAACGCGCCGAGCACCTCGCCGCCCAACTCCGCCGTCGCTTCGCGTTGCCGCAAGCCGCCGTGTGGGCGACGGCGGCTTGCAACCACGGCGCCCTACTCAAAGAAAGATAGGACCACGGCTTACGCGGAAAGCACAGATAAGCTCCGTTTACTTATCTGTGCTCTCCGCATGTTCCGTGGGAGCTTCGTCCTTTACCAGCGGAAGCGGGGGCGGACTTCGGGATTGACGATCTTCTCGGCCGGCCATTCACCGCGCGACAGCGCGACGATGGCTTGCGCTGCTGACAGGGCCATGTCATCGCGCGATCTCACGTCGGCGCCGCCGGCATGCGGCGTCAGCAAGACGTTATCCAAATCGAAGAGAGGATGCTTGCCTGGCGGCTCTCGTTCGAACACGTCCAGTCCCGCACCGGCGAGGCGCTTGTTCTTCAGCGCCTCCAGCAGGTCGGTTTCGTTGACAATTGTTCCGCGTGCGGTGTTGATAAGAAAAGCGGTCGGCTTCATCAGCGCCAGGGTGCGGCGATTGATGAGATAACGGGTTTCAGGAGTGGCGGGCAGGTGCAGGGTCAAGAAATCGGCCTCGGCCAACAGTTGGTCGAAAGGCATGAGCGTGATGTTGTGCTGGGCGGCGAAGGTTTTGTCCGGCACGGGATCGTAAGCCGCCAGACGCATCCCGAAGGCAGCGCCGCGCAGAGCGACGGCTTTGCCGATGCGGCCCAGGCCGGCGATGCCGAGGGTCTGGCCGCGCAACGGCAAGAGGGCCTTGCGCGGCCAGCCGCCCGCCTTGACGCCCTGGTGCTGCGCTACCAGATCGCGGGCCAACCCGAGCATGAGGCAGAAAGCGTGCTCGGCCACGGAGCCTTCGTTGGTCCCCGGCGTGATGGTGACGGCGCAGTTGTGTTGGGTGGCGGCTTCGACATCAACGGCATCGTAGCCGACGCCGACGCGGGCAATGACGCGCAGCTGCGGATGCGCGTCCAGCACCCGCGCTGTGTACGGCTCTGAGCCGGCCAGCGCCGCTTTGACGCCTGATAAAAACTTCAGCAGTTGCTCTTCGGTGAGCTGTGCTCCAACATTGGGGTAGACTAACTCGAAGCCGGCCTCGCGCAGCACCCGCACGAAAGCGCCATCGATGCCGGCCAGCGTTATCGGTGCAATGAGGACTTTGTCCATCGAATCAATCCCTATTATGGTCCACGGTCAGCGATACACAGTCCGCCTCACATCGGATTCCCCCTTGTTGCGGATCGCTGACTGCGGATCACGGAGATCATCTTATGAAGCAAACGCCTCAGCCGTCCGCAGGCGCGTCAGCCATTCGCGCAATTCGGCCTGTTTGTTCCGATACAACGCCTCCGCTTCCGCCAGCGTCACCCGCTGAAAACGGATCGTTTCGCCAGGCCGCAGTTGGGCGAGCTTGTCGAGGTCGGCGCTGATAACTTGGGCAATCTTCGGATAGCCGCCGATGGTCTGACCGTCTACGCCGAGAATGATGCACTGACCATCACGTGTTACTTGCACGCTTCCGGGACAGACCGGCTCCGATTCCAGCTCCCGCTCCGGCAGGGTCAGCGCCGCACCATGCAGACGCAATCCCATGCGATTACTGGCCGGCGTTACCGTGAAGGACTGCGAATAAAATTCGTCGATGCAGAACCAATCCGCTTGTGCTCCGTCCACAACGCGCAGCAGACGCGGCTCGGCGTTCCAGGCGAAATCGTGCCGAAAGTGTCGAACATGAATGACACCGTTTTGGCAAGGCAGTTCGGCCCCGGCGGGGAGCGGTTCGAGACTGGAACGGCTGTCGAGGATGACCGGCGTTTGCAGTCCGCCGCGCACGCACAGATAGGCGCACAGCCCGCTTGGCGTCCCACCGATACGTAATTCCTCGCCGCGGTGGAGCGTGAATGTTTTCCCGGCCTCGTGGGCCAAGCCATCGATCGTCATCTTGAAGGGAGCGCCAAAGAGGACGCACGCCACTTCCCCATCGGTGGTGAGTGTGGGACCATTCAGGCTGATTTCCAGGGCCGCAGTCTCCGGAGGATTGCCGACGAGCGCATTGCCAATGGCCAGGGCGAAGCGGTCGGCGGCGCCGCCGACCGGCACGCCGAAGCGGCGCCAGCGCGGCCGGCCCAGATCGACGACAAGCGTGCAAAGTCCCGGGTTTAAGAGATACAAGTAAGGGATAATCACCTCTCCTTTATCCTGGGCACGGGGCGAGCGGGAGGGTGTGAACCCCCCGGTTGTGTTTCGAGGGCGAGCGGGAGGTGTGAACCCCCGGTAGAACTGGCGAGCGGGGGGGTGTGAACCCCCCGGTAGAACTGGCGAGCGGGGGGTGTGAACCCCCCGGTTGTGTTCCACCGGGGGGTTCACACCCCCCGCTCGCCCAGGTTGTGGTGGTGTCGGTTTCTACTGGCAAATTATACCACTGCGAGGTTTTCCGCTATCTTTATTGTCCTTTTCTTGGCCCTTTCTCTGTGTTCTCTGTGGTGGGAGGCCCAGATTGTTGTCCGAGATTGCGGCACGCGATCAACTCGGCCACGATGCTGATGGCAATCTCCGGCACAGTCCGCGAGCCGATCGGTAGGCCCAGCGGTGCGTGTACGCGCGCCAGCGCCTCTTGCGGTACTCCCTTGGCCAGAAGGTCTTCGAAGATCAACTTGATTTTGCGTTTACTGCCGATCATGCCGACGTAGCCGGCCGGCGTCGCGGCCAGGTGATAGAGTGCCTCCTCGTCGTGATTGTGGCCACGCGTGACGATCAGACAATATGTCGAAGGCGTCAGGGTCGGCGCCAGCTGATGCAAGGTTGGGCCGATGGCGCCGACGAGAAGACGTTGGGCCGAGGGAAAACGTTCGCGGTTGGCATAAAAGGCGCGATCATCGAGGACCCACACCTCGAAATCGACTTCCGCCGCCAAGCGGGCAACCGCTTGGCCGACATGCCCTGCACCGACGATTAGCAGAGTGATGCGTGGCAGGATAGGCAGATAGGCGATGCCGTGATGGCTGAAAGGGGCAGGGCGCTGGGCTAGGGGGACCAGAGATTGCGAGATCTCCGGGGGAAGCGCCTTATCTGTCGTCTGGGCGATTAGCCGACCGGCCGCATCAAAGAGAAAACGGTCACCAGGAACCAAGCCGAACGCCGGAGCGAGGGTGAGAGCTTGCGTACACCCTTGTCCGTCTTCGATCTGACGCCGCAAGCAGCGATAATAATCCCTAACGCGGGCCGAGGAAAGCGGATCGGCGAGGATGCTCATGCGGCCGCCGCAAATCAGGCCGTCGTCCCAGCCGTAATCGTCGTCGAGATGGAAGGTCAACACTTCGGGGCGCTCGCCGCCGCTGGCCAAGACCCGCAAAGCACGCTGGCGCACTTCGGCCTCAACACAACCGCCGCCGAGCGTGCCGCACTGGTTGCCATCGGCAAAGACCAGCATGGCTGCTCCCGCCTTTTGCGGCGTCGAGCCGCGCGTTTCCACCACTGCACAAAAAACGCAGGACCGCTGCTGTTCCAGCGCCGCTTCCAAATCTACGAGCACCGTACGCATGGTTGCAGATGCCTTCACGAGGTCTCAGTGCAAGGTCATTCTCCGCGCGGTAACAGAAAGCCAAACCTCGGCAGGATCGCGGGAGCATCCCCGCGTCTTTCTCCGAGCGCTCCTGCACCTTCCGCGCGCCGAGGTAGCCGAGGTTGCTGCGGGCCGGCCAAAAGTCAGACGGTTCAGGACGCCGGGTTAGGGGCGATTTCCGCAGCCTGGAAGCCGCACGTCTTATGGCTACCGTCGCAGAAGGGGCGGTTCTTGGAGTGGCCGCAGCGGCACAGGGCCACCGTCTCCTTGCCCGGCGGGATCGGGAACGCATTGCCCAGGTGATCGACGATGCGTACGGGGCCTTTGATAACATAAGGCCCGTTCTCACGGCAGCGAATCTCCAGCGGTTCCGACATGGGATGTCCTTTCAATCATCTACCATGACCATCTTCGTTCGCTTCTTGTGGTCTACAAAGTAAAAGGCGAGCTTTTTGGCCACATGCTCCAAGAACTTATCGCGGAAAACATTCGGCGGGATTTCAAAGGGCGTCATGTCGCCCCGCGCCTCGGTCGGATAGCGGTCGTTGAATTCTTTGGACTGCACATCATCGGGGTTCTTCATGTCCACTACCGATACCAGGATCTCTGTCTGGCCGCGATAGAGCTGTTGGTTGGCGTTCGGCTCATAGAGGCTTAGTTTATCGATTTCCAGGTTGATAACGTAGTCGGCGTTAAAATCATGACCTACCTGCGTCAGCTCCAGGGATTTCCAATTGGGATGGCGGCTTTTGTATTGCTCGACCAGGTTCGGTTTGACGACTGTGACTTTTTCTTTGTTTTCCGCCGACAGTCGGCGGATCTCCTCGGCCAATGCGAGGGCCAAGCGGCGATCGGCCTGGATGAATTCCTCACGCGGGTCCAGGTTCATGTACGTCCACAGGACCACCTTCACTTCCTTCTTGCCGTCTTCGTCGGCCAGACGCTTTAGCTCGGCCGGATCTTTGGCCTCGGGCATGATGAAATACAGGCTCTGTGGAAAGCTGCAACCAGCGATGAGGACCAGGCCCCAAAGACCCAGCCACATTGTTCGCCGACGCAATGCCTTCATGGCTTTCTCCTCATCCTGGAAACGGCGTCCCCATCCACCAAGTCAGCCCCAAAACGATGATCCAACGCAGCAGCATCAAGCTGAGGAACGCCAACACCACCAAGGTGAGAATGCGTTCCACCGAACGAATGAAAAGCGTCCGCCGCCAAACCGCACTGGCCAGGCACCAGGGGATGAGCAGCAGACAAAACCCGGCCAACAAGGTGCCGACGGCGTTGGCGCGTAACGAATTCCGCAAGTCGCCATGCATCAGCAGGGCGAAGCTGGTGGTCATCCCGCAGGCCGGGCATGGCAGGCCGGTGACGAAGTAAAAATTACACGGCGGCAATCCCAGCTGCTGGTGCGTCGCCAAGGTCCGCGGCGAACCATCGGCGTTGTAGGGATTGAGCCACCTAGCCACGGCGAACACGCCGAGTAAGACCAGCGCCAATCCCAACAAGCTGCCGCGCACCCAGCCGCGCAGCACCGGCGCCCCTCCCAGCACTTCCTCCGTTCCCCGGCTTGACGATGTTGGAAGAAGGGTCATAACGATCCTCACGGTGCAATGCAAGGGCAATTTCGCTTCCGGTGAGCAGGTTTGCGTAAACTCCGGCGAGCGGGGGGTGTTAACCCCCCGGTTGCGCTACCGAGGGGTGTGAACCCCCCGGTTCTGCATGGCGAGCGGGGGGTGTTAACCCCCCGGTAGCACAACCGGGGGGTTCACACTCCCCGGTAGCACAACCGGGGGGTTCACACCCCTCGCTCGCCCTTGGGGCGCTGCTGTCCTCTGCCCTCGGTTCACGATTCGTTCGGCTGCTTCGCTGACGGCATCCATCGCCTCTTGCACCCGCAGGCGATAGTGTTCGAGCTGGTCCTTGCGGACATTTTCCGGCACGTAAATCGGCTCAGCGGTGACGCATACGGCTGTGCTCCCCGGCCAAGGTACGGCGAAGCGGTCCCAGCTGCGCATGCGCCAGGCGCGCTCAAAGGCGATGCCGAAAGGCACAATCGGCAACCCCGTCAGGGCCGCCAGGTAGACGACGCCCGGTTGGACACGCCGCCGTGGACCGCGCGGCCCATCCGGCGTGATGGCCAGGTGAGCCGTGCGACTATGGCGAACCATTTGCCGAATCGCCCTGGCCCCGCCGCGCGTCGCTGAACCGCGGACCACGCGAAACCCCAGGTGCCGGCAGGCTTCGGCAATCATCTGCCCATCGGCATGTTCGCTGATGAGTACGTGAATGTCGCGCCGCCCATAATGATAGGCAGGCACTAAAATATTCTCATGCCAAAATGCATACACATATCGCCCCCGGAAATTGCGCTGATGGGGATCAAAGTTCGCACCCAGCGGCCGATAGCGATAGCACAATGTCCCGATCCATAATCGCACCAGCCAGGCGATGGCGAACCCCATCGCCTTGATTAAAAGTGGATGACGAATTTTCATCACTGGGCCTCCTTGCCCATCCGAAATCAACAATTGCCTTCCGGCCATTCTCCCGTAAACACTTCGACGGCGGGCCCGGTCAGGTACACATGATTATCTCTTTCGGACCAGTCTAATTGTAAATCGCCTCCGGGCAAGTGGGCCGTGATACGCCGTTGGGTACGGCCGGTCAGATGGCCGGTCACGACGACGGCGCACGCGCCCGTGCCGCACGCTAACGTCTCGCCGCTGCCACGCTCCCATACCCGCATTGTCACCTCATCGGGACGATTGACGCAGACAAACTCAGCATTGACCCGACGCGGAAAAGCCGGGTGCTGTTCGATCTGCGGTCCCAAACCAAGGACATGAGCATCCGTGATAGCATCCACGAAAGTAATGCAGTGCGGATTGCCCATCGACACACAGCTGACACGCAACGTCTGCCCTGCGACATCCAAAGCGACTTCCAACGGCGGATCCCCGGCGAGCGTGGTCGGAATGCGCTCCGCTTGCAGGATCGGTTCGCCCATGTCCACGCGCACTTGCCGGACCTTGCCGTTGCTGATTTCCAGGTCCAGCGTCAGCACGCCGCGGCCGGTTTCGATGGTTAACGGCGACTTGCGCACAAGACCATGATCGTACACAAACTTCGCCACGCAACGGACACCGTTGCCGCACATCTCCGCTTCGCTGCCGTCGGCGTTGTACATGCGCATACGGGCGTCGGCCTTGTCGGACGGACAGATCAGGATCAGACCATCACTGCCGACGCCGAAATGGCGGTCGCTGATGGCGCGGCTGAGTCGCGGCGGATCGTGCGGCATCGGCTGACGAAAGCAATCGACATAGATGTAATCGTTGCCGCAGCCGTGGAGCTTCCAGAATCGCACAGGTACTACTTCCTTTCGTCATTGATTCGAGAGGGTGAGGGGAGCGCATGGAGATGTAGTCGTTGCCTCAACCATGCACCTTCATACTTCAATGGAAGCACAACATCGCTATTGTGGTTGTCCCCTGGCTCCTTGCTTTCATCGCTTTACTCCCACTCAATCGTCGCGGGTGGCTTGCTGGTGACATCATAAACAACGCGGTTCACGCCTGCCACCGAATTGACGATCCGTGCGGAAATTTTGCCCAGCAATTCATACGGCAGCTTCGACCAGTCGGCCGTCATGAAATCATCGGTCTGCACGATGCGCAATGCAATCACATTTTCATATGTTCTGCCATCTCCCATGACCCCGACGGAGTGAATCGGCAGCAGCACGGCGAATGCTTGCGCGGTCTGGCGATACCAGCCCGCTTGTTTCAGCTCGTCGAGTAAAATCGCATCGGCTTGGCGCAGCACATGCAGACGCTCTGCCGTCACAGGGCCGAGACAGCGCACGGCCAGGCCGGGACCGGGAAAAGGGTGGCGATACACCAACGTCTCCGGCAGGCCGAGTTCCAGGCCGAGTTTGCGCACTTCATCTTTGAACAGGTCCTTGAGCGGTTCGATCAGTTCGAAGCCGAGTTCCTTGGGCAATCCGCCGACGTTGTGGTGCGTTTTGATGTTGGCGGCGGGGCCGTCCACGGCGCCGCCGCTTTCGATCACATCTGGATAGAGCGTGCCCTGGGCCAAGAAATGGGCGCCTTCAATGCGGCGGGCCTCATCCTTGAACACGTCGATGAAAACGTGGCCGATGCGACGGCGTTTCTCCTGCGGATCACTGACTCCCTCCAGGGCGCGAAGAAAGCGCGCCCCGGCTTCGACGATGTGCAGATCGGCCTGAAAATGGCCTGTGAAGGTGCGCTTCACGGATTCGACCTCGCCTTGGCGCAGCAGCCCATTATCGACGAAAATGCACGAGACCTGCCGGCCGACGGCGCGGAGCAACAAGGCCGCTGTCACTGCAGAATCGACGCCGCCAGACAGGCCGCAAATAACTCGTTTGTCGCCGATGCGCTCGATGAGGTCGGCCACGGTCTGCGATAAAAAAGAGCTAATTTGCCACAATCCCTGGCAGCCACATACATCGTAGAGGAAATTACGGAGGATACGTGCGCCCTGCGGCGTATGGCTGACTTCCGGATGAAATTGCAAGCCGTAAATAGGGCGGCTGCGGTGGCGCATGGCCGCCATCGGGCACGTATCGGTGGCGGCCAAGGGCAGGAAGTCCTCTTGCCCCGGCTGCACCTGATCGCCGTGGCTCATCCACACTGTCGTTTCCGCTGGCACACCGGCAAAGAGCTGGTTAGCTTGCGTAATGCGGCAGACGGCGGGGCCGAACTCTCGGCGTTCAGCCGGCAGGACCTTGCCACCGAGCACGTGACAAGCCAGCTGCATACCGTAGCAAATTCCCAACACCGGGATGCCAAGATCGAACAGCCGGGGATCGCAGCGCGGCGCGCTGGGAGCATAAACACTGGCGGGGCCTCCGGAAAGGATCAAGCCACGCGGGTTCAGCTCGATAACTCGCTCCACTGAGATGTCGTGGCGCACAATCTGACAGAAGACGTTTAGCTCACGGACGCGCCGGGCGATCAATTGGCCGTACTGTGAGCCAAAGTCGAGAATCAGAATGCGTTCCCTTTCCGGCGCTGCTGTCATGGTGGTTCCCCGTTTGTGCGAGGGAAACAGGGTCGTCCGCCCCTAAGATTCTGCTAATTCTACCGCCCGCCGCGTGGCGGCCTCAACGGCATCCATCAACGCTCCGCGCACGCCGCCGCGCTCCAGGGCGTGCAGGCCGGCGATCGTGGTGCCGCCGGGACTGGCCACCATGTCCTTGAGCACGCCAGGATGCATCTGGGTCTCCAAAACCATCTTCGCGGCCCCCAACACCGTCTGCGCCGCCAACGCCGTGGCCACGTCGCGTGGTAACCCCATGCGCACGCCGCCGTCGGAGAGCGCCTCAATCATCAGATACACAAACGCCGGCCCACTGCCGGACAGACCTGTGACGGCATCGAGCAAAGGTTCGGGCAGCCGAAAGGCCACGCCGACGGCGTTGAGCAACCGATCTACCAAGGCAACATCCTCGGCGGTAGCGTTCTCGCCGGGACTGTAAGCGGAAGCGCTGGCACCCACCAGGCACGGTGTGTTCGGCATGACGCGGATGAGTCGGCAGTCAGGATTGAGAGCGGCGGCGAGTTGGCGCAGCCTAATGCCAGCGGCGATAGAGACGACGAGCCGGCCCTTGACGTGCGTGCGGATTTCCTCCAACAGCGCGGGCATCGACTGCGGCTTGACGGCCAAGACGAGCAGGTCGCTGGCCGCGACGACTTCGCGGTTATCCGCCACCGCAGGACAGCCGGTCTCGGCGGTGAATGTTTGGCGCGCGGCGGTCGAAGGATCGCTGGCCCGGCAGCTGTCGGCGCGGAGAAGACCGGCCTGGAGCCAACCCTTCGCCAAGGCCGTCGCCATGCGTCCAGAACCCAAAAAACCTACTTGCAGCGTCGCCGATTCCCTCATACCACCCCGCTCCTCCGTTGGTGAAAAAAGCCATCATACAGGAACGGGGCAATCTGCGTAAATCCGGAGTAGCAAATAGGGTCTGCTGCTAGATCCAGGCGAGCGGGGGTGTCAACCCCCCGCTCGCCACAAAATCCTTGGATATCCTGGTTATTTTTCTGTTTGGGCTGACGGTGCCGGTTTGGTGAAATCGACGGTTTGCCAATCGTTGGCTTGCACGTGGACCGTGCGAACCTGCTCTACCGTCTTGTCGTTCTCTTGCCAGCGCGCCTTGATCTCATAGCTGTAGTGCTTGCCCGGCGTCAACACCGGCGAGACGAATTCGCGCTGCGGGCCGGTCTGCGTGGTTTTGGTGCCGTTGAACCACAGTTCGGCATTCTCCGGGACGAGGACCAGCAAGTGGGCCATGTCATCTTTGGGCGGGGACGGCGCCTGGGCCTGAGCAGAAGGCGCGCCATAGTCTGCTGGAGGGGGAGAATACGAGGAGCTATAGCCGTAATAGGGGTTCGAACCGTAGCCGTAGTAGGAATAGGGATAGGCGCCATACCAGCCAGCACTGTAGCCAAGAGAAGGCCAGCCGTATCCTCTATATAAGCTATATCCATAGTACGGATAGTACGGATAGCCCCATCCAGCGCCGAGACCATAACGGCCATAGCCCAAGCTGTACCCATACCCCAGGCCGTAAATACCGAAGCCGTAGGGATAGCCGCGGCCGAAGTACGGACTATAGCCCAGGCCACGATAGAAACCGGGACTATAGATGCCATAGTGGTGGATGCCGCCCACAGCAACCCCGTGGTGGGCGAACCCTCCGCCATGACCGATGCCGCCGCCGTGGCCTCCCCCGCCATGACCGCCGCCGCCATGTCCCCCACCGCCGCCATGCGCCCAGGCTACCCCGCTCGCCAGCAGCAAGCCGGCCAGCGTCAGGACCAACGTTCGCAACCGAGGAATTGGAAGCCCCAACATGATGCGTCCCTCCCTTCGAGTGACTATTTGGATCGGGGCGAAAAGTCGATTTAATCTCCTCTATCTTCCATTATACGCAGTCGCCCTCTCCGCTCGCGCCTGGCAACGCGAAAAATCAGGAGGCGCCTTCTCCGGCGAACATGCCAAGATAGCTGGTGTAGCGCGACAGGCTGATTTGCCTTCGTGCGACGGCCCGTTTGATGGCACAGCGGTCCTCATGGGTGTGGGTGCAGTCCGGGTAGCCGCATAACGGTACAAACGGACGGAACTCCGGGAAAAACCCCTCGATCTCCTCCGGCGCCAGGTCCCAGAGTTGGAATTGCCGTATACCCGGCGTATCAACCACCCAGCCGCCGAAATCTAGATAGATCAACTCGGCGGCCGTGGTGGTATGCTTGCCCTTTTGGGTGGCTTCGCTGACTTCACGAACGCGCAGGTGCAGGCCAGGTTGGATGGCATTGAGTAAAGATGATTTTCCGACTCCACTTTGTCCCGAAAACACGGTCGCGCGGCCGCGCAGCCTCTGGCGCAGCCGCGCGATGCCGGTCCCATCGACGACACTGGTCAAAAACACAGGCACGCCCAGTTGGCTGTACAAGCCGATAAGCGGTTGATAGCGTGCCGGCTCAATTCGGTCGGCTTTATTCAGACAGAGGACCGGCTGGATGCCGCCCTGCTCGGCGCTGGCGAGATACCGGTCGATCAAGTGCGGCTTCAACTCCGGCTCGACCAGCGAGACCACGAACACGACTTGATCGACATTGGCGACAAGGACGTGTTGCCGACCGCGCGAGGCGCGGGTCAGCAGACCATGTCGCGGCTCGATGCGTTCGATCCAGCCTTCCGGCATGGCATCAGCGGTCGGTGTCTCGCCAGTCCCGGCGGGACGGACCCAAACGCGATCGCCTGTGGCGACGATGTTGCGTTCTTGCGTGGCCAAGGTGCGCAGCAGACGGCGGACGACACAGCGAAAGTGCCGCCCGTCTTCGGTCTGCACGATGCTATACAGGCCGTGGACCCGCAGGACACGCCCGGGCAGGCAGGTCGAAACATCGACAGCCGGCATCTCGGCTGGTTCCTGGCCCTCCGCGTCTGGCGTGCTCGACTCCTCCTGGATGATCGTCCGTCGCCGTGATAGCTCGCCCTTGGCACGGACGCGCTCTTGCCCAGGCGTCGCCTCGTCGGCGAAGCCGTGGTCCTGAAAGTCGCGCGTCCAGTGGCGCGGCCGCGGCGGCTTGGAACGATTCTTGCGCAAATCCACACGCACTTTCTTTTTCTTGGCCATGTCCTTGTCCCCAGGCAACTGGACCAATATGAAGCCATGCCCAAGGGAGCAGTTAGACGACAAGACCGCTCCCTGACGGTAGCGCTGGCGATAATATTTATTCTATCGCTGCTTGTGCAGGCAGCGTGTGTTGAAAGAGCGAGCAATCCGCTCGGCGCCTGGTAACGGCCCCTTCGCATTGATTTCTTTAAGTTCTTGCAAATATGGAAGTTGCGCCGCTCTATCCCGGAACCAGAGAAATGGCATTGCCTTTGCTCACTCAAATATGCATTGCCTTACGGCCCTTGTTTACAGGATCTCCAATCATGTCGAACGTTTTCGACTCTCCTCGCGGCGCTGTGGAACCGAATACGCCTTTGTCTGAAGGGGACGTGGTGGAATTGCCCCTTCTTTTGCCGGAATGGCAGGTCACGAAATTAGAAACAGTCGCTTACGCGCGGGGTATGACGGCGGCGGCGATGGTCCGCTATCTGCTCCGCGATTTTCTGACCGTTGCTCCGCTCCAACAGAGCACTTCCTCATCCCCCCTTTGCGGCAAACTCCCTTGACCCGCCAGCGGCCCGCGCGACGCCGTCGCCATCGCGCGGGTTCGCGGCGGGGTTTGCCGCGCCGCCGTATTGTTGTCTTGAAGTCTTTGCAAATAGGAAAGCTACGCTGTACCATCTCGGCGACCGAAGAATGGCATTGCCTTTGCGCACTAAAGATATATTGACGATCTCTTTCTGAATTTGTCGCAAAAAAGGAAAAAACGGCGTAAAATTTCATTGTTTTTACAAAGACACTATGACTAAGTATAGTCAAAAGCGCAGGTGTACCGCGAGACTTGGGCGAGCGGGGTTGCGTGAGCGCCTCAAGGGCGAGCGGGAAATGTGCCCCCCCGGTAGTGCTACCGAGGGGTTACACCCCCCACCCACCAAATGCAACGCCGTTCGCCCAAATCTAGCGGCAGACAGCAGGCGAGGAAAACTCTGCGAGGACAAAGTCGAGCTTCTTTTCGCTCGCCGAACGGGGCCCTAAGCCGGATGATCGTCCGCACTTCGGCGCCGTGGTGACCAAGCTGCGCAGAACCAAGGCACCGTGGGTGGCACTGCCTTTTGAGTACTCCAATGGACCGGTTTATCCGGGCCAGAGCGCCGGCTTCCTCGGCTTGCGTTATGCACCGCTGTGGGTCAAAGACGACGTGAACGCGCCGAACTTTCGGCAAAATACGCTTGGCCTGCCCTCGGAGAT
>JAJPIY010000268.1 GCA_021324515.1 Planctomycetota bacterium
AAGACCTCCCAGATGAGCAGTGCTTCGGGACGGCCGGGCCTTGCCTGGGCCTTGAGAGAAGAGACAACGGCGGCGTCGCCGCGCTGGAGGCGGAGCAAAGACCATTCAAGAGTGAAAGAAGGATCTTCTCCTTTTAGGCGGCGGTACGCATTTAGGTGCTTGGCGGCCTGATCGAACAAGCCGGCGCGGCGGGCCGTCCGCCCAGTCAGCAAAAGCAAGGAGGGGTCATCCCGGCGGCGCGTCAGGCAATCCTGAAGCAAGGCGTAGGCGGCGGCGTAATCGCGGCGCCCCAGGGCCTGTTCCGCAGCAGCCCACTGTGGGTCAGGGCGCAGATACCAAGCGAGGAGACTTCCACTCACCACGATCAGACCGAGGCCGAACAAGAGTCGACGGCGGAAACGCTCGATCATCGCTGCCTCACTCTTTTTCTTGCACCAGTCGATGATAGCGATCGAGGGCCAAGTCTTTCCATTGCTGGCGCGCGCCCGTGGGCCAAATCACTGTCAGCCGATCGATCCTCTCCGCTTTCCCCAAGCCGAACACGTGCCGGCGATCGCTCGAAGAGGCATAGCTGCCGCCGCCCTTGGCGAAGCGCGTCTGGGTCTGCCCGTCCTGTTCCAGAATCAACTTCGCCCCTACGACGTCGGCATGATCGCGGCCGATCAGTTCCACACCCAGCCAGTGATGGTCCGTAGGCGTCTCATTATGCAGCAGCACTACCGGCTCATTGAGATGGCTGATGACCAGGTCGATGCGGCCGTCGTCATCGAGATCGCCCAGCGCCACGCCGCGGGCCAGATGCAGGTCCCGGAAATAAGGCCCCCCCTGGCTCGAGACCTCGGTGAAAATGCCGTCCTGATTGCGAAGCAAAATGGGCCGCTGATGCGGATCGCCGCCGCTGCGGGGCGGATAGCGGATAGCGTGGCCGGTGGCCAGGAATAAGTCCTCCCAGCCGTCCCGATCGAGGTCGAGAAAACCGCATCCCCAGCCAACGGTGCTTTGGCCCAAGGCAGCTAGGCCGGCCGTGCGCGAGGCATATTGGAAGAGGACCTGATCGCCGCGACAGACATTGCGATACAGGGCGTGCAGTTCGTTCTCGTAATTACTGACGAACAGCGACGGCCGGCCGCTGCGGTCGTAGTCGGCGGCATCGACACCCATGCTGCCGTTGGGCGAGCCGCCGCCGTCACGGGCCGCACCGCTGACCAGGCCGCGTTCCTCAAAGCGAAAATGGCCCGGTGTGCAGCGATTCACGTAGAGAAAACTATCGGCCGTGTCGTTGGCGACGTAGATATCCGGCTTGCCGTCGCCGTTGATGTCCACGAGCAGCACGCCCAACCCTTTACTGGCGTCGGGGCCGCCGGGACGCAGCGGGGCCTCGTTGCTGACGTCGGTGAAAGTGCCGTCGCGGTTGTTGCGAAACAACTTGTGCGGCAGACCGTCGAAGACTTTGGGGGGACAGATGTCCGCCGGCCGGCCGCAGCGTGGATGATTGGCAAAGGACCAATTCACGTAGTAACAAATGTACAAATCAGGATAGCCGTCCCCGTCGAAATCGGCCCAGCCGGCGCTGCTGCTCCATGAGCGCCAAGTCAAACCGGCCTTGCGCGTGACATCGACGAACTGCCGGCCCTGGCTGGCATCCTCCGGATTGACCGGCTCATTGTGAAACAAAGCGAGCCGGTCCCAGCCGGTCAGCAGCAGGTCCGGCCAGCCGTCACGGTCGTAATCACCGACCGCCGCACCGTGGCTGTAAAACCAGTCCCCATCGAGGTGCAACCGAGCGCTGACATCCTTGAACTTGTTATCGCCGAGATTCCGAAAGAGTTTACAGGGTCGGCCTCGGATCGCCTTGCCCTCGAAAAAGCCGCCGCCGGCCAAAAAAATGTCGAGCCGCCCATCGCCGTCGAAATCGAGCAGGGCCACGCCGCCGCCCAGCGATTCGAGGATCGCGAAGTGTCCCGCCTCGGCGCCATTGTGATAAACAAAGTCCAGGCCGGATGCCGCGGTGATGTCCCGAAACAACGCAGGGCCGTCATCCTCTCTCGACGCCGGTACGCTGATGGTGGACGGCGTGCGTGGACCGCATCCTAGGGAAAAAAACGTCAATCCCACCAGAAGGAGTGTCACAATCCCGCGCAACTGCATGTTCTTCACCGCAAGACGAATCATCCCTGCGAAGTGCGAAATGGCCCACCTCTTGCCCATCCTCATCACAACATTCCAGCGTTTGCCGGGCGTCCTGGAGTTCGGCACGCGCCGCAGGATCAACAATCACTCGGTTCATGCCTCGATTCTCTCTTCGATTGGAGCGCTTTTCCAAGATGGAGCTTATCGCATAAGCCGAAAAGAGACAAGAGAACACCCATGCAAAAGTCTTTGCCGCCCAGTTTTGGTGCGTGGGGTTGCGTCTATCGAGGGCGAGCGGGGGGTGTGAACCCCCCGGTAGAACAACCGGGGGTTCACACCCCCCGCTCGCCCTCGATAGACGCAACCCCACGCACCAGTTCGGCGGAGTGAATCACCGCGGAAGGGATTTAATCAAGCATAAACGCGATAGTCAATATCGGGGAAGAGATTATGTCGGCTTTCGATGCCACTGAGCCAGCCCTCATCGATTTCGTCGCGTTTGATGGTTTCGTAAAGATGATTGAAATTGTTCACGTGAACGCGCGTGCGTTCCTTGGCGTACTCGACCATCGTGCCGGTCTTGAGGATGAAGGCCCAATCGCTAGATTGGGCCAAGAGCAACTCGCGAGCAGCCTGATTGAGGGCGCGGCGGCGCAGCGGTGGCGGATCGGGGTTGGTGCGGGCCAATTCCACCATGCGTTCTGCTCCCACGTGCAAATGAGGATAAATCCAATCATTGGAACCTTCCAACCACACTTCGCAATAGCCCTTATAACCCCAACTCGATAGGGTCGGCTGGACCACCTGAAGGCGTGGATGGCGATCGAGATATTCCGGCACGGTGATGGTTTTCACCGTCTGTTGGTCGAAGTGTATCTTCCGCAGGAGAAAGTTGATCCAATCGGGCCCCTCGAACCACCAATGGCCGAACAGCTCGGCATCATACGGCGCTACGATCAGTGCCGGCCGGCCAGCCATCGATCCCGACAGCCATTCCACCTGTTTTTCACGGTTGAACATGAAATTGCCAGCGTGTTCGGCGGCTTTTTCTAAGGCAGCCTTGGGATCATAGGGCAATTTATGATCGGTGCGCCCTGTGATCTTATAATATTTGATCCCTAGTAAGCTACGAATGCCAATTTTATGTAAATGTGGTTTCAAATATTCATAATCGAGGTCGAAGCCGACGTCCCGATAGAAATCACGATAATTATAATCCCCGGGATAGCCTTCAATGGCGCTCCAGACTTGCTTGGAAGATTCACTATCGCGGGCCAGGCAAGCAACGTTGCCGCCGGGTGTCAACACCGGCGCATAGACGCCGAAGCGCGGCCGCGGCTCGGCGAATAAGACGGCGTGTGTGTCGCTAAAGAAATAGCGGAGGCCGGCTTTTGCCAGCAGTTTTTCCAGGCCCGGCGCATAACCGCACTCTGGCAGCCAGATGCCCTGCGGCCGACGCCCAAAATGCCGCTCGAACTCGCGGCAGCCAAGCTCGATCTGCGCCCATTGGGCGTTCTCATTGCAAACCATCAGCGGCAAGAAACCGTGCGTGGCGGCGCAGGTAATAAGCTCCAAGCGGCCTGCATCGAAAAAATACTTGAAGCCGCGCAACAGATTGTTGCCATATTGGTTGACGAACACCTCACGGGCGCGGCAAAAGCGCTGATGATACATATGAGCCAGCGCGTGAAACTCTGGTTCAAAGCGGGTACGTTCGATTTCTTTACCCGCCAAAGTAATGAGGTTATCCAGATGCCGAACGTAACGATATTGCAACAAGGGATCGCTGAGCATCGCAGCCAAGGTCGGAGACACCGACATAGTCAGGCGCCAATCGACGCGGTCGCGCTCCAAACTTTCGAAGATTTCGAGCAGGGGAATGTAGGTTTCGGTGATCGCTTCGTAGAGCCAATCTTCTTCGAGAAAGTCCTCGTATTCCGGATGGCGCACGAAGGGCAAATGGGCGTGCAAAACCAGACAGAGATAACCAAGGGGCATTGTGCAGTTCCTCTTCTTACCGTTTCCTGCATATAAGCAGGTATGATTAGGGATAGGATTTTTCTGTCTGCAATTCAAGCGATCCAGCTTCCAGCGGCTCGATCCAGCGACCGCGATAGAGCACACGCTCGACAAGCAAATCGGAGTCGAGAAGACGCTGATAGGGATTGCAGCCTGCGCCAGAGGCGAGCGGTACGATGGCCAGATCGGCAAACTTGCCGGCTTCGAGGCTGCCGGTTTCTTTGGCCCAACCCAAGGCCTCCGCGCCGGACAAGGTGGCCATACGCAGCAAGACATCACCCGGTACATCGGGACATTGCCGGTACAGAAAACGCATCTCGGCCAAAATGCTGAGATCCGGATTGGAGGCGAGGCTATCCGTACCAAGGGCGACGCGAATGCCGCCTTGGAGCAATTGCCGAAACGGATGTGGCGCGTGTCCAAAGGCATGGTGCGTGCGCGGACAATAAATTATGGTACTGTGCGGCGAGAGGCTCGCCGGCAACGGCAGGTAGTTGCTATGTACCAATAATGTTGGGACGTGTTGGTCGCATATCTTCATGATGGCCTCTGGGCACGACGCCAGTCCTTCGCCGTCCCAAACACCAAGCTCTTTAAGAAAGGCGACGAAAGGGCCGCGCTGATAATGCAGTAATTCCAACTCCTCACGGCTTTCCGCCAGATGGACGGCCAACGGGCATGTGTAATCGCGCGCCAACAAAGCAGCCTGGGCAAACAGGTCCGCGCGTACACTATAAGGAGCATGGGGGCTTAGCCCCGGTCGGCATCGGTTCGTCGCAGGATGCGTCTCCAGCCAAGTGCGTGCTGCTTGCAAGGATTGCCTCGCCCGTTCTGTCGTCAGTCCCAACATTTCATAGAAGACCACGCTGTGAAGCGGGGCCTCGGCCAAGAGGGGCCAGCTTGTCCCTCCTGCGGCAATGTCGCCGAGCAGCGTCGTGCCGTGTCGCAAACTCTCGGCCAATCCGGCGCGCACGTCGGCCTCGATTTGCTCCGGCGTGGCACTGCGGCGATACACGACAACCTGCCGCAGCCAAGCCGTCAACTCGGCGTGCGGTGGACACTGCCCGCGCAGTCCGGACAAGTCGAGATGCGTATGAGCATTGACGAAACCGGGCAAAACGGCGACCTCGCCGAGATCCACATCGGCGGTTCGCCTGCCTCGTGGTTCGACGCCAACGATGCGTTCGCCAGCGATAGTGAGAAGGCCGTCCAGTAGGGGCGGGCCGCTCACGGGAAAGAGCCAACGCCCGGTCAGCGTCCATGACGATGCGATCGGTTGCGCCATGCCTTCTATTTTACCCATCCGTCGCCTGGGCAAAGGGGTTTTTCATGGGCGCGGCGGACTGGCAATTGGAAGCGGTCGTTGGTATGGTAAACTCGCCAAGGGCGATCCCGGGTTCCGCCCTTGATCCTGGGCCACAAACGCCGAGCCTGTCATGACGTGGCTGCTCGAACTGCGCTTGATCCGTCTGTTCGGGTTCTACCTGGCCGTTATGTTTGTGCTTTCGACCTGGGTACGCCTGCGCCAATATGCCGTCGTCGTCCGACTGGTACGCAGCATGCCCAATCGTTGGCCACGCTTGCTCGCTCTGGTCAAGCAGCACGTCTCTCTTTTCCTCACCTGGGAGACCGTCCTGCCGCTGGTGTTGCTCCTGGTCATCTTCGCCGCGAATTTGTTGGCGAGCCAATGGCTGTGGCCGCAGGCTGATGAGTTCACCTTAGCGCAGCTGGCGTCGTTGTCTCCAGTCTGGCCGGTGGTGCTCGTTTGCAGTCTGGCCATGATGGCCTTCGACATCTGGGGCATTACCTGGGTGACTCCCCTCGACTCGGCCCAGCTAGAGAAATACTTCGATCAGGCGGAATATTGGCTGCGTTCGTGGACAGCGCCGGTAGTGCGCTTCTTCACGCTGGGCCGCATCAATCCCCGTCAGATGGTGGCTGCCGAGGTCCGCAGCGCTCTGGTCAACGCTAGCCGGATGCTCAACAGTACCTTATGGTGGGTAGTCGTTCAGGCCGCCTTGCGCATTGCTTGCGGGCTGTCGTTGTGGTTGTCCTATGCCCTGGGGCCGTGGCTGCATCGGGTCTTATAGAGGGCTAACGATTTCGCATGTCGAATCTCCAGGCCCTCCACTAGAATGACAACGTTTCTTCGGAATCCTTCGATCAAAGACGGAAGGAAAACGATGACGGAACAGCCCAGCCGAGCTGTACAAGATTACCTCAAGGCCATTCACAGCCTCGACGGCGCCGAGCGGATGGTATCGCCGTTGGCCATTGCCGAGCGTTTGCAAGTCCGTGCGCCCTCCGTGACGGGCATGCTCAAGCGCTTGGCCGACGCCGGCTGGATCACCTACGAACCAGGCTGCGGCGCTCAGCTGACGCCGCAGGGCATCAGCGAGGCGCGGCGCGTCATTCGCCGCCATCGCTTGGTGGAATTGTTGTTGACGCGCGTGCTCGGCTTAGACTGGAGCGAGGTTGACGCCGAGGCCGAGGCCTTGGAACACGCCATTTCACCGCGTCTGGAGCAAGCCATCGCCGCTCACTTGGGTGAGCCTCTGGAAGACCCGCACGGTCATCTTATCCCGACCCGCGAGGGAACCCTCGCTCGCCGCGATCTGCGTCCTTTACACACGTTCCGCCCCGGCCAGTGCGCCATCATCCGCGAGGTCCGTGATGACAGTCCCGAACGTCTCCGGCGTTGGCACGCGCTGGGCTTGACGCCCGGCGCCAGCGTCTACTTCCGTTCGCATGAACCGCTCGACGATCTGTTCGAGATCGAGGTCGGCAACCGCATCCTCGCCCTGGGCAGCGAAGGACTTGCCGGTCTTCTGGGAGAAATCGTGGCGAAGGACGCGCCGCCTCCTGATTAGTGGCTGCTTCTGCTAAGGACTGGCAGACTTTTCCCTCCCCCTTGTGGGGGAGGGTTAGGGTGGGGGGTTAGAACTCCTTGTCTGCATGGTACTTACCCCCCCACCCCAGCCCTCCCCCACAAGGGGGGAGGGAGTTTTGTTTC
>JAJPIY010000241.1 GCA_021324515.1 Planctomycetota bacterium
CTAAACGACATTTATGTTGGATTGCGCGATGCCTGGAAAATAGAGTTGTTCAGGCATCGCGCATCTATACCGGACGCGGTAGAGATCGACACAGACATAGGCGAGCGGGGGGTGTGAACCCCCCGGTAGCACAACCGGGGGGTTGACACCCCCCGCTCGCCGGCGCTTGCGCAGCCCCGCGCGCCAAAGTGGCGAACCGTGTCAGGACACCAGCACTTGCTCTCGAACCATCACGCGTTGCAGCGCCTGCGGATCGAGTGTGATGCCTAGCCCTGGCCCCGGCAGCGCCTTGGCCCAACCACCCCAGCCGAAGGTCAAATCTTCTGTCGCCAGCGCTTCGCGGACCAGGTGCCGGTCGTAGGAGCCTTCGAGATAGCGCAAACCAGCGACGCTGGCGGCGAAATGGCGGCCGGCCGCCGACAGCACCGCCGTCTCGCCGACCTGGCAGCCGAGTTGACAGCCCAAGCCGTGTTGTTTGGCGAACTGGGCCAAACGCAGAGACGGAATGAAGCCGCCGCACTTCGATAAACGGATATTAAACAGATCGCAAATCTGCCCTTCGACGGCGCGTTCGGCGTCGTAGCGGCTGCACAGCGATTCATCGAGCATGATCGGCGTCCGTATCTGGCGGCGAACGTCACGGAGGGCGGCGGCGTCGGCGTGCGGCACGGGTTGCTCGACCGCGCTGATGCCAAACGGCTCCAACTCACGGATGCGCTCAACCACATTGGCCGGTCTCCACGCTTCATTGGCGTCGAGCCGAATGTCGATTTTACGTCCCCCCCAACGGCGCATCAGGGCCAGGCGGCGGCGATCGTCGTAGCCCTCCATGCCCACTTTGATCTTGACCTGCTTGAAGCGATAGATGCGAAAGATGATAGCAGCCGCCCAGGTCTTGATGTTGCGTGCCGTGGTGATGGCGCCGCTGTAGCGGACACGCGGCTGCGGTTGATAGATCTCCGGGGCCAACAGCTGTACCACATCGGAAAGAGCGCGTCCAAAGTGCCGGCCGTAAGCATCGAGGAGCGCCAATTCCACGGCGCAGCGCGCTGCATTACCTTCGCAGCCGCGCACATCACCCGGCACCGGCGCCAGCTGCAAACGCTCGGCCAGGGCGACGGCTTGCTCGAAAGCGCGGCAATCTTCGCACTGGCTGGCGAGATCGCTGCGCCCTAGCAGCTCGAATGTCGAAGTGATCGTTTCGCCAGTGACATAATCGCGCGGCACTCCTTCGCCGAACCCCTCACTGCCGTCCTCCAATATGCAGCGAACCAGCAGGTTATCTGTCTCTGTACGTGTATGCGCGGCATGACGAATGCGCCGGCGCAAGGGAATGCGAACTTGGTATGCAATCAATGCAGCAATTTTCAAGTGACTTCTCCCCGAACCTGCGGCCTATATAGGCTCTTTCTTCTACCTATACTAGAACAGGGCGAGAAGGGAGAACAAACATAGACGTAGTTGTAGGGCACGGGCGAACCTCTCTTTCGGAAAAACCCAGGGGTGCCGTTCGATTTGCGGCGAGCAGGGTGGCTTAAGTGCTAGCGGCATCCCCTGCGGCTCCTTTGGTCCAGCGAAGCCAAACCGCCGTCATCGAGCCGAGGTCGCCACAATCTGCGCCAGCTCGCGCAAATCGAGGTTGCCGCCCGACAGGATGCCGCGGACCTTGAACGCGGTCGTCGGCGTGTGGTTCTCGTACTTGAGGAAATAGCGGCACCCCAGCAAGCGCGACAGCGCCGGCCATTCGTACAAAGGCGTCGGCTTGAGGTACGTATGGACTACCCCTACAGCAGCAATCACGTCGGCATACGTTGGCGCGTTCATAAACGGCCCTCCCATCGACAATTTATCCAGAGGGAAACAAGAAAAACAGTTCTGTCTGTTCTTTCCCACTCTGGTTCGGGAACGAGAACGATTTCTTGGAGACGGCTTGCCGTAGAGGGCGCCATTCGATGTAATCACTGTAGCATTCAGACATCCTGCAATCGCCCCCCCGATGTTTCTGAGGTTGCACATTATGCACTTGGTCCTTCGCTTTTTTTCTCCCCGCTTCTGCTGTTTGTCCTTCGTGGTGCTCTCGCTCTTGATAACGCTGCTGCCCCTTCATACGCCGGTGCGATCTGCCGGTGATGCCAAGCTGGCTGCCAAGCTCGAAATCAAGCCCGGCGATCACATCTGCATCATCGGCAATACTTTGGCCGACCGGATGCAGCACGATGGCTGGCTGGAAACGATGTTGCACAGCCGCTTTCCCAAACACGAGTTGGTGGTTCGCAACCTTGGCTTCTCGGCGGATGAATTGACGGTGCGGCTGCGCTCAGCGAACTTCGGCACGCAGGACCAATGGTTGGCGGGTAATCAACCCATTCCGGAACCGCACCGGCTGGTCACGCGCAAGGGACTGACCGATAACCGGCTGGAACGGACCAATACGCGGGCTGATGTCATCTTCGCTTTCTTCGGCTACAACGAATCGTTTGCCGGTGTGGAAGGGCTGGACAAGTTCAAAACAGACCTCGACGCTTTCATCAAGCATACGCTCTCGCAGAAGTACAACGGCAAAAGCGCTCCACGCTTGGTCCTGTTCTCGCCCATCGCTCATGAGAATTTACACGACCGCAACCTCCCCGATGGCACAGAGAACAACAAGCGGCTGGAAATGTACACAAAAGCGATGGGTGAAGTGGCTGCTAAAAACGGTGTCGTCTTCGTCGATCTGTTTCATCCCATGCGCGAACTGTACGCCAAGGCCGATAAGCCGCTGACGATCAACGGCATCCACTTGAACTCTCGCGGCAACGAGGCCGTCGCTCGCATTATCGATAAAGCGCTGTTCGCTGATGAAGTGAAGCGCCCTCCAAAGCAGTTGGAGAAGCTGCGCCAGGCCGTCCTCGATAAGAACTTCTACTGGTTCAACCGCTATCGCACCATCGATGGGTACAACGTTTACGGTGGACGGGCCTTCGAGAAATACGCCGATCAACAGTCCAACTACGAAGACCAACAGCGCGAGATGGAAATCCTCGACGTGATGACCAGCAACCGCGACAAGCGTATCTGGGCCGTCGCCCAAGGCAGGGACATGATGGTCGATGACAGCAATACGCCGCCGTTCATCCCGGTCAAGACCAACAAACCGGGCACCGGACCCAACGGCGAACACGTTTATCTCGACGGCGAAACGGCCATCCAGAAGATGACGCTGGGCAAGGGCTTAAAAATCAACCTTTTCGCCTCTGAAAAGGAGTTTCCCGAACTGGCCAAGCCGGTGCAGATGCAGTTCGACGCCAAGGGCCGCCTCTGGGTGGCAGTATGGCCGAGCTATCCCCACTGGAAACCCAAGGAAGAGATGAACGACAAAATCCTCATCTTCGAGGACACCGACGGCGACGGCAAAGCCGACAAGAGGACTATCTTCGCCGACCATTTGCACTGTCCAACCGGCTTCGAGTTTTATAACGGTGGTGTCCTCGTCGCCCAGGCGCCGGACCTGATGTTCCTCAAAGACACCGACGGCGACGACAAAGCCGACCTGCGCGTCCGCGTGCTCAGCGGACTCGATTCGGCTGATTCGCACCATACGTCCAACAGCTTCGCCTTCGATCCGGGCGGCGCCCTGTATTTCCAGGAAGGCACTTTCCACCATACGCAAGTGGAAACTCCTTATGGCCCGCCGCAGCGCTGCGTCAATGCCGGCGTCTTTCGCTACGAGCCGCGCACGCAGAAGTTCGAGGTATACGTAACCTTCCCCTTCGCTAATCCGCACGGCCACGTCTGGGACTATTGGGGCGAAGATTTCGTCTACGACGGCACCGGGGCCAATCCGTATCACGGCGCTCTGTTCTCCGGCCATCTGGAATTTCCCCAAAAACATGCGCGTCCGCCGCAGGTTTATCAACAGCGCACCCGGCCCTGCCCTGGCGTCGAGATCCTGTCCAGCCGACATTTTCCCCCCGAAAATCAGGGGAACCTGTTGGTCGCCAATGTCATCGGTTTCCAAGGAATCTTGCAGTACAAGGTCCAGGAAAAGGGGGCCAGCTTCACTGCCACAGAGGTTGAGCCCATCGTCTACTCTAGCGATCCGAATTTTCGCCCGTCAGATTTGAAGATCGGCCCCGATGGCGCCATCTGGTTTATCGACTGGCACAACACGATCATCGGTCATTTGCAGCACGCCATCCGCGATCCCAATCGCGACCGTACTCACGGCCGCATCTATCGCATCACACACATCGATCGGCCCTTGCTCAAGCCGGTAAAGATCGCTGGCGAGCCGATCGAGAAATTGTTGGATCTGCTCAAGGAGCCTGAAGACCGCGTTCGCTACCGGGTCCGCATCGAACTGGGAAGCCGTGACAGCGATGCGGTTGTCGCAGCAATCAAGAAATGGATCGCCAATCTCGATAAAAACGATCCCCATTATGAGCATCACCTGATGGAAGCGTTGTGGATACACCAGTATCACAACGTTGTCGATGTCGCCTTACTCAAGCGCATGTTGTCGTCGCCGGATTACCATGCTCGGGCTGCGGCGACGCGCGTGCTGTGCTACTGGCGCGACCGCGTGCCGGACGCCCTGGAATTGCTCAAGGGCCTGGCGGCTGATCCGTCGCCGCGCGTGCGCCTGCAAGCCGTCCGCGCCGCCAGCTTTTTCACCGTGCCGGAGGCAATTGAAATACCGCTCATCGCCGCCGAACAGCCGCTAGACATCTACACCGATTTCGTCCGCGGCGAGACAATGAAGGCGCTAGAACCTATCGTCAGTAAGGCTGTCAAGGCCGGTAAGAAGATCGCCTTTACCACTCCAGCGGGCGCCCGCTTCTTCCTTAAGAACGTTAGCACGGATGATCTGCTGCACATGGAGCGAACACCAGCCGTCCTTACGGAATTACTGTTCCGTAAGGGGGTCCGCGATGAATATCGCAAAGAAGCGCTGGCCGGACTGGCCCAGGGACAGAATAAGAGCGAATTGCGCGTCTTGCTCGAGGCCATCCGCAAACAAGATGAAGAGGCAAGCATCCGCCGCGATCCGGCTGGTCCGGACGAAAGCGTCGTCTTCGACCTGATTCGTCTCTTGACCAACCGTCCCACCACGGAATTGATCGAGGCACGCGGCGAACTAGAGAAAATGGCCACAGACGCTAACTTGGCCGTGACGCGCCAACTTGGCTTTGTCTCTCTCATTGCCGCCGACGGCGCAGTCGAGAAGGCATGGGCGCTGGCTACCAAGTCCGTGACTCGTTTGAACGACCTGGTACACGCCATGCCGCTGGTCCGCGACCCCGTTCAGAAAGCCGCCCTCTATCCGCTGGTCGAGCAGTTATTAGCCGGGCTGCCGCAGGACCTGGCTGAAGCTGGTAAAACGCCGTCTGTACTTGGCCGTTATGTCCGCATCGAGTTGCCGGGCCGGCGGCGGACGCTGACTTTGGCCGAGGTCGAAGTGTTCAGCAAAGGCCGCAATATTGCGCGGCGCGGCAAGGCATCGCAGAAAAGTACGGCATTCGGTGGAGATGCTCGCAAAGCCATCGACGGCAACACCAGCGGTAATTACGCCGCTGGCGGCCAGACGCACACCGAGGAAAACACCGCCAATCCGTGGTGGCAAGTCGATCTCGGCGGAGAGTTCCCGATTGATGCCATCGTCGTCTGGAACCGCACCGACGGTCCCTTCGGCAGGCGCTTAAATGGTTTCACCGTGAAAGTGCTCGATAAAGACCGCAAGGTCGTCTTCGAGAAAAAGGGTCTGCCGGCGCCGCGGGAGAAGACCGTACTCGAGATAGGCGGCGAAGCACCAGAGCAAGCGATCCGTCGCGCCGCCATGCTCGCCCTGACTTCGGTGCGCGGCAAAGAAACCGACGCCTTTAAGGCTATCGCCAAGTATGTCGGCAACGACGCCGATCGCCACGCCGCTATTGCAGCGCTGTTGCGCATCCCGTCGGCCTATCGGCCCAAGGACGAGGCCAAGCCACTCCTGGACGTGCTGTTGCCGTTTATCCGTACGATCCCTATCGCCGAACGCACCTCTCCCGCCGCACTGGATGCTCTCCAGCTGGCCGATTCGCTGGCATCGCTATTGCCGCTGGACCAAGCCCGGCAAGTCCGCCGCGAACTGGGTGAATTGGGCGTACGCGTCATCCGGCTGGCCACCGTGCCGGACCAAATGCTCTTCGATAAGGAGCGCCTTGTCGTCAAGGCTGGCAAGCCGGTAGAGATCTTATTCGATAATAACGATCTCATGCCTCATAATTTTGTCGTGGTACAGCCGGGAGCACTGGAAGAAATCGGCACACTGGCGGAAGCGACGGCTACGCACCCCGGCGCCTTGGAGCGTGGCTATGTTCCGTCCTCGGACAAGATCTTACTCAAAAGCAAGCTGCTTCAGCCGCGCAACTCGGAAAAACTCCGCTGGACCGCCCCGAAACAGCCGGGCGTCTACCCCTATGTCTGCACCTATCCCGGCCACTGGCGGCGCATGTATGGCGCCCTCTACGTCGTCGAAGATCTCGACGAATATCTTGCCGACGCCGAGGGCTACCTGGCCAAGCATCCGCTGCCGATCGCCGACGAACTGCTGAAATTCGTCCGGCCACGCAAAGAATGGAAGTTCGAGGAACTGGCCTCCTCGGTCGAACAGCTCAAGGACGGCCGCTCCTTCAGCAATGGCAAACAAATCTTCCAAGCTGCCAGCTGCGTCTCCTGCCACAAGCTGGGCGGCGTCGGCGCCGAAATCGGACCCGACTTGACCAAGCTGGATCCCAAACAACAGAAGCCGATCGAGATCCTGCGCGACATTCTCGATCCCTCGTTCCGCATCAACGACAAGTACCAAACCTTTACGTTCGAGCTGGAATCCGGCAAAGTGCTCACCGGCCTGGTCGTCGCCGAGACCCCGGACATGGTGAAAGTGATCGAAAACCCCCTGGCCAAGGCCGAACCGGTAACGATCCCCAAAGCGGACATTGCCGAGCGCAAAAAGTCACCCGTATCGATCATGCCCAAAGGACTGCTCGACAAGCTGACGCGCGAGGAAGTCCTGGATCTGATCGCCTACGTCGCCGCCGGCGCCGACCCGCGCAGTCCGCTGTTCCAGGGCGGCCATGAGCATGGGCATGGGCACTGAAAGGCGCGCGTTCTGGCCGTGCAACGCCCCATTGTTTTCCTTTGGGCAGAAGGCGAGAAAGGTCGGCAGACCTTGGTCCGGGCCGTACATGAGCAGGCCCCGGTTGCAGCGGTCCATCACATGACGGCCCAGGCGGGCTTGGATGGACAAACCCGTAAAAAAGGGCGATCTATCTCGGAAGCGTCGCCGATGGATTGCGGAAATGTTTGTCCGCGAAATCGAGGAAAACGTTCCAATCCTCTTTGGTCATCGAGTGCTTGCCGGGCCGGATGTAATAGCCGAGCGTGCTGTCGATCAGCTTCCCTGGCAGCGGCATGCGCGAGGCTTCCAGGCCGCCGGCGCCGAGAAAGCGATAAACCGGATCGGCGGTTTGCAACATGCGGAACTGGCCGCTGGGATTGGCCCACTCGTCTTCGACGGCGTTGCTGAGCAGCACCGGCCGCGGCGCCATCAAGGCGATCAGGCAATGCTGATCGAAGGGCAGCTTGTCGGGACAGTCGTTGAACTGCTTGAACGTATCGTTGAACCAATGAGGGAAGCTCGTGTTGATTCGCTTGACCGTTTCAGCCTTAGGATTGTCGTTGCGATTGGGCGAAGTACCGCCGCAGCCGGCCTGGTGCGGGATGGCCAAGGCGATGCGTTCCTCTAGCGCTGCCGCCAAGAGCGCTGTCTTGCCCAGCCGTGAATGGCCCACCACTGCAATACGATTTTTGTCCAAGTCTTTGTGATTGGAGACATAATCGACGATGCGATGCACGCCCCAAGCCCAGGCGGCGATCGTACCCCAATCGTGGGGGCCATGTTTACCCGCCTTCTGACGTAGATACGGCTGAAGGCCTTCGCGCACGTCTTTCTGGTCCGGATCGACGTCGCCGTTGTAGAAAGTAGCCACGGCGTAGCCACGATCAATGGACTGTTCCAGCGCCCACACATCGCTCTGCTTGCCGCGTCCGGCTTCGGTGGCGCGGTGGTCTTTGACACCAGGTATATGAGGATACATCCACGCCGTCGGCAGCCGTATTCCGCGGTCTTTCACAAGAGCATGATTGCCGCAGAAATTAATGCCCACGAAGACCGGGGCTGGTCCCTTGCGCTGGTTGGGAACGACCAAAAGGAGATGAATCGACGGCACTTCCGGCGGTCCAACAGAGATTGCCACTTCACGCAGGGTCGCCTTGCCGTCGAAAGCCTTGGCGTCTTCATACTCAACCTTCGCCGTGATTGGGGCAGGCGGTGGCAGGTAGCCGTACATGTAGTGCTGAAACAGCGCCTTGAGTTCGGGACGCCGTTTGTCGATCCACTGCTGCTTGCTTGTGACGCGCTCACCGTTGAACATCACGAGTGGATCAGGCAGTTCAGGATGCGACGGCAGCTTGTCCGGTTCGGGGAAGCGTTCTTGAGCCATAAGAGACCTTGTTGGGGTGAAAACCGCAGACAGGACTAACAATCCCACGGTGGCCGAGAGGATAGCGCGGCACATAGTTACGATGCTCCTGGAGCAAAACACGGGAATCGACTGTCGTTGGTTTATTCTATACTCCGCGCGGACCAATCTGTCTCAAGCCTGGCGCAGCAGCATTTTTTTCAGCGCCATTCGGCGAAGCGGCGAAGCATTTCCAAGCCGATGCGTTGGCTCTTTTCCGGATGAAACTGCGTGGCGAACACATGGTCTTGCCATATAGCCGAGGTAAATGGCGTCGGATAGTCCGTCTCCGCTGCCGTCAGCTGCGGATCGCTTGGGACCACATAATAAGAGTGGACGAAATAGACCGATGCTTGGGGCGGCAGGCCAGCCAAGGGCGGCGCGGGTTTGCGCAGGCGAAGTTGGTTCCAGCCCATGTGTGGCACTTTAAGTCCTGGCATGTCCGGGAAGCGCACCACTTCGCCAGGGAAAAAATCCAGCCCGCGGTGCTGTCCGTCCTCATGGCTGGTGGTGAACAAGAGTTGCAGCCCCAGACAAATGCCGAAGAACGGTTTGCCGGCCCGTAGGTGCTCAACCAACGGCACTGCCAGACCAGCCTCGTGCAGCCGAGCAATGGCATCGCGGAAGGCGCCGACACCCGGCAGCACGATCTTGTCCGCCTCGGCGATGCGGTTCGGATCGCCGCTGATGATCGCTTCGTAGCCGACCTTCTCGAACGCCTTTTGGACGCTACGCAGGTTAGCCATGCCGTAATCGACTATGAGTATCTTTTGCATTCAATTCCTCTGACCATCGGAGCCGCACTCCAGGAGGGCCGTTTGCACCACCCTCCAAGGCGCGGCTTGACCTCGTTCACCAGCGACTCATTTGCTCTGAGTATCAATCTATACTGGACACGGTAGCAATGGACACACAAACGCTGGCGAGCGGGGGGTGTGAACCCCCCGCTCGCCCAAGTGTCAAACCTTCCCGTGCCCAGTATACAACCCAAACGCTTCTGCTGGGCGGAGCGTCCCATCTTGACGGCAAAGCGAACCCTGCATTACCATCCAGCCGCCGCGGCGCCGGACTGGCAGGCGGCCCGGAAAGGAATCCTTATGCCGACTTCCCTCTATACGCGTCCGCGCCTGACTGTTGCCTTGACTCGCCGTCTGCCGGAAGCAACGCCGCCGTGTTCATCCGGTGCTTGGTTGTTTCCTGCTCTTGTGTCCGTCGTTTCTCTGGTGCTGGCCAGCTATCTGTATACGCACTTCCTCTGCGTCGATCGCACTCTATGGTACAATCCCTATCACGATCGCAGCGCCCATTATCTGTACGGCCTGAAACTGGCGACGGATGTACAGAATGGCCAGGTGGGGCAACTCCTGCACGATCTGAATGAAGCGCGCATTTGGCCGCCGCTGCACGGCATCGCGGCAGCTATGGTGTTGCTGCTGGGCGGGCGAGATTATCGGCTGGCGGTGTTGCCGAGTCTGGTCGGCTGGATAGCCACAGTGTTGCTCAGCTTTCTGGTAGCGCGGCGGGCGGCGCCGCGCGGTGGCAACCTGGCCGGACTGGTTGCCGCTGTCTTTCTTGCTGCTAGTCCCGCCCATCGCGCTTACGCCACCGATATTATGTTGGAAAGCCTTGGCGCCGCCTTGTCGTTGTTTGTTTTGTACTGTTATCTGCTTACCGTGCAGGACGATGCGGGCGAAATCACCAAGGCACGCTGGCTCGCCGTGGCGCTGCTGCTTCTCTTTTTGGAAAAATACAATTATTGGCTGCTCGTCGTTTTAGCATTGCTCGCCGCAGAAGGGTATAGCCGAGGTCGGCTGTATTGGGGTGTTCTTCGCGCTATGCTGGGCCGTATCGGCTGGCGGCGTGGAATAGCGGCGCAGTTCCGTCATCCGTTGACCTGGGCCGTCGTCGTCCTGTTGCTTGCAATCGCCCCCATTTACCAATGCGGCGAGCGGCCGTTCTTTTTGTTGGGGCGCCCACTCTCCCTGTATCCTCCACACAATCTGATTCACCTCACCTATGTCCTGTTGTTTATTCGTCTGGCCCAATGGTGGCGACGGCAGGGACGCCAATGGACGCAGCAGCTCGATCCGCGATGGCAACAGATCATCCTGTGGCTGATTCGCCCTTTGGCGCTATGGTTCCTCTTGCCCAAGCACCCCAGCTATTTTTTGTGGTATCTCAGTTTCGCGGACCGCGCGCCGCACCAGCACATGGATTTGCTCGGCGGCTTCCGTGACTATGCCACGTGGATCGTGCAAGACTATCATGGTAGCCTCGTTTGCGCGTTGGTCGCGGCGTTCTTGTGCCTGTGCGGCCTGTTGACCTGGCGGCGGCTGCGGCCGGGCGGGACGGCCGTCTTGGCCCTGATGCTGTTGGCCTCGATATTGACGCCGCTGCACCCCAATCACAAGGGCCGTATGTTGCATTCTTGGGTTCCGGCTGTGTGGACGACGGCCGGCCTGGGGGCGGCCGCGCTCATCTACGGTCACGGCACGGCGCGGCGGCGCCTGGGACTGGCGGGCGCGGTCTTGGCCGCAGTCGGCTGGGTAAACTATCCTGCACTAAACACCCCAGGCCACGCTGTCGAAGGGGGGCCGCACACCCAACTGCCTTCCATGCTCGATGTCACCGACGCCTATCTATCCCATATTCCCAATGAAGGACGGACGTTGCTGTTGACTTCGTTGCCGCTCAAGCCGATGGCACAATGGACCTGGCTGGAACGTTTCGGCAGTTTCGAGAATTTGGAGGAGCGCTGGTATGGTTTCGGTACGGCCGGCATGGACAACCGTCGCGGCTTCGCCGACTGGCTGCAAACGACGACTTGCGATACCCTGGTGTTCTGTGAAACGACCATCTCTCGGGAAGGGGTGGACTCTGGGCCGGAATGCGCCCTCCATGCCGAATTAAAAGATCTCCTGTACGATCAACGGACTTTTCATCTTGCCGGCGAGCGCGAGCTGCCGCACCTGGCTTGCCGTGTTCAGATTTGGCGGCGTTCTCGGCCAGGATTGGGAAATGTTGCAGAAAACAGGTGAATGGTGCCGATGGTGACGATGTTCCTATGGAAAGGGGGACTGTGGTGATGGAACCTGTCCAGGTCTGTCTGGAACAACTCCACTTGATTGGAACGGGAAACATCCCCCGGAGCGAGACGGCGTTGCTGAGAGATCTGCTGACGCGAAGCCCAGAAGGAACAAACGGCCTCGTCAGCGTGAACGCCTACAAGCACCGCCTGCACGCCCTTCGTTGTGAGAACATCAACCTCCGCCGCCGTATACACGACCTGGAAACGCAACTGAATCAAATGCGTGCAACGCGCGGCTGGAAGCTGTTGGAAAAATACCGCCAGGGACGCCGAACTGTGTGGAGATGGCTCCACCCATTCTCCAAGGCGGACGAAACGGGGCCGCACGCATAAGGGAGCAGATGGGCTTAGCGCTCGATAGGGGACGGCTCCGCTAGCTTAAGGTACGCCGCCATGTCCAGTGCAACGGCAGATGTAAAAGAGGCCGCGACGGTCCAGGCGCGAGAGCGTTTAAAATACTTTTTAGAGAGTAATACGCTCTTGGAGCTTCCACGGCCGGCGGCCCCGCGCTTGAGCATCTTGCTGGTCCTGTACAATCGGGCGGAATTGACATTGGCCTGTCTGCGCTCACTCCAGCCGCGCTTGGCGGCGGTTGGCGCTGAGGTGGTCTTGGTGGACAACGCCAGCCATGATGAGACGGGGGCGCTGCTGGATCGCCTCTCCGGGGCCACGGTGATCCGCAATCCCACCAATCGTGGTTTCCCAATAGCCGTCAACCAGGCCGCTGAGGCAGCCTCCGGAGAATTTCTGCTGCTGCTCAACAACGATACGGAAGTTTTGGGGGACAGTCTGGGGGTGGCCCTGCGTTTCCTGGGTGCCAACCCGAACGTCGGCGCGGTCGGCGGACGTATTATTCTTCTGGATGGCACCCTGCAAGAAGCCGGCTGCGCCTTCTGGCGGAATGGCCATGCCTTTCAATATGGCCGCGGCGACAACCCGACTGCCGCCGAATACCTGTTTCAGCGCGACGTGGATTATTGTTCCGCCGCTTTCTTGATGACTCGCCGC
>JAJPIY010000282.1 GCA_021324515.1 Planctomycetota bacterium
ACTTCACGCAGATTGTAACCGTCGATCCACTCCATTTCCATGACGCGCAAGCTGTCCCATTCCATGAAGTCGTGAAGGTCAATCAGATTATCGTGCTGAATAAGGGCGACGCGTGCCGCCACTTGAGCGATACGAGCCATGTCGTCTCGGTAGGCATCCGCGTCACGGTAAGATTCCGGCGAGAAGAGCTTCAGCGCCACGGGTAGGCGAAACTGGTCGGCGCCCTGGGCTTCGCAGAGGAACACCACGCCTTGTCCGCCGCTGCCCAGCAGTCGCAGCTTGCGATAGTGTCGCGTCCAATCGAGATGGGGGGCGTCGACGATGCTCTGATAGCGAGCCAGCAAGTCGCCTTCCCAACGCGCCCTCGGCCCGTCCTCTGGCGGAAAATCGGGATGATACGACACCGTTGACGTCATCGACCTTCTTCCTCTTTCCGTTCAGAACATCTCCGCTGAAAGGAACCATTCTATACCGCCCCCAGTTGAAACGGCACCTTTTTCTTCCCTCCCCTCTGGTGGGGGCAGGGCAATCTCTCTCCCTCCCCCCTAGTGGGGGAGGGCTGGGGTGGGGGGCTTTTTCTCCCTCCCCCCTGGTGGGGGAGGGCTGGTGGACGACTTGCGGATTCCTTGAAAAGCCAAAGGGAAAAGCCTCTCTCTAATGGCCAGCATGGGCGTTTGGTCCGACGGCCACGATTTTTATGACGCCTCTTTGGCTTCAGCCGTCTTTTCCTCATCGGGCCAATCTTCGAAGCGGACGGCGATCCGCCGCGAGACGCCGGATTCTTGCATGGTGATGCCGTAGAGCATGTCGGCACAGGCCATCGTGCGTTTGGAGTGTGTGATGATGATGAACTGCGACTGATCGAGAAAGTCCCTCAGCACCGCCGTGAAGCGGCCGATGTTGGCCTCGTCCAGCGCCGCGTCCACCTCGTCGAGAATACAAAACGGGCTGGGCTTGCTGCGGAAGATGGCCAAAAGCAGTGCAACCGCCGTCAAGGTCTTTTCGCCGCCCGACATCAGCGAGATGCTGCGCAGCTCCTTGCCAGGCGGACGAGCAATGATCTCAATGCCGCTCTCCAAAATGTCATTTTCGTCTTCAAGCACGATGTCAGCCATGCCGCCACCGAACAACTTGCGGAACAACTCTTGGAAATGCGTGCGGATAGCGGCGAAAGTCTCAGTGAACAGCTTCCGACTATCAACGTTGATCTTGGCGATGATTTCCTGCAACGCTTTTTGGGCTGAGGTCAAATCGTCGTACTGGATGTGCAAGGCATCGGCGCGTGCTTCCAGGTCCGCCAATTCTTGCAGGGCGTCGAGATTGACGCTGCCGAGCCGGTTGAGTTTGCGGCGCAGTTCCTCGATTTCTTGCTCCGGCGACAGGGCAGGTTCCTTGGGGTTCGCTTCTTCCGTCGCGGCGCTGGAAGCGTCGGGGGGGGAGGGCGGCAGGCCCGGCGCTGCGCCGGTCGTTTCGTCGTTTAGGCCCTCGGCTCGGTTTGCCGCCGTTTCTTGGTACAATGCAGCGAGATCCAACTGATAGTCTTCATACAAGCGGGCACAGAGTGTATCCCGGCGATGGCGCAGGTCGTTGACACTCAATTCACGCGCGTGGGCCTGTTCTTGTTGGACGCGCCAAATGCTGCGGCTGGCTTGCGCTTGCTCGTTGCGTTGCTGGCGTTCCTGATGGAGTCGAGCGCGTTGGCGCGTCCAATCGGCGAGTTGGCGCTCGGCGTCCTCTTTGCGGACATAACAGATCGCCAAGGAAGATGAAGTCTCCAAGAGCGTTTGCAGGTTCTCGCGTTGGCGTGCCAGAGCGGCGGATTGCTGGCGCTGGGTCTGCTCGCTTTCTTGACGGCGTTGACGGAGGTCCGCTTCGATCTGCTCATGCCGGGCGCGTAGGGCGGCCAGGCGTTCTTCCACCTGGGCCAAGGCGACGCGCGCCGCCATCGCTTGCTGCTGCCGCTCCTGCCGGTGCGATTCGTGCTCGCGGATTTCGCACTTGGCCTCTTCCAGACGGCCTTGGAGGCGTTGCACTTCGGCATCTGCACGAGCGGCCTGATCGCGGGCTTGCTGCCACGCTTGCGTTAACCGTTCGATGTCGCGCTCCAGGCCGCTAATCTCGCTGCGGCTGACCTGTACTTCTTCGTGCAAACCTTCACGTTTCTGGCGATGTTGGCTGATGCGCGAACGCAGATCGGCTACTTGCTCCGACAACACATCGATTTCCTGCTGGCCATTCTCGGACCGGCTGTCCACCAGCGCCAGCGCGTCGCGCAGATCGGTCAGGTCGCGGTCCAACTCGCTCAGCCGGCGATCCAGTTGGGCAACTTGCTCGTGCAGTTCGTGCAACTCGCTGCGGCGCGACAGGATGCCCGTTTCGGCGTGATGGGCGCCGACAGTCAAAGTTCCGTCCGTCTCGAGCAATTCGCCACCCAGGGTCACAAAGCGCCAGCCAGGCAGATGGGGCGCCAGGGCGCGCGCGGCAGTGAGGTCGCGGACGATCAGTGTGTCGGCCAGCAATCGCGCCGGCAGGTCCGCCAGTTCCGGGTTGTCACAACGCACTACCTGCTCTGCCAAGGCGATGATGCCCGGATGCTGCGGCGCTCCTTGGAGAGGTAGCAGTCCTTGCGCCGCGGCGAGGGCTGAGGCAGGAACGGAAGGAGCGGCGGGCCGAGTCGCATTTGCGGCCCGACGGGGCGGCGGCAACGGTAAAAAACTTACCCGGCTCGAAAACGGCTGGCGGCACTGGCGTAGCGCCTGGGCGAGTTGATCGGGGTCGCGCACCAGGAAACTGCGCGCACGTTCCCCCAAGGCCAGATCGATGAGCGGAGCGAACTCGCGGCGAACGGTGAGGAACTCGGCAAGAATGCCCAGTACGGTGCGCCACGGGCCGGGATTAGGTTGTTCGAGCAAGGCGAACAACTCGCGCGGGCCGGCACCCAGCCCTTCGTGGCTGCGCTGGAGGCCCTCTAATACTTCGATGCGGCTGAGCAGGCCGCTACGCTGCTCGCGCAAGTCAGCGGCGCGCTGGGTGGTTTCATCGCGCACTTGCCGCAAGCGATCGCGCTCCTGCCGCAGGTCGGTCAGCGCTTGGCGAGCGCTGCTCAGACGCGCTTGCAACTCTGCTTCGGCAGCGCTCAATTCTTGCAACTCCACATCGAGCGAAGCAAGGTGCTCCGCGGCTTGCTCGCTGCGTTGCAACAGGCGCAGGCGTTCGCGCGTCAGGTTATCGACCTGGGCCTTGTAGCTGATGGCGTCGTTTTTAAGTCGGCCGGCCTGGCGCATACACTCCAGGTGCTCGTTTTCCTCGCGCTGCACCTGTTGGCGCAGGGCACTCAGGCGCGCTTCGGTGGCTTGCAAATGTTCTTCGCGCTCTTGCACGTCGCGGCGCTGCGCTTGGCAAGAGGCTTCAACCTGGCGCAGCTCCTCGCCAACATGGGCGGCGGATTCCGTCAGGGCGGCGATGTGCCGGCCCAGCTCGGCACGCCGCTGCTGCGCCCGCGCCAACTCTTTTTCGATGTCCTCGGTCAAGGCCCATTCCGAGGCCAGCGTCGCCTCATATCCGGCAATCTGCTCGCACGCCTTGGACTTGGCCGCTGCTTGTTCGGCGATAGAAGCATCGAGCCGGTCCAAGGCTTCTTCAAAGCGCTGCAGTTCTTTCTCCCAAGCGTCCGTCTGGGCCATCTGCTCGGCCAACTCCGCCTTTAGGCGCTCAAGCACGGTGGTCTCTTCATGTAGACGTTCGCTCAACTGGTGGAACTCGCGTAAGCCCAACTCGACACGGAGTTGCTTCAAGCGCTGGGAATATTCCTGGTAGCGTTGGGCTTTGGCCGCTTGCAGCTTGACGCTGCGCAGCTGTTTCTCGACCTCATCGAGGATGTCGCGCAGCCGGGCGACGTTCTGATCAACGCGCTCCAGGCGGCGCAGCGTTTCGAGTTTCTTGGCTTTAAAACGGCTGATGCCAGCGGCTTCCTCGAAGATAGTACGGCGGTCCTTGGTGGAGGCTTGCAACAAGACATCGACGCGGCCTTGCTCGATGATGCAGTAGGCGTCGCTGCCGGCGCCGCTTCCCAAAAAGAGGTCTTTGATGTCTTTGAGGCGGCAGATTTGCTGATTGATAAGATATTCGCCCTCGCCGCCGCGGTAGACACGGCGCGTGATCTGCACTTCCTCGGCGGGCGTGGCTAAAACATGGCGGCTATTGTCGAACGTCATGGTGACTTCCGCGAGGCCCAGGCTGCGCCGTGAAGCCGAGCCATTGAAAATGACGTCCGCCATCTCGCCGCCGCGCAGGCTCTTGGCGCTCTGCTCGCCCAGCACCCAACGCACGCTGTCCACAATGTTGCTTTTGCCGCTGCCATTAGGACCAACAATGGCCGTGATGCCCGGTGCGAAGTCGAACGTCGTTTTATCCGCGAACGATTTGAACCCTACCAGTTCCAGGCGTTTGAGCATGGAGTCTCACCGGGTCGGTATTAAAACAATTGCCGGCGTCTGTTTAGCCGCGAGCCGGAGGCGAGCGCGGTCGCGCTCGCCTCCGGCTCGCGGCTAAACAGCAGGCGAGCGCGGTCGCGCTCGCCTCCGGCTCGCGGCTAAACAGACGCCAGCGGCCCCCTTTTATTCTCTCTACTCCTCGTCAGGGCGTCTACTCCTGTGCATCATCCTCATACCGTGCAGAAGGCCGTTTATTGTTATCGAGCAAGCGTTGCCGTTTTTGTACACGGGCTGTGTGGGCGGCGAGTCCATTGTCGAACAGCGTCGGCGTGGGGCCGAGATCCTGGCCTGCGGGGACCAATTCCGCTTCGGCCGCCTGTGGGTCGGATTTTTGTTGACCGATCCGGGCCAGTTCCTCAACGGGCGTGTTCTGCGGCAAGGCGTCGCAGCGTAACCGGCAGGACAGCACGCCGCCCACATCGGCTTGCTGCAACAGGGCGACGGCTTCCGGATACATACAGCCCATGTCGGCCAAGGTGCGCAGCACCTTGGTCACTTCCAGCGAGCAGGGTCGGCGAACCGGTCGGCCGTGCAACGGCAGCCGGCTAATCCAACAGTGATCGTCGTCTTTGGCCGCCGTGACCACAAATTCGCCGGCCTGAAGACCGAAGTCGGGCTTCAACATCGGTTCGTCGCCGAAGATGACGATTTCGGCCCGGTGCATACTGGAGATGTGTACCAGGGGTGTTGTATTGGTGTGGACGCGATGCAGCCAGAACGAGTCGTTGAGCAGTTCGCCTTGCACCAGCTTGTGACGGGGATTGAGGGTACGCAAGGCGCGGAACGCCCCGTAGCGGACTTCGTCTTCTTGTCCCGAGGTCAAGAGTTCCGCCAGGCGAACGTGGCAGACAGCCTCGTCGAGCGAGGCCATGGCCGTCAGCGCGAAGGCGCGAAGCGTCGGGGAATGGGCCACGGCATCGGCCAGTTCGTTGCCGCCTTCGGGATCGCCCAGGTAAGCCAACGCCTCGGCCGAGCAGAAGCGGACCAGCGGATGCGCACTCTTAAGACCTTTTTTCAGGGCCGATTTGCTATCTTGCCCCAACGCTTCCAGGCGCAGAGCAGCGACGACGGTTTTGGCTGGATCAAGCAAGTCGTCGGCCAAGCGCTGCCGATAGGAACGGCGATCTTGGCCTTTCTCGTTCAGAGGGCAAGAGAGGGCGCGCGGGTCCGCCGTAAAGGGAATGTCCAGAACAACGCGAAGGAAGCGCGGCGTATTGAGGCGATACTGGGGCGGCACGCGCAGGGCGACGCTGTACTTGTCGTGGGCTTCGGCCACGCTGGTGCCCGGATCACCGCGATAGCCGGCCTGGAAGGTTTCGTTGATACGCTCCGCCACCAGGGCGGCGACACGGGCATATTGTTCGTTGGGATTGAGGATCAAACTGAAGGTTGTGGGGGCCAGGCAGCGCCCGCCGCCCCAGATGCGGCCACGCTTGAGACTGGCCGTCTCTTCCTCATCGTGGTTGCCCATGCCGACCAGCAACATGCCCTCGGCCACGACAAGGGGATGACCGCGCAGCAGACCGCGCGGGCCATTGGGATCGGTGCTGGGAGCGAGTCGCTCGGCGAAGTCGTAGTTAAACAGGTAGCACTTGTGCAGATAACCGCCGCGCAAGCTGGTGGCCCGGCTGTTGCGCGGCAACAGCACCTCCAGATCGATGGGGTCTCCCTTGCTGGCGCCCGGCGGGATCACTCCGGATACATATACCATTGCATGATCGGGCGAGGTCATGACTTTACGAATGTCCTGGACGCCTTCCTTGCGCAGCTCGTTTTCTAGGATCTCCCGCCAGCTGTCCGGCGGGCAATCGCCGCCAGTGCCTTCCAGGCCGACGACCAAGCCGATGCCGCCGACAGGGATCGGCATCGCGTTGCCGACCGTTACCTTGTCGCGGAGGGTCTCGATGGCATAGCGCTCGGTGTCGTCGTCCGACTGCAAGCGAGTTTGCAGGGAAGTGCATCCGAGCAGCGCCACGAGGGTGAGCAGCCCGGCCCCCAGCACTCCCTGCATGGCCCATCGGCCGATGCTTCGCCGATACGCGATCCTGGCACAACACTTCATGGCTTCGCCCCCGAAGGATGGCCCCCCTATGGGCCGGATGCCACTCCGACCCTTCTCCCCAGTCCGCAAAAAGACGTAAGAGGGGGCGGACCATAGGGACCGACCTACTTTTTGTCAAGTCCGATTCCCGAAGGAAGGCGTCTTTCTCGTGCTTTTCTCTTTTTTCTGTTTCCCTCCGTCTTCCTGTTGCCGTCCTCGCACCAAAGTATTCCCGGTCTCGCCCTGCCGCGCAATTTGTCTGAATCTTGTCTCATGGGCGGACGATAACTGAATGCAGAGGGAGGAGTGAGCAACCGAACAGGTAGTGTTTCCCTCCGCCCTGGAAGATTCGGAAAAACCCGTCACAGTCGGGGCGACGATTTCCTGTCCGGAAGGCCCCGTGGGTTGATTCGTTCAAATCTCAACCTTTATGATGACCTGTCGTCGTGGCGCGGCGACCCGCACCAATCCCACGGCGTCAGGAGTGAGGTTCCGATGTACCGACACATGCCAATCTGCCCGCAAAGACCCGTCTGCCACAACCGCCTGTACTGGCTGTTCACCGCGCCGCCGGAAGAGGCGGAGACCAAGGAGTTTCGCCACGATCTGGTAGCGCGCATCCGCCGTCAGATTGCCGACGGCGTCTACGAGACGCCGGAGAAATGGCAAGCGGCCCTGGAGCGTTTAGCGGAGGAGTTGGATTAACTGCTCTTTCGCCGCGAGACGTAGGCGAACGCTGTTACGCTTCCCTACGGCTCGCGGCGAAAACGCGGCCCTATACAATGTATCTTTCTCCACGTATACGGGACGTGATAGAGATGGACCACAAACATGGGCAAGCGAGGATCCGGGGGCGAGCGGGGGGTGTCAACCCCCCGGTAGCATAACCATAACCGGGGGGTTGACACCCCCCGCTCGCCCGGTTTTACCGGTGGGTTGACAC
>JAJPIY010000119.1 GCA_021324515.1 Planctomycetota bacterium
AGCGCAGCCCTTTGTTTGGCGCCCGTACTCGGACGCTGGGGCATGGCCGTGGCCGTGGTTGCGTTTCCTTACGCTCGTGCTGAAGGGTTGGGCCGCACCATGAAGGACCATGCCGGATGGGGCCAGGCGTTGTTGGCCAGTGCATGCGCTGGTGGCGGCGCTTGGTACGCCGCGGAATGGCGAGGGCTGATTGCTCTGCTCCTCTGCGGAGTGCTCACGTTCCTTGTGGCATGCTTTGCCTTAAAACGGCTGCGGGGCCTGACGGGCGACATCTACGGTGCTTTGTGTGAACTGCTGGAAGTGCTGGTCCTTCTCAGCTTCGTCGTGAAGGAAAGGGGGTAAACCATGGCGACAGAGCTGTGCTCGCTCGGGCCAGATGTGCCGCTTGCCGTGCATGGTGCGCCCGATTATGGAGAGTTGCGCCGGCTGGGGCTGCGGCCTGCGGACGTGCTCGATTTCAGCTCGAACATCAACGCCTATGGGCCGTCTCCGGCGGTGCGCGAAGCCGTGGCGCGGACGCCGTTGGACCGCTATCCGGATAATGACGCCTTGGCCCTGCGCGGCGCGCTGGCGGAACATCTGGGCGTCTCACCGCAATGCGTCCTTGCTGCCAACGGTTCCTCCGAGCTGATTTGGCTGGCGTCGCTGGCCTTTCTCCGTCCCTTCGATCGAGTGTTGGTGCTTGGCCCGACCTTCGCCGAATACGAGCGCATGGCGGCGCTTCGGGGCACTTGCCTGAAAATTCACCGGGCGGAGGAAAAAGATCATTTCGCCCTGTCGCCCGCAGCAATCAACGACATCCTCGCTTCGTGGCGGCCGCACCTCGTCTTCCTTTGCAATCCGAACAATCCGACAGGTACGGCCTTTGGCGCCCCTATAGTTAGAGATTGGATTTATAAACATCCATATACTCTCTTTATCGTAGATGAGTCTTATTTGGCTTTCGCTCCGGACCTCGGCTCCGCAGCGGACACGACGCAGGACAATGTGTTGGTCTTGCGATCGATGACGAAAGACCACGCGCTTGCCGGCTTGCGCTTGGGCTACGCCGTAGGCGCAGAGCAACGGATTGCCGCGCTGGTTCGTGTACGTCCGCCTTGGAGTGTCAATGCTTTGGCCCAAGCCGCAGGCGTCGCCGCTTTGCGCGATCGCGCACACTTGCGATGTTCCCGCGAACGGTTGGCCGCTGCAAAAAGCGATTTGCTGGCGGCGTTCGCGGAGTTGGGGATGCAGGCGTTGCCTTCCGCCGCTCCCTTTTTCCTTGTCCGCGTCGGCGATGGCGCCGCTATTCGTCGTGCGCTGCTGCACAAGGGCATTTTGGTCCGTGATTGCGCCTCGTTCGGTCTACCGCAGTACGTCCGCATTTGTACTCGCCGGCCCGAAGAGAACGCCCGGCTGATCGCCGCTTTCCGTGAGGTGCGACATGGCAGCTAAAACACTCATGCTGCAAGGGACCAGCTCGTCGGTAGGCAAAAGCGTGCTGACGGCGGCGTTGTGCCGGATTTTCGCTCGCCGCGGCGTGCGTGTGGCGCCATTCAAGGCGCAGAACATGTCCAACAACGCCGCCGTCTGCGGCGACGGCGGCGAAATCGGCCGTGCCCAAGCTGTGCAGGCTGCCGCCGCCGGCATTGCACCAACCCCGGACCTTAACCCGATCCTCCTCAAACCGGAGGCCGATTCGCGCTCTCAAGTCATCGTGTTGGGCCGGCGCTGGCAAACCCTGCGGGCCGGCAGCTACTATCGCCGCAAAGAAGAACTGTGGCCGATTGTTACCGCCGCCCTCGACCGCTTGCGTGCGGCCTACGAGTTGGTGATTATCGAGGGTGCGGGCAGTCCGGTGGAATTGAATTTGCGCACTTTCGACATCGTTAATATGTCCGTAGCTCGTTACGCCGGCAGCCCGGTCCTGTTGGTGGGCGACATCGATCGCGGCGGGATTTTTGCGCAATTGCTGGGGAGCTTGTGGCTGCTGACCGCGGAGGAGAGGTCGTGGGTGCGGGGCCTGATCGTCAACAAGTTTCGAGGGGAGCGCCGTCTTTTTGCCGACGGCGTGCGCATTCTGGAAGAGCGTAGCGGCACCCCTGTCCTCGGCGTGGTGCCCTATCTGAGCGACCTGACGCTGCCCGAAGAAGACGCCGTCGCCCTGGACGCCGGCCCAAGAGGGGGTAGCGATGCCGTCCGCGACATTGCTGTTCTTCGCCTGCCGCACATTGCCAATTTCGATGATTTCGATCCGTTTTATTCAGAAACGGGCGTCCAGCTGCGCTACGTCCGTTCCCTCGCCGCTCTCGGCACTCCATCAGCCGTCATCTTGCCGGGGACCAAAAGCACTGTGGCGGATCTAACCTGGCTGCGACAACAGGGGTTCGATAAGGCGATCCACCATCTGGCTGCCCAGGGCGTGGCTGTCGTCGGCATCTGCGGCGGCTATCAGATGCTTGGCCGACTCATACGCGATCCGGAACATCTGGAATCCGACCGAGAGGAAATATCGGGCTTGGGATTATTGCCGGTGGAAACCGTTTTTGCCAGCGATAAGGCCGTCTTCCAATCTCGCGCTCGCATCGCAGGGGGGCCGGCCTGGTTGGCAGACCTTCGCGGCCAGATAGTGGAAGGCTACGAGATCCACATGGGGCGCACTCCAAGCGATGCCGCCTGGCTGACGATTGCCTCTCGCAATGGTCAGCCGTGCTGTGCAGAGGACGGTTGCGTCGCGGCGCAAGGGCGCATTTGGGGTTGCTATTTGCATGGCCTGTTCGCTCATGCACCCCTGCGCCGCGCCTGGCTGGCCAGCCTCCCGCCCAGCGGCGATTCCATGATGGTGGGCGCTCCCCTATGGCTCGATAGCGCCCTGGATCGCCTGGCCGATGCAGTCGAAGCAGCTTTGGACATGAAACAGCTGGGAAGAATCCTCGCGGCAAGATGAAGACAAAGGAGATGTTAATAGAAGAAAATTTATCCGAACTGCACCAACAGCGCATGATTCGCCGCAAAGAGGCGTTTGAGGCGCGCAAGGCCCGTGCTACGCGCGAAAAGGGCCTGCTCCTCGTCCACACGGGCGCGGGCAAAGGCAAGACCACGGCAGCCTTGGGTCTGGCTTTCCGCGCCCTCGGACAGGGACTTAAGGTTGGCATCGTCCAGTTCATCAAGGGCGCCATTCCCACCGGCGAGGCAGCGCTGGTCCGCCGGCTCAACCTGCCCATCGAAATGTACACCTTGGGCGACGGCTTCACCTGGAACACCCAGGACCGTGACAAAGACATCGCCAGCGCTCGCAAGGCATGGGAACAAGCCGTCGCCCTTCTCCGCGACGAATCGTTCGGCCTGGTCATCCTCGATGAACTGAACGTAGTATTGCACTACGATTATCTGCCATTGGCCGAGGTGCTCGAAGAGCTGCGCCATAAGCGGCCTATGCTGCACGTAGTTGTCACGGGCCGCCACGCCAAGCAGGAGTTGATTGACCTGGCCGACTTAGTGACGGAGATGAAATTGATCAAGCACCCCTACCGTGAACAAGGAGTCAAACCCCAGAAAGGCATCGAGTATTAAGCGTGTATTTTCCTCTCCAATGAATTGAAGGACACGACCATGAAACCCGCCGTCTTATTTGTCGGACACGGCAGCCGCGATCCCGAAGGGACGCAGGAATTTTGCCGTCTCGTCGAACAGTTCCGTTCGACCGATCCGGAACGGATCGTCGAGCATGGCTTCCTGGAATTCGCTCGCCCCGTTATCACCGATGCCGTAGAGCGTTGTGTGGCGCGCGGTGCCCGCACCGTCGCCGTGCTGCCGGGAATGCTCATGGCCGCTGGACATGCCAAAAACGACATTCCTAGCGAGATCCATGAAGCGCGGCATAAGTATCCCGACGTCCGCTTTCATTACGGACGACACCTGCATTTGCACGCCAAGATCCTGGAGCTGTGCCGCATCCGCATCGAACAAGCACTCACGGCGGCACGTCCAGTGGAGCGCAAGGACACGTTGTTGCTCGTAGTCGGCCGCGGCAGCAGCGATCCCGACGCCAACGCGGATGTTGGCAAACTGGCGCGGATGCTTTGGGAAGGCATGGGGTTTGGCTGGGCTGCCGCCGCCTACATCGGCGTGACAACGCCTTTGTTGCCGGAAGCATTGGAGCGCTGCCATCGCATGGGCTTCGCGCGCATCGTCGTCTTTCCGTTTTTCCTGTTCACTGGCGTATTGGAAAAACGCATCCGTTGTTTGACCGCCGAATTCGCCCAACGGCATCCCGAAGCGGAGTTTCTTTGTACAGGCTATCTCAACGTCCATCCCCTGTTGCTCGAAGTCTTCACCGAGCGCATCGAGGAAGCGCTCCACGGCAGCCCCAATATGAACTGCGAATTGTGCAAATACCGCGTCCAGCTGCCGGGGTTCGAACACGCTGTCGGCCAGCCGCAGGTCGGCCATCACCACCACGTTCGCGGCATCGGTCAAGACGGCCCTGCGCATCCTCATGGACACGACCATCATCATCATCACCACCACCATCACCATCACTGAGGCGATCATGAACCAGACGGGGACTTTCTGGGGCGTCGGCGTGGGGCCAGGCGATCCAGAGCTGATAACACAGAAAGCGGCGCGCGTGCTGGCCGAAGTAGATTGGATCTTCTGTCCGGCAGAGGCTGGGCAAGGGACCGGCTTGGCCGCTCGTATTGTGGCGCCGCTGGGCTTGCCGGCGGAAAAAATCCGTCCCTGCCTGTTATGCATGTCGCGGCAGGACGGCGCGGCCCAGCGCGGCTATCAGCGTGCAGCCGAGGCGATCGTGGCGGAACTGCGGCAAAGACGCTCGGCCGCCTGGATCACCGAAGGCGATCCCTTGTTTTACAGCACCTTTCCCCCTATTGCCGAGGAAGTGCGCCGCCTTTGTCCGGAGGCGCCCATCGACATTGTGCCGGGCATATCGTCGGTGCAAGCCGCTGCCGCCCGTATCGGCGTCCCCCTTGCTCAGCTGGGTGAAGCGATGGCCGTCCTGCCCGCCGCCTACGGATTGGAACGTTTGCCGATGTTCCTCGACGCCTGCGCTACCGTCGCTTTGCTTAAGGTCCATTCCATGATCGATCCGCTGTTGGAACAGCTCGGCGACCGTTCCACGTCTATCCAGGCCTTTTATGCAGAAAAAATTGGGACGCCGGAAGAGCGTCTGGTCCTGGATTTGTCGTCGTTGCGCGGGCAGAAATTACCTTATTTTTCGCTGGTCCTCTTGCGGCGCAACGATCAAAGCGAGAGAAGCGGAGAGAGGAGGGAAGCATGACGCAAAACGGCAGGTTGGTTATTGTGGGGCTGGGACCAGGGGCACGCGAGGTAATGACAGGGCAAGCGCTGGAAGCGCTGCACCGCGCACAGGTAGTCATCGGTTACAGCGGCTACTTTGAAGGGATCAAGGATTTGGTGGAAGGCAAGGAATGCCTGGCCCTGCCTCTGGGTGCGGAGAGGGAACGTGCGCACCTGGCGGTACAGCGTGCCCGTGCAGGTGAGTCCGTGTGCGTTATCTCCAGTGGCGATGCGGGCATTTACGGCATGGCCAGCCTGGTACTGGAGACCCTCGAAGCCGTGGGCGCTATTTCCAGCGTGGAGGTTGCCGTCATTCCCGGTGTGTCCGCTGTCAACGCATGCGCTGCTCTGTTGGGTGCGCCGCTCGGCCATGATTTCGCGGTCATCAGCTTGAGCGACCTTTTAACGCCGTGGTCACAGATCGAACAGCGCCTTGCCGCGGCGGCGCAGGCGGATTTTGTATTGGTCCTCTTGAATCCGCAGAGTTCGCGGCGCGAGTGGCAATTGCACCGCGCTCAAGAGATCCTGTTACAAACCCGTTTACCGAAAACTCCCGTCGGCATCGTGCGCCAGGCCTATCGCCCCGGCCAGTCGGTCGAAATGACTACGCTCGGGCAAATGACCATGACGAAGATTGATATGTTTACGACCGTAATTATCGGCAATTTGCAGGCACGCCGATTCGGAGACAAACTGGTCACGGCGCGCGGCTACAGGGTAAGTAAGGTGAGTGAACCTCTCGATTGTTTCCCTCGGCCCATGCTCCTTTCGTCGGAGATAGCAGACGAGAGTTTCCGTATCATCGAGCGGGAAGTCGGCGAGCACGCTTTCGCTGCGGAGCAATGGCAGGTGGTGCGCCGCATGATCCATGCTTGCGGCGACCTGGAACTGGCCCGACTGGTTTGCTTCCAACGCGACGCCGTCGCTGCTGGGGTGCAAGCCCTGCGACAGGGCGTCCCCCTTGTCACAGACGTGCGCATGGTTGCTGTGGGTCTGAACAAGGCAGCCCTGGAAAGACTGCATGTGGACGTACACTGTTTCCTCGATGATCTCGAA
>JAJPIY010000158.1 GCA_021324515.1 Planctomycetota bacterium
ATGGCAGAGGAAAAAATCATTGGAATCGACCTGGGCACGACCAACTCGGTTGTTGCGGTCATGGAAGGCAGTGAGGTCAAGGTCATTCCCAACCAGGAAGGCAACCGGTTAACGCCCAGTGTAGTGGCGTTCACGGAAAAGGGCGATCGGCTAGTCGGCGATCCGGCCAAGAGACAAGCGATCACTAACCCGAAGCGGACCATCTACTCGATCAAGCGTTTCATGGGCCGTCGCCGTAAGGAAGTGGTCAACGAAGAAAAGCTGGTGCCGTACAAGATCGTCGGCGATCCGGATGAGCCGGCCATGGTCGAGATCGACGGCAAACGTTATGCGCCGCCGGAAATCTCAGCCATGATCTTGCGCAAACTCAAGGAAGCAGCCGAGGCGTACCTGGGACACACTGTCCGCAAGGCCGTCATCACCGTGCCGGCTTATTTCAACGACGCCCAGCGCCAGGCTACCATCGAGGCGGCGAAAATTGCCGGCTTCGATACCGAGTGGGACATCGAAGACAAGGCCACCGGCGGCAAGACCCGCATGCGCATGCGTATCATCAACGAACCGACGGCGGCCTCGCTGGCCTATGGTCTGGACAAGAAAAAGAACGAAGTCATTGCGGTCTTCGATCTGGGCGGCGGCACCTTCGACATTTCCATTCTCGATGTCGGCGACGGTGTTTTCGAGGTGCTCGGCGTCAACGGTGACACCCATCTAGGCGGCGACGATTTCGACCAGGTCTTGATCGACTATATCGCCGAGGAGTTCAAGAAGGAACACGGTATCGACCTGCGCAAAGATCAGATGGCCTTGCAGCGCCTCAAGGAAGCCGCCGAGCGGGCCAAGAAAGATCTGTCCCAGGCCACCACAACCGACATCAATCTGCCCTTCATCACCGCAGACGCCTCGGGGCCCAAACACCTGCAAATGTCGCTGACACGGGCCAAGTTCGAGCAGCTGGTCGATCACCTGATTGAGCGCTGCCGCGGCCCGGTGATGAAAGCGTTGCAGGACGCCAAGAAGAAACCCAGCGACATCGATGAGGTGGTCTTGGTCGGCGGCATGACGCGCATGCCCAAGGTGCAGTGGCTGGTCAAAGACATCTTCGGCAAAGAAGGCCACAAGGGCGTCAACCCCGATGAGGTCGTGGCTGTGGGCGCCGCCATTCAGGGAGCGCAAATCCTGTTGGCCAGCCGAGCCGAGGTACAGCTGCTCGACGTGACGCCGTTGTCGCTGGGCATCGAAACGCTCGGTGGCCGCCTGACGCGCCTGATCGAGCGCAACACCACGATTCCCACAGAAAAGACGCAGATCTTCTCGACCGCCTCGGACAATCAAACCGCGGTGACCATCAGCGTCTACCAGGGTGAAAGCGAATTGGCCCGCAGTCCGAGCAATCGCCTGCTGGGGGAGTTCAATCTGGAAGGCATCCGGCCGGCCCCCCGCGGCGAGCCGCAGATCGAAGTGACCTTCTCGATCGACGCCAACGGCATCCTCACCGTCAAAGCCAGGGACAAAGACACTGGCAAAGAAGCCAAGATCGAGATCAAGGGATCCAGCGGTCTCGATCCGGCCGAGGTCGAACGCATGCGGAAGGAGGCCGAGGCGCATGCTGCGGAGGAGAAGAAGAAGGTCGAGTTGATCGACGCCCGCAACCAGGCTGACGCGGTCATCTACGGCATCGAAAAACAGCTGCGGGAATTGGGCGACAAGATCAGCAGTACCGATAAGCAAGCGATTCAGTCGGCGATCGAGCGGACCAAGCAGGCAGCCAGCGGCGAGGACGTACAGGCCATTCGCCAAGCTGTCAGCGATCTCCATGTCGCCGCCCAAGCAATGGCCCAGCATGTACATCGTCCGTCCGGCGACAGTTCAGGAGGCGGCGAGGCCGGCAAGGGCAAAGAAGACGTCATCGATGCCGAGTTTGAAGTGAAGAAATAACGACCACCTCGTTTAGCCGCGAGCCGTAGGCGAGCGCGAGAGCGCTCGCCTACGGCTCGCGGCTAACCATTTTAATGCGGAGACATTTCGTGAATCCCGAATGGCGCAACCGTTACGAATTGGCCGTCGAAACCGCGCACAAGGCCGGGCAGTTGGCCCTACGTTATTTCGATGGCTCATTCACCGTCGAATGGAAGCCGGATTGCAGCCCCGTCACGATTGCCGACCGCGCGGCGGAACAACTGCTACGGCAAACGCTTCTCGACGCCTTTCCCACGGATGGTTTTCTCGGCGAGGAGTTCGGCGACACGCCAGGCACATCCGGATTTCGCTGGATCATCGATCCCATTGACGGCACACGCAGCTTCGTCCGCGGCATTCCCTTGTGGGCCACGCTGGTCGGCCTGGAATACAAGGACGAACAGATCGCTGGCATTGTCGATGCTCCGGCCCTGGGACATGCCTACCGAGCGTTGCGCGGCGACGGGGCCTATCGTAACGACAGCCGTATCCACGTCTCAGAGGTCCACGACTTATCGCAAGCGCTCGTCTTCTATTCGAGCTTGTCGTGGTTCATCAAAGCCGGTCATCAGGAGACGTTTCTCGAAATGGTCCGCCGCACCGAGCGCACACGCGGCTTGGGTGATTTTTACGGCTTCGTGTTGGTGGCCCAGGGATCGGGCGAGCTGATGATTGAACATGGCGTTCACGCCTGGGACGTGGCCGCTCTCAAGCCGCTCATCGAGGAAGCCGGTGGACGTTTTAGCGATTGGCAGGGCGGTGCTTCCATTCACCGGCCAGATGTAATTGTCAGCAACGGCAAACTACATGATGCAGCGCTGGCGATCCTACAGGAGTATCCCAAGTAACTCATGTTTAGCTGCGAGCCGAAGGCGCGCACGGCGCGCTCCCACGCGCGCCTTCGGTTCGCAGCTAAACCCCGTCGCCTGTAGATCCTCTATCCTCTTCCCTGTTGTATCGATAGGTTAAACGCTGAACGTCGCGATCACCTGGTCCAAAGGATACCGCCGTGTCCGTCCTCCGCACCGAGAAGCTCATCAAACACTACAGCCGTACGGAAGCGCTGCGCGGCGTGTCGCGGCCCGTCGAGCGCGGCCCAATTTTCGGCTTGCTCGGCCCCAAGGACGCTGCCGCTGCCTCGGCTATCTATCCGAAGATCACCACTTCCCAGATAACCACGCCGGAGCGAGTTTGCCCGACTGCTATGGAGCGCTTTGAGCGATGCCCATGACCGAAGCCGTCTTTCAGCGTTGTATTCACCCGCATTGCGGCGCTACCGTGGGCGTGGAGGAGACGGTTTTCGCCTGTCCGCGCTGCGGCGGATTGCTCGACGTCGCTTACGACTGGCCGCGTCTCCAGCCGCCGCGGACGTTGCGCGACTTTGAATCCAAGTGGACCGACCGCCGTAATCCGCTTCATTTCAGCGGCGTTTGGCGCTTCCGCGAGCTGCTGCCGTTCGCGCCGCCTGAACAAGTGCTGACCATCGGCGAAGGGCAAACCATTCTCCAAAGGGCCGACAGCGTGGCCAGCTACGTTGGCGTCCAGCCGGGCAAATTGTTTCTGCAATACGAAGGGCTGAACCCGTCGGGCAGCTTCAAAGACAACGGCATGACGGCGGCGTTCACCCATGCCCGCATGGTCGGCGCCCGCCGCGCCGCCTGCGCCAGCACGGGCAACACCAGCGCTTCGCTGGCCGTCTTCTGTTCGGCCACCGGCTTGATGCGAGCTATTATCTTTATTGGGAGTGGGAAAATCTCTTATGGCAAACTGGCCCAGGCACTCGATCACGGCGCCCTGACCGTGCAGATTGCCGGCGACTTCGACGATGCCATGCAGCGTGTGCAACAAGTTAGCCGCCGGCTCGGCATTTATCTGGTCAACAGCGTCAATCCCTTCCGCCTGGAAGGACAGAAGACAGTCATGTACCGGGTGTTGGAAGCGCTGCGCTGGGAAGCGCCGGATTGGGTCGTCGTACCGGGCGGCAACCTCGGCAACGTCAGTGCTTTCGGCAAAGCGTTCATGGAGTTGGCCGAATTGGGCCTGCTCCAACGTCTGCCGCGCCTGGCAGTCATCAACGCCGCTGGGGCCAACACCTTCTTCAAGCTGTTTGGACAAGCCAATCTGCGCTGGGAGGGCGGCAAGCCGGACAAGCAATTGATTGACGATTACTACCGCAAACTCGACGCCGAGCAGATTCGCGCTTCGACCATCGCCAGCGCCATTGAGATCAATCGGCCGGTGAACCTGCCTAAAGCGCTGCGCGCCCTAGACCGCTGCGGCGGCGTGGTCCGGGAAGTCAGCGATCAAGAGATTCTTGATGCCAAGGCCAAGGTGGGCGCGGGCGGTCTGGGCTGCGAGCCGGCCTCCGCTGCCAGCGTCGCCGGCGCCCGCAAGCTGCGCCAGGAAGGCATTCTTGCTCCCGACGATCGCGTGGTCTGCATCTTGACCGGCCACGCCTTGAAAGATCCCACCGCCACTGTCGCTTATCACACCACAGACCAGAAGACGTTCGAGGAAGTCCTCGGTACGCGCGGCGTACGCCGCGCCACCTACGCCAATCGCGCCGTCCAAGTACCTAACGACCTCGACGAAATCGTCAAGGCCATCGAAGTATATTCGTAGAGCGAAGCGCCGGGGTCAAAATACGACCTGGATGAGGGCGTAGACCAGCGTACGCGTGAAGTCCACTTGCACATCCACGGTATTGTTGACCCCTACGCGGAACTCTAAACCGTTGAATTTGTCGAAAGGCCGGGCCGCGAAGCCGTCGTCGAAGTAGAGCAAACGCGGATTGGCGAATTGTTGACAGATCAATTCGGTGTCGGCATAGATATAGTATTTTCGCGGGATGAATTCATAGGTCAAATAGGCCCGTGCAAACAAACCCGGCGTGAAAAAAATGCCGTTCTGGCCGGTGATCTCCTTGGAGGGCATATATCCCAAGCTCAAAAAATTCAGACGGGGTAAATCGTAGGCATTGCTTTTGAAGATGTAGTAGCGATTTTCCACGCCGACGCCGTCATTGTAGCCTGCGGGCACATTTAAATCGAAACCGCGATTGAGATTGTTGTAGGAAAAAGCGAAGGCGCGCAGTTCGAGCGGGCCATAGTAACGCCAGGCCGCGCCGATGGTCAGGTCCATTTGGCGCTTGCTGAAATCGAAATTGCCCTGGTTGCCGTCCGTCACGCCCGCCGTCGGCTTCTGCGCCCAAAAAACACCGTGAGCATATGCATACAGTTTCTTCTCCGGCAGCAAACCAATGTTGAGGTCGGCGAACAAACTGCCCAGCGGATAATACGGCTGGCCATTGGGGGCCATTTTGTTGCCGGTGGCAAACACGTTGACGCCGGCATAGCCCCACACTTCCGGCCAGTAGCGACGATGGGTGAATACACCGACCGAATCGGGAAGGGGTGGGGTTGGGTTTGCGTCCTCCGAAGGCGGAAGGGTCGGCGGCGTCGGTCCTTCTTCTTTGGGCATGGGCAAGACATCCGATGGGGGCGATTCTTCCAACCCAGCCGGCCCCGGCGCCGGTTGTGCAAAAGGTGCCGCCTCCTGCCCACGCACGGGCAACATCCCGACGATCCATACCAGAGCAGCGCAATAAACACATCGGGCGAGCATTCACTTACCTCCGGAACAGAAAGTGTCAAACAATTTCACCCATGAGACACCGTTCACTTCGGCAAACAATCGTCACCATTCGTCCTGAAAACAAAAGCGGGATGATCCTTTCAAAATGAAGCATCTGCGAAATCCACAAAGATTGCCCAGAATGCCGTGTCGAGTGCGGCACAATAGAGAGAACTTGGAGAAACTGCCCACCCTGTTGAAACAACAAAAGCACACGAGGCGAGGCCATCCACCTCTCCTCGTGTGCTAGTCGAACTGGATCGCGCCGGCGTCTAGCTTTTAACGGCAGCGACGGCACTTCTTGCAGCAGACATTGCAGCAGGGCGTGCCGCACGGGGTGCAGCAAGGCGTGCAGCAGGGTACCTGCTTGACGACGGTGTGGGGCACCATGCGGCAGCAGGTGACGGTCTCCTGGCACGGCACACACTTGGCGACCATGCGCGTACACTGGTAGGGCACGCACTTGGTAACCATGACGGTATAAGTCTGCGTGATCTGCTGCGGCACACACTGGTAGCAGCACACCTGGCAGGTGATCTGCTTGGGCACCATCTTGCAGACCGTGACCTGCACCGGGCAGGGCACGCATTCGCAGCAACGCACCATCTTGGTGCAGGGCGTTTCGATCCACACCTTGTTGGGACACCAGACGCGAACCGTCTTCATGGGCACGCAGCAGCAATCGCAGCCGCAGCATCTATTGCACAGACGGGCCAAGCAGCCCTGACGGCAGGGCACTTGCCGACACTCATAATGTCCCATGTCCACACACTTGCGCGTCACGGTGGTGACGGGCTTGCAAGTGACGACCGTCTTCAGGACTGTACGGGTCTCGACGCAAGGCGTCGGCACACATACGGTGCGGACGACCGTCTGCACGTGCGGCACCGTCTTATAGACGGTGCAGACGCGCGTACAGGTTTGCGGCACACACACTGTCTTATAGGCAGTGAAGGTTTCAGGGACGCATACGGTCTTATAGACCGTCACCGTGGTGGTGTAATGTTGCGGCACCCATTCCGTGACGCAAATGGACTGCATCGCGGGAGCACACGGGTCGCTTGCCGCGGGAGTCGAGGGGACGGTTTGCGCGCTAGCGGACACAGCCGCTGCGGCCAGGACGACGTTCGCCAGCAGAGCGAGACGGGAGCGCTGCCAAATCATGCCTAACTTCTCCATTGAGTTGAAATACTCGTCGATCCGGCCCTCTGCCAGGCACAATCCGGGGGGCCAATCGAACCAGATTTGCTTTCCACACAACTATGCCCAATACAGGCAGACTGGTAAAGAAAATCACATTGGGTATGAGACAAAATTTACTAAAGAAGATCGACCTGTGCAGACATCGCCGAGCACGTCATGTCTACAAAGTAGGAAGGCTGTTCGAGATGAGCAAAAAATTTAGTGGTAAATGATTGTAACAGATGTGCCAATCGTTTCAGAGAGCGTGCCTGACAACTACAAGCCAGCGGACTTTTGCCCTCCCTCCCCCCTTGTGGGGAAGGGCCATCCTTCTCCCTCCCCCCTTGTGGGGGAGGGCCATCCTTCTCCCTCCCCCCTGGTGGGGAAGGGCCATCCTTCTCCCTCCCCCCTTGTGGGGGAGGGCTGGGGTGGGGGGAGAAGCGACCACAGGCTTAGGAGTTTTACCCCCCCCACCCTAACCCTCCCCCACCAGGGGGGAGGGAACTCCTTCTCCCTCCC
>JAJPIY010000349.1 GCA_021324515.1 Planctomycetota bacterium
CCCGCCGACGTACCGGTCAGGTAAATGCGTCGCCGATCCACAGCATAGTCCCGCATGACTTCTTCCAAGATAGCCATGACCCGTTGGCCATCCTCCGTATCGGCCTCCCACGAACCCGACTCGGATTGCGGAAAGAGGACGAGCATGTCGAATGTCTTTCCCCGCTCTCGGAGAAACGCCCCCGGCCCATCGGTCGTTGGCTTGTCGCCATCCACACCCCGCGCACCGTAACCGTGCAGATACACCAGAAGCGGATAGGGCTGATTATTATACTCCGTGGGGATGAAGAGGGTGTACTTCCACGCGCGGCCGTCTTTGTCCCGATGAATGCGCGGAACAAAACCAGTATTTTTTTCAGACAGGACAAAGTATCCGAGAAAACTGACCAAGAGGGCGAGAGCAGACAAGACGTGGATTATCTTCGTTTGCGGCATAACGGAGAGCGAAAGCGATGGTAAACTCGGCGAAGGGCTTTCTTCCTTCCTGTTGGCATGAGACGTCGGCGTTTCCTGGCCCCATACTAGCAGCAGCCAAAACAGTCCTAAAGCCTCAGCCAACAGCAAGCAGGTCAAAGACTCGTTCTCGATGAATCGCCAAGTGCTGATGGCCAAATCGCGGGGGGCGAGACCGGCGTTCGGAGGAAGCAAATCATAGCTGTACTGCAAGACCATCAACAGGTTCCAGAACACGAGCGCAAAACTTATGCCGGTCAGCCAGCGGAAGCGCCAGCCCGAAGTGCGTTCCAGGAGCCATGCCAGCCCGGGCGCCAGCACGATCAGCGACTCTGTCAGGTCGCGGAATCCATAGGACCGGGCCAGGAAGACCCCCGCGAAATTGCCGGTGGAGGACAGCGGTTCCCCTTGCCCCCATATGCCGGCCAGGGCGTAGACCTGGATTCCAAAAGCGGCGCACAAGATCCATAAAGGCTCTTTGGGGGAGTTGGATGGGGTGTCCGTAGAAGTCTCCGCGGAGGGCTTCGTTTGTCTCAGACAGGCCAGCGCGCCGACACAGGCGAGGAGGGTAAGCGGCGTCCAGTAGAAGAGACTCCGGTCTTGGGAGCAAAGGATCGTCCACAACGAGGGCGTCAGCCAGTGATAATGTACGCCCTGAATCGGGTTCACGAACCAGGAACCGTAGACCAAACGCCAAGCCAGCAACTGCGGCAGGAATGCCACCACCGCCCCACCGACGGCGAGCACTCCCAGCATCGTGGAATGCCGCCACGAGCATTCCCGTCTGCCACCCTCCCGATGCCGCCAAGCCAGAAGCGCTTCGCCTGCGGGAAGAATCAAGAAGGTCGCCAGCTGCCAGCGCACCAGGGCCGCCGCGCCGAGCCAAACGCCGACGATGAGCCAGCGCCGCGGCCGGAGCGAGCCGTAGGTCGTCAGCCAGTACCACACTGCGCCGGCCAACGCAGCGGTGCCGAGGCCGTGCGGCAGGCTGATCTCGAAGGCGTTGTAGTACGCAATGGCCGTTCCCAGGGTGAGCAGCGTCGCCGCCAGCGCCGCCCGCGCCGGCCGTGCCTGCGTCCGGCATATCCCATACAGGAACCCGAGTCCCGCAAATGCCAGCAGCAGCGAGGTTCCGCCGACAAGCAGTTGGTAGGGCAGGGAGTAGCCGTCAGCAGCCCACGGCCCCAGCGATCCTCCGCTGGCCTTCAGGATGAAGTGGCACGGTACTACGGTTATCGCCCACAGGCAGGCCGGCCCGACGGACCACTGGTTGGCGCGTCGGTCCAAGGGCGTGCGATACGACGGCGGCGGGACGTAATAGTGGTGTGGGTTGTGTTCGTCGAACTCGTTATCGAAGTCCCAATCGTGATCGATCAGCAGCGAGCGCAGCCAGGCGTAGTAGCCCAGGCCGTTCCACTGGATGACCAGTCCTTCGCCGCCACGCTCCGGCGGCAGGGGGTAGTTGACGAGCACGGTGTCCCAGCGTTGCTGGTGATAGTCGGCGCAGAGCACGAGTTGAACGAGGGCAGTCACGACGAGCGCCCAGCGGGGCCAGCTGCTCTTTCCCAGCCAGTTAGCAACGCTTTTGACGATCATCCCGTTGTTTTACTCCAGGCGATGAGCGGTTTTTCCAGGTAGTGCCAGGACAATTCAGCGAGGAGAACGGTCAGCAAGAACGCCTCCAAAGTCGCCAGCCAGGCTTCCCAACCGCTCAGCCACGCCGTGGTCCCGAATAGCACTCCGAAAAAGAGGTCGCGGACCATCTGATGGTACAGGTACAGACCATAGGAGATGCGGCCCAATTCACGCAGCACGGCCATGCGCAAGATGGCGCCTACGAGACCCTGCGAAGCAAAGCCGGCGATCAACACGATCGCCAGGTACAGCACGGCCAGATAGGTATGGCCGAGCACGAACAGGGTTGGCGTCCCCAAGTGGTACCCGGAATAGACCAAGAAAGCGAAGCCGAGAAACAAGACGGCCGCCGTGGGGCAGAGCAGCGCGCGAGCACTCGTCAACCCTTTTCGGATAGGGGCTGCTTGCAGCAGCCAAGCGGCCAGTACGCCCACGCCCAAGGTATCCGTACGGCAACAGAGCAGGCAATCGTAGCCATTCCATTTCTCGGCGGGCAGGTAGGATACCACGGCCAGGCGGCAGAGCGAGGCCATCAGGAATAAGCCGGCGAGGACATGGCCCAGACCGCGACGCGGGACGCAGCGGAGCAGCCAGGGCAAGAGGAGATAAAACTGTTCCTGGACCGCCAGCGACCAGGTAATCATCAGCCAACTCGGCCCCAGGGACGCGGTGGCGGCGATGGCAAAGTTTTGCAGGAACAGCGCGCAGGCGGCCAGCGACCACGGCGTACCGAACGGCCACGCCAAATCGAGTCCGGCGACCGACCGCAAGGCATCGCGTGCGAGGACGGCAACTGTGAAGGCCAGGAGCAGGAGGTAATAGGGTGGGAAGGTGCGGCAACAGCGGCGGAGGTAAAAGGTGGAATAATAGCGTGGTGAATCGACGGCGGCGAGGAGTCGGCCGCCGAGCAGGAAGCCGGTGAGCACGAAGAACAGATCCACACCGCTGAGCGTTGGGTAGAAGCGATTGAAGAAGGCGACGGCGGGCGAGGCCGTTTCGTTCGGCAGGTAGGCGACGCCGTAATGCTTGGTGACGACCAGAAGGATGGCAAGCCCGCGCAGGCCGTCCAATTCGAGAATGCGGGGACCGCTCGATTTGGCATCAGACAACACTTCCGACAGACTCGGCGAAATGTGGAAAAGCGCCGGCATAGTCTACCTCTTGAAGCTTGGAGGTTGTCTTAACGGGTATTCGTTTTATGCGCCCGGCTCTGCCTGGCCGAATGTTGCGGCAATGTGTCACCGTACTTCAGTTGTCGCGCACATAGATAGGGAGATAAGCGACGGCACGCTGGCCACGATCAGATTCAACAAGACATTCAAGAGAGTGAACCCCCGAGGAGATATCCGTTGAAACAGTAAGTTGGATAGTAAGCGAGCCATCAGCGTTGGATGTCACCGCCGCTTTGATCGCCTTGCTATCGGCGTCGATTTTGACACACTTCAGATTGTTGACAGACTGGGTGTCGGGCAAAATCGAGATCTTGTGAGAAGACACAGCAGATCGGTTGACCGAAACAAGCAAAGGCGAGCAAGTAAAGAACGGCTTTCTATAGAGAACTACTTTGACTTCGGTGGCAAGCGATCCATCTTCTGTATTCACTTTGAGCCGACCTTCAGCTTCGTTGCCCTTTGAAAACAAAGACGAATTAGGGATTATTTGGAGTTTAATACGAGCATTATCGCGCTCATTCAAGTGGGCCTTCAACCAAGAGACAGTCGATTCACATCTCAGCTTGCCTCGATGCTTCGGAGGAACAGAGAGCGTAATTTCTTTGGTAATCGGCGAGTCGCCCGGGAGGACAGTTGAGTCGATCCGAATACTGGGCGGGTCAGCGGAGAGGGTATTGTTAGGGTCGTAGACGGATTTCGCGCCTTTGATGAGGAGTGAACGATTACTCCCATCAGGGAAAGAAAAGGTAATGCGTTGTTCAGTCGCGTTATCGGGCCAGCGCTGTAGAAAGATCTGAATACCCACATCCAGATGCTCGCCCGAACGGAGCAGAGTGGGCTTCCACGTGGCTTGCATGCAAGTACATGGAGTCATGACCCCGGAAAGGAAAACTGGTGTCTTCCCTTTGTTGGATAGCTTAACGGTGATCTGCCTGTCACCGCGAGCGACGAAATTGCCCAGGTCGTGTGAGTCAGGCGCGAGAGAGGTTCGGACGGCCAAAGATTCTTGCCGATCCGGTTTCGGCTTCCGAACGAACAGCACTAGGCCATCAACTTCCCGTAGCACCGCAGTGACCTTCTCAGTATCGAACTCCGATGCTTTCAGCGGGGCATCAACGAGCAGTGGACCTTTCTTTGGGTGGTATGCAATGATGCCATAGTGGTGTTCTTGCGACTTTTCCTTGAGCTTGATCGGAAAAATCGCCAAGGTGCCGGCTTTGACAACTTTCTCAAGATCGGCACCCGTCACGTTCTGACGAAAGGTCGCCTCCAAGCCGTGTGCGGATAGGACATCTTTGATCTTGGCGAATTGAACGCCTTTCTCTGTGGGCTCAAGAGCATCGTAGACAGCGTTTGCGAAACATTCGATCTTAAAGTATACGAGGGTAAACGCTGTGACGTTATAACCGCATTGGGACATCTTATAGTCTTGAGCGGGAGTCGGCTGCTGTGGCAAGGACTGCTGAGCAGAGGCGCTCCGTGTCCAGAGAGAAAGTATGAGGATCACAATGGCCGAGACGGTCGTCGCGCCGTCTTTTCCTTTGCGTGGCCATCGCCAAAGCAATAATCCGATCAGAAGTAAAAGAAGACTGGTGCTAAGGAACAGCCGCCACACTGGCGATCGGGATTTGGGAGGCGATCTGGAAGTGTCGTTGGATTGGTTCTCGTTCTCGGTTGCCGGCGGCAAGTCATATTGGAATCCTTCCTTTTCGATGAACGACTTGATTGCTGCCAAATCACCTTCCGGGCCGGTACCAACGGTAAATACACGGCCGCCTCGGTCAGCGTCTGCCACTCGGGTTCCCGGCGGAAAATGAATAGTAAACAGATTCGGATTCAGTTCTGGATTGATGACGATGTTGCTAAAGCGACTCTGTTCACACAACTGGCCGCTGACCACATAGTTGAGGCCCGACTTGGGAGCCCAAAAACCGTTCGCCAATTGTTGAAGTTGAAGCCGGTAACATCTGAATAGTTTTTTCCCATCGCGGGCGTAATTATCCACTGCCGTGATTGCACCCCCTTTCTCAAGGTCATAGGTTACATGAACTAAATCGTCATGTGGATCTTTCAACTTCAACAGCCATCGGCCACGCTCGTCGTCGGTGATAGATACCGGATCGCGCGTAGTCGCCAAATATTCCGAGAATGGCTGCCCCCAGAACATGCCGGGGAAAAAAGCTACACCAACTTGTAAGACTTTCTCCTTGTATACCTTGCCTGCCGGTTTGAGAATTTCCCCTAACCCCGGCTCTTCGGGCGCAGGCAATGTCTCTCCCGCTTTGCTCGCTTTGAACTCTCTCTCTCGCTTGCCATCGTACGAATAGGCGAGACGTGTAGCGAGCATAGACGGAAGCGGTTTGTTAAGCCCTTGCGGGGAACCACCGCTCCGCTTCGAGACAGGAGCAATTATCTCCTGATCGAAGCGATAGCGGCCTGAGATTGGCTCGATAACTACATAGCTCCGGACAAATCCTCGATTCTTGTTCGGAATGTAATCTTTTTCGGTGTATGGCGGCTTAATCTGCCCGGCCGTCGTTTCGATCTGCCACTTGGCGGAGTGGATTAGTTGCTCTAGCCGTTTCATCGTCTGGATAGCAGCGTCCTTGGAAACGGGCTTGTCCGCAGCCGCCTTGCCGCACACCGCGAGGATGAGGGCGAGTGCTAAAGCGAAGAGAGACGGATGGCTGCTTATCAGCCCGAAAACGACACCCACTGGTGAACTATTGCACTGGAACAAGGCAGTCCTATTCATCTGTGTCTCCAAGCGATCACTCCAGAAGCCCATCACACGAGCCAGCGGTTCTTCAACTCTCAAATGGTCCAACCTACCCGTTTTGCCGAGCATTTCCCGTCTGGGAAAACACTTCTCAAACCGGGTATATCAGACCATAATCCACAACCGAGAGTCTTCCCGGCCACGGACTAGCCACGACACAGATTCGAGATACAATCCGCTCTCGATTCCACAGGGCCGACGCATCAAAATCCATTCTATCTTACGCGGTCCCTTGATTTCGTCAAGGGGCCGCGCCTACGATTCTCCCTGGAATCGCCCGCCTTTCACGGAGGA
>JAJPIY010000146.1 GCA_021324515.1 Planctomycetota bacterium
GTGCTCAACGATTTCCGCGGCTCGTCGCTGGCCGCTGTTGTCATGCTTACCGATGGCGTCACCACCGAGGGCGAGGATCTCGTCAAGGTTTCCAAATATGCTCACCAGATGGGCGTGCCGCTGTTCTTCGTCGGCATTGGCGATGCCCAGGAAGTGCAGGACCTCTACCTGCACGATCTGACCGGTCCCGATAGCGCCTTCGTCAATGATCGTCTTGTCTTCACGGTCCATGTCGCTGCCCAAGGTTACAATCGGCTCTCGGTGCCAATCCGGCTGCGCGAGAAGGGCAAGGACAAGGTGCTCGACCAAAAAACTGTTCATTTCGACGGCACGAACAAGACCGTCAAAGTAGTCCTCACGCACCAGCCGACCGAGCCGGGTGAGAAACTCTACGTCATTGACGTGCCCGGTCAGGAGGATGAAGTCACGACCGAAAACAATCGTCTGCAACGAGCGGTATTCGTCCATGAGGGCCGGCAGATCAAAGTCCTTTACATCGAAGGCTACCGGCGCTGGGAGTATCATTATTTGAAGACCTTACTGGAGCGCGAAAGTAATCGAATCAAGGGCAACAAGAGCATCGATTTGAAGGTGTTACTCTTGGGGTCCGACCCACAGTTTGCTTCGGAGGACCGCAGCGCCATCTCCGAATTTCCCACCAAGGCGGAATTGAACAGCTTCGACGTGGTCCTCCTCGGCGATGTCGATCCCCAATCGAGGGTCGATCCGAAGATGACCGAGCACCTCAAGGACCTGGCCGATTTTGTGCGTGAGCGCGGCGGCGGTTTGCTCATGATTGCCGGCGAACGCTATGCCCCTAACGCTTACAAGGATTCGCCGCTCAAAGATGTGTTGCCCATCGACGTAACCACGGACAGGGCGCCGGAGAATGAGGACATAACGGAGCCGTATCGTCCGTTGTTGACGCCTATGGGCCGGACGCACCAGATTTTCCAGTTCAGTCCCGGCGACGAGCGCGAGAATGAGGCCATCTGGGACCGTCTGCGCGAGATGTACTGGCACGCCGACGGTTACCGGATCAAACGCGCCGCCGAAGTGTTGGCTGTGCTGCCGAAAAAAGGCGGCGACAAGGGGAGCGCGAACGGTCAACCGCTGGTAGTACAGCAATTCGCCGGCGCTGGCCGCAGCATGTTCCTGGGCTTTTGCGAGACGTGGCGCTGGAATTGGCGCGAAGACCAGGCCTATTTCAATCGTTTCTGGATCGAGACGGTGCGCTACTTGGCGCGAACGCGCCTGGGCCGCATCGAGTTGCGGCTGGATCGTCAAACTTCGTATCGCCGCGGCGAGCCGATCAAGATGACGGTACGTTTCCCCGACGACGCCCCGCCGCCGTCGCCCGACGTGGAAGTCAAGGTCACGGTGGAACGCCGCAATCCGGCCCAGCCCGGCGACTCTGAAGTACGCACCGTAAAGTTGTCAAAGGTGGAGGGCAGCCGGGCAACCTACGAGACGCTGCTAACGCAAACGCCGGAGGGCGAGTACAAGTTCTGGCTGGCCTCGCCATCGGCCACGCCCAAGCCGCGCGCCGAGTGCAAGGTAGTGCGTCCCCCCGGCGAGATGGAACGTCTACGCATGAACCAGGCCGACATGGAACGCGCCGCCGACGAATCGCACGGCCGATTCTATACCCTCGCCGACGCCGACAACTTGCTCGACGACCTGCCGACCGGCACGCGCGTCACCGTCAACGCTCCCGGCCCGCCGTATGTGGTGTGGGACCACTTTGCGCTGTTCCTGCTAGCGTTGGGGCTGCTAACGACCGAATGGCTGCTGCGCAAACAGAAGAACTTGCTGTAAAGAACATTGCGGAGTTGCGTGAGCGCTCCGCGGGCGAGCGGGGGGTTGACACCCCCCGCTCGCCCGCGGAGCGCTGACACAACCCCGCTCATTTCGATCTAGCGACGGTTTCCATAAACCAATTCCATCTTGACCATTGCCCTGCCAGCCACTACGGTAATCTCTCTGAGACTCCTTCATGTGCAGAAGAGATCGACATGCCAACCATCAACCAATTAGTTCGTAAGCCGCGTGTGACGCAGTATCGCCGGCCTAAACATCCGGCGCTGCACGGTTGCCCTCAGAAAAAGGGCGTATGCTTGCAAGTCAAAATCATGACGCCCAAGAAACCTAACTCCGCGCTGCGCAAAGTGGCGCGTGTCCGCCTGTCCAACGGTGTGGAAGTGACAGCGTACATCCCTGGTGAGGGCCATAATCTACAAGAACACTCCATCGTGCTGGTGCGCGGCGGCCGCGTCCGCGACCTGCCCGGTGTCCGCTACCACATCATCCGCGGCGTTCTCGACGCCCAGGGCGTGGCCGATCGCAAACAGGCCCGCTCCAAGTACGGTGCCAAGCGAGAAGGCAAGTAGGGATTTGGCTTGTTAGCGACGCTTTGTCCAAGCGTTGTCGCCTGTAGTGCTTTTACTGGATGTCGCTAACCAGTCCGCCTTAAAAAGGAGTGGATGGACGTGATGATGGAACTGAAACTGACGCTCGGTTTCACGTGTTGTGGGTGCGAGGAATGTGTCACGGTCACGGTACAGTGCCGCGGAGAGAAGTTGAGGGACCGCAACTTGCCTGCTGTCAAGGTGCCGTGTCCGACTTGCGGCACCATTAATCAATTGTCGTTTGAAGTCAACGGTACGGTTCGGTCGGTGCGGCCCTGCGTGTGTTATCGGCCGCTGCCCCAACCGTCGCGGAATTAGCCGATGCTTTAGCAACTGTCCAAGGATCAACTATGGGAAAACGAACCGCCAGTAAAGAGACCCTGGAGCAAAACGCTCGCCTAACCGGCCGGCCGGAACTGGCCGTCAAGTTCATTAACTGCATCATGTGGCAGGGCAAAAAAGCTACAGCCACACGCATCTTTGATAGCGCTCTAGAGCAGATCAAAAAGCGCATGCCGGATGCCGACCCGATGGAAGTGTTCACGCAAGCAGTCGAACACGTCAAACCGACTGTGGAAGTGCGTTCCAAGCGCGTCGGCGGAGCTACCTATCAGGTGCCGATGCAAGTGAACAAGAAACGGCAGCAGAGTTTGGCCATCCGCTGGATCATCGAAGCCGCGCGCCATAAGACCGGCCGTCCAATGTATCTGCGCCTGGCCGACGAACTGATGGCCGCCTACCGTCGCGAAGGCGAGGCCATGACCAAACGAGAAAACACTATCAAAATGGCCGAGTCGAACAAGGCTTTCGCTCATTTCGCCTGGTAATCTGTACCGTAGGCTGGCGTGGGGGGTTGCGTGAGCGCCCCGCCCTCGGCGGCGCTCACGCAACCCCCCACGCCTCAATCTATACTGGGCACGGTTGAATTGGGCCCAATTCCCCCCACCCCAACCCTCCCCCACAAGGGAGGAGGGAGAAAACAGGACTCACGCCCCCTTGTAGAGGAGGGTTGGGGTGGGGGAGGGCAAAAAATGTCAAATCTCCCCGTGCCCAGTATAGCGACATATCCTACGCCCCATTTGCTCTTGCATCAAGGCTGCGGCGTTGCTATGGTTCCGCCCTCCCATACGAAAATCTCTCGTTCCCATGCGCTGCCTGGGAATGCCGTTTTCTGGAGGGCGTAACCATGTCGCATCGCCTGAAGACGATGGGTGTCGCCGCACTGCTGATGGTTGCGGTGGGCTGTTCGGCTGGTTCGTTTCTGCTGTCCTGGGTCGGTTCCGGAGGCAAACGGCAGATCGTCGCCGGTTCCATCAATGATGTAGCTGCCCACTTGCAGGCGTCTCTGGGCAAACTCAACATCATCGTCGCCGTCAATCCCATGGACAAGGACACGATCAAGCTGAACGGCCAAACCCAATCGGGTCAGCGTTTCGCCCTGGTGCTGAAACGCCAGATGACCAGCCGCGGCGAAAGTACGGCCGTCACCGTCGAATGGGAGAAAGACGCCGACGAGGCATTCTGGGCCACGGTGCTAGAATTGCTCGTCAAGCCGCCGCCGACCGCGGCCGAGGCCCCAGCCGCCGCAGCCGGCACTGCTACCAACCCCTGAGCGAATCGGCCTGATGATAGGGCGGCATGTTCAGCTTTTGAAAATCGCTGCGTGAGAGAACTCCGCCCCCAGTATATCTTTACTGGAGACGCCGAGCCATCGGTCGAGAATAGCAGCGTATACCTGGCGGAAATCAGTGTGATGTTTTAAATTACCGAACTCCAGCTGGGTTAGACTGGGATGTTCTCCGACAGGACCGGGCTTGACCTTGCCGCCGATCAGGAACATGGGGGCGGCGGAGCCGTGATCGGTGCCGCGGCTGCCGTTCTCCTTGGCGCGGCGGCCAAACTCGGAGAACGTCATCACCAGCACCCGGTCGCGGTGGCCGCGCGCGGCTATGTCCTTGAAGAAAGCAGTCACGGCTTGCGACAGTTGGGTGAGCAAACGGGCGTGGGTCGGGGCTTGCGTGGCGTGCGTATCAAAGTTGCCGTGGGCGACGTAGAACAAGCGGGCGCCCAAGCCGGCGTCGATAAGCTGGGCGGCGAGCTTAAGGCGGCCGCCGAGGGGCGTATTCGGATAGGGTGTTTGCGGTTGGTAATTCTTGCCGATTTCTTGCAAACGGCGGCTGCTGGCGTAGGTATTCGACGCCGTGCGCTGCACGAAATCAAGCAAGCCGGGGCCGCCGTTGGAGCGGGCGGCACTTTCGATGATGTCGCGCTGCTCCTTTTTATCGGCGCCGCTGGCGGCAGCGAGTTGCAACTGGAACTCCTCCAACGTCGCGATCGACGGCACACGAACCGGCGCACCCTCCAGGGCCAGCGGCGAAGCCTCGTTGTTGCTTTTCAGGTGGAACGAGGGGGCGCCGGGCAATCCTTTAAGCGCCTTGCCCAGCCAACCTTCGCTGACGTTCTCGTTCAGGCTGGCCGTCTGCCAAATGTCCATCGACCGGAAATGCGATTGGTTCGGGTTCGGGTAGCCGACGCCCTGCACGATGCACAGGACGTTGTCTTGCAGCAGTTCGGCAAAACCGGCCAGCGACGGATGCAAGCCCAGCTGGTCGTTGATTTTTTTGACCTGAGCCGGGGTCTGGCGCAGGGTCGGTCGTAGCTTGGCATATTCAGGATCGTTGAAGGGGACAACCGTATTCAGGCCGTCGTTGCCGCCGGTCAGTTCGATGACAACGAGAATGGTGTCCTTGGCGCCGGCCTTGTCCGCGGCAGGCACAGCGGCGGCGGTGCGGCTCAAGAAAAGCGGGGCGCCGGAACCAGCACCGATCAAGCCGACGCCAGCCAGCGACGCTTTCAGGAAATCACGACGATTTGCGGTCATCACGCAGTCCTCCTCGGAATGGTCCTACCAGCCCTTGCCGATACTGCGGGCGGGTAGGATTCGTTAATCCAGTTGAAACTCCGGCAACGTCAGCACCAGGTGACACAGGCTGCGCACGCGTTGGTCGGCACTGTCTTGCTGAGTCCAGTACACCGGCGCCGGCAGCTTGTGCGCTTGTTGTTGGTAATGGAGCAGGCGCATTCGCGTCTGGGCGGCCACGTCGCCCTGCAAAAATAAGTGCAGGAAGAAATCCACCAATTCTGCATCGGTTTCTTTGTGGTATTTGCGTGCCAGGGCCGCTGGGTCACAGCGTCGGCCGAAGCGAGCGTCCTCTGTCGAGGTCAGTGCTAACGCCAGGTTTTGCCGGAACAGCAGCGTCTGGCCATTGAGCCAGCTTTTGCCGCCGTCCCACCCTTTGACCGATGGCGGCGAAAAAAGGTTTTGCCCCAGTTGCTCCAGCGACTGCGCCAGCGCCGTCGCACCGATCGCACCTTCCAGGCCGCGCACAATGTTGAGCACGAAATCCACCGGCGCCTTGATGCGCGTCCGGTAGGCATGTGACGAGAAGAACAAGTTCGACGCCAGCATCGTCTTGACCAGCGCGCCGAAGTCGTAGTCACTGTTGCGAAACTGCTGGGCCAACGGGGCCAGCAATTCCGGAGACGGCGCTGCCGTCTCGCTGATGAAGAAGCGATACAGTTTAGCCACCAGAAACGGCGCCGCCGACTTTTGCTCCAGGCAAATGCGAACGATGTCGTCGGCGTTCCAGTTGCCCGTCTGACCGAGGACGGTCTTGACGCCGTCGTCGTGCTGTTGCGCATTGAAGACAGCCTTGGTCCCTTGAATCTCCCAACCTGTAAAGGCGCGGGCGGCTTCCCGAACGTCCTTCTCGGTGTAGTGGCCGATGCCGAGGCTAAACAGTTCCATCAACTCGCGGGCATAGTTCTCATTGGGATTGCCTTTCTTGCTGTCGCGCCCATCCAGCCAAATGAGCATGGCCGGATCGGACGACATCGCGCGCAACAACTCGGAAAAACGCCCCAAGGCATGGCGGCGCAGGAGTTCGTACTGGCCGAGCATGAAGCGGGCGCTCTGCACCTTGGCATAGCTGGTGGCGAAATGATTATGCCAAAAGAGAGTGATTTTCTCTTGTAAAGGATGGGGGCTATGCAACATGCGGGCCAGCCACCAGGCGCGCAGGTGGGTGGCATCGTTGTAGCGAGCGATGCTTTGCGCCAAAGACGCCATCTGGGCGTCAAACTCCGCCAACCCCGGCCCCCCCTTGAGCAGTTGATCGAGGAGCGCTTCGGGACCGGCCTTAAGTCCCGCTTGCAATTCGGCGTAGGTCGCTCCGAAGGCAGCGCGGCGATAGAGGTGGCCGACGCGCGGCAAGTTCCAAGGGGCCTCGGTGCTGGGACGATAGGGTTGCCATGCCCAGAGTGGATCAAGGTTTTTTACACCAGCGCCTGCCATGAATCATTTCTCCTTCTGGACCGTTTGCGCCTTGGCGGCAAAGTCTGTTCGGAGGCGAACATCGTACTGGAACGCCTTGGCGTGAAAACGCGCCTCCAGGGCCAGTTCGCCCACTCCGCGGAGGACATCGACCAAGGCCTTGATCTGCTCTCGTGCCTCTTTGGGTGTGACGGCCTGATCGAGCGCCGTCTGGGTGACGAGCAGGTCTTCGAACGTTTGCAAATAAGCGGCGGCGCCTGCTCCATACAGGCTTGCCCGCGTGGTCGCAGCTTGGCCGCGCGACGGCGCGCCGCCTTCTTGACGGAGGAGATCGACCAACTCGCGGCAGAGATCAAGGGTCGAAGAGACGACGAATTGATCGCCGACGCGCGTGAAACAGGGCGTGAAATTAAAACGCAGATCGTAGACATCGCCCAGAAGGGGCCGATCCTCCGGGAAGCGATAGCCGACAAGTTTGCAGCCCTGGTATTGTTCTTCGATGAGCCGCAAGTCCGCCTTGCCGCCGGCGAGCAAGGCCACGCCGCGCAGGATGGTTTCCAGAGACTTGCCCAACGCCTCCGGCTCGCGCAGTTCCCAGACAAGGGCAAAAGCGGGTAGAGAGATTTTCGGTGTCGTTTTATATGCTATACCTGCCTGATGGACGGCAACGAAGCGGTAATAGGGCCCGGCCTGCATCAAGAGTTTGCTGAGCCTGGCGCCGACCAAGAACGGCGCGACCTTGTTCTCGAACTGTTCTAATTGTTGTACTTGTTTCTCGTTGAAGAGCGCCGCTCGCTCCTTCCACACATTGGCGATGTTGAAGTATTTGCTTTCGCTATACAGTACGTTTTTGGGTTTGAGCAACGGGCGCGAACCGGGCGCACTGGCAAGCGGAAGGTGCAAGAATCGGTCCGCCCCCATGTCCTCCCGGCCGCAGGGCGTTCGGACGGTTGCCAAGAAGCCGGCCTTGTCCCTGTAGACGCCGGCGCAGACAAAGGGTGTTCGGCCCAGCAAATTAAGATA
>JAJPIY010000293.1 GCA_021324515.1 Planctomycetota bacterium
AGAAGGGAGAGGGGGGAAGACATAACCAAACCTCCGGTCTGGGATTGGGCTTCTCCCATTTACCGGCGATACGGACTCCTGCCAAGATCAACTATTGAACTGCCCTGTGCAGCAGACCTCGCCATTCGCTTCTCTCTTGCGTGCTCTGCACAGCTGTGTTACAACGCGAATCCACTCCGGGTATGGACGGCCCGGCATTGCCGAAGACTCCCTGCTTTCGGGACGATCATGAAAAATTTCCTCCGTGCGCTTCGACATGCTTTGCCTTATCGTCGGCGGTTGGCATTGTCCATTTTTTGTGCTATCTGTGCGGCTGCTTTTTGGGGCGCCAACCTCTCTTCCATTTATCCTCTGCTTATTTTGCTTCAGTATAAGCAAAGCCCCCATGACTGGATAAATAAGAAAATCGAGGAAGTGCAAAAAGACGTCGGAGATTACCAGCGTCACATTGAGATGAAAAACGCTGAATTGGAGAAACGTGAACAAGAGCAAGTGCAGAGTGGGCCGTCGCTGTTTCTGAAACAGCAAATCCGCGACATCAACCGCGAGCTGTCGAAGTTAGAGTCCAAGTTGTCGCCCGCGCGGCGGCGCTTGTACTGGCTCCTGGTCGGGCAGAAGTACATCAATCGCTTCCTGCCCCCGGATTGCTTCTTGGCGTTGGCCTGGGTGCTCCTTCTCGTCGTCGCCGGCAGCATCATCAAATGCTTCTTCGAGTTCGTCCAGGAATCGCTGGTCGGCAGCGTCGTCAATCTCTCGTTATTTGATCTGCGTAATCGCTTTTATCGCAATGCCATCCACCTGGATGTCGATCAGTTCGGCGAGCAAGGTAGCAGCGAACTGATGGCGCGCTTTACCAACGACATGGAATCGTTGGGGGCGGGCATCAAGACGTTGTTCGGTAAAGTGGTGGCCGAGCCGCTCAAGGCCCTGGCCTGCGTCGTCCCGGCCTGCTTCATCAGTTGGCAACTGACACTGATGTTGCTCATCCTTGTGCCGATCGCCGTGTTCATCATCGCCCGCGTCGCCCGCATCATGAAACAGGCAACCCGACGTTTGCTCGAACGCATGTCGAGCATTTACAAGATCTTGCAGGAGACATTCCAGGGCATCCGCGTGGTCAAGGCGTTTACGATGGAGCCGTATGAACGGCGGCGCTTCCGTATGGCGACGCATGATTACTACCGCAGGGCGATGTTGGTGGTGAACATTGACGCCTTGGCTGATCCGATCATCGAAATCCTCGCCGTGGCCGCAGTAGCGGCGGCGCTGTTAGCCGGCTCGCACTTGGTTTTACATCAAGCCACGCATCTGTTTGGCATGCGCATGTCGGAGCAGCCGCTAGAAGCTGCCGAGTTGTTGCAATTGTACGGTTTGTTGTTGGCCATCGCCGATCCGGTGCGCAAGCTGTCGAGCGTGTTCACGCGCATTCAATCGGCGTGTGCGGCCGCCGACCGCATCTTCGATTTCATCGATCGTCGGCCGCGCGTCAAAACCAATAGCGACGGCCCGCGGCTGCGCCGTCGGTCGACTGCTTCTCCCGTCGCCGGCCCTCCGGGTTTGTCGCCCTACTACATCGAGTTCCGCGATGTGTGTTTTTCGTATCAACCCGGCCATCCGATCCTCTACGACATTCACCTCGGTGTCCGCGCCGGCGAGACGATTGCCTTGGTCGGCGCCAACGGCAGTGGGAAATCCACGTTGCTCGGCCTGATTCCGCGCTTCTACGATCCCGATCACGGCAGCGTCTTTATCGATGGCCACGATCTCCGCCGCGTCAATCTCCGCAGCTTGCGCCAGCTGGTCGGCATCGTCACGCAGGATACGATCCTCTTTGACGATACCATTTACAACAACATCGCCTACGGTTCGCGTGGGGCCAAGCGCGAAGAAGTCGAGGCGGCGGCGCGGCGGGCCTTCGCCCACGAATTCATCCTCGCTCAACCCAAGGGCTACGAGACGCGCATCGGCGAGATCGGCAGCAAGCTGTCGGGCGGTCAGCGCCAGCGTTTGGCCCTGGCGCGTGTCATCCTCCGCAATCCGAGCATCCTCATCCTCGACGAATTCACCAGCGCCGCCGACACGGAAAGCGAAGCCTTGATCCATCGCGCTATGAAGGAGTTCATGGTCGGCCGCACAACGTTCGTCATCACACATCGCTTGCATACGCTGGAAATCGCCGATCGCATCGTTGTTTTGGAAAAGGGTCGTATCGCCGCTGTCGGCACGCACGCCGAATTGTTGACCGGCTGCCCGGCCTATCAACGCCTGCAAGAGGCCTACAATCATCAACGCTTGTGCGCGTGAATACTTCGGAATTCGCCAGGATGCCAAGAGAAATCAAGGCCGTGACTCTCAGGGCGCGGTCTCCCTTACGCTTCCTAACGATGGCGCCTCTGATCTTTGCCGTTTACCTCCTCTTTTTCCATCGTCTGACGGATCGAGACCTATGGAGCAGTCACGAGGCGCGTGCGGCGATGGATGCGCAAACGGTCCTCGACGATGGGGTCTGGGGCCTGCCGCGCTTGTATGATGGGCGGCTGGAGTTGCAAAAGCCGCCCCTCTATTATTGGCTGGTCGCTTTGTTGGCCTGGCTGCGCGGCGGTGTGGTTGATGCCTGGGCCGTGCGTCTGCCTGCCGCCGGGGCCGCCACGTTGTGTGTTTTGCTCCTCGGCATTGGTCTGGGCGTCGGCAGCAAGCGCTCGGCGGCCGGGTTGATGGCGGCGACGGTGCTGGCCACGGCGCTGCACTTCACCTGGTTGGCGCGCATCGGCCGTATTGACATGCCGTTGACACTGAGCGTCACATTAGCGTTGGGCGGACTGTACCTGGCGCGTGGCCGTTCACTGTGGATGCGCTGGCCATTGCTGGTGTTGGCTTATCTCGCCGTGGCCGCTGGCGTGATGCTCAAGGGACCGATTGGTATCGTGCTGCCGGCAGCCGCGCTGGGGTCGCACTTGGTGGGGGAACTGGGTCTGCCGCGGCCAGGGCGCTGGCGCACCTGGATCGCGGCGTTGACGGAGTTGGGCGTGTGGTGGGGCGTGCCTCTCGTCGCGGCCTTGACGCTGCCGTGGTTCGTGTGGGCCAATTGCGCCACCGGCGGCGAATTTTTCCGTGTTTTTCTGTGGCATCACAATATTGAGCGCGGTTTTGGAGGGGGCAACCTGCGCACCAATCCTTGGTGGTTTTATCTGCCGCAGTTCGCTGGCGATTTCCTGCCCTGGAGCCTCCTGTTCCCGTTGGCTGTCTGGTGGAGCTATCGCCGCGGGCTTTGCCGCACGGATGCCGAGGCACGCTTCGGCCTGATATGGTTCATCAGCTTGTTTCTGGTATTGTCTTGCTCGCGTTTCAAACGCGCCGATTATCTATTGCCGGCCTATCCGGGCGCTGCCGTGTTTCTGGGCTGCATCGGCCAGCACTGGCTGCGCGAACTTACTCCGCAACGGCGACGATGTACTATCGCCGGTCTTATCAGCTTGGCCGGCATCATGGTGATGGTATGGTTGGTCCGTGTGCAGTGGCAGCTGCCCGCGCGCGAGCCGTATCGCGATTATGGCGTCTTTGCCGCGCGCATCCGGCAATTGGCGCCTTGCCCCAACGAGGTCGTTTTTTTCCGCACTGAGGCGCATCCCTTGGCATTTCATCTGGGGCGGCCGCTGGCCCTTATCGTACAATGGCCAGAGTTGAAAGCACGGCTTCTGCAACCAGGGATGCATTACCTCGTGACACCGCCGCAATATGTGGAGGAAAGCCGTCTCGCCCTACCCGGCATTCGGCTCGAACGCCTGTTGGACAACACGGATCTGTCCGGCGGAGAGCACGAGCGGCCCCTTGTTCTGCTCCGTGTGCAGTCCGAGGTCCGCGATCCGCAGCCCACGATCGGTTCATCCGTCCCTTGATCTTCGGCCTCTGCCCTCTGTTTTCGGACCTATGCCACAACTTCCCCGCTTGACGCCGATTGCCTCGCAGCCGCTTAGTGTGGTGCTGCTTACACGCAACCAGGCGGCTCATCTGGAAGCGGTGCTCGCCGCCTGGATCACGTTCCTCAATGGCCTGGACCGCGAGTACGAGTTGATCGTGGTGGATGACGCCAGCACAGACAGTACAGGAGAGTTAGCGGAAAAGCTGGCCGCCAGCTATCGCCGCGTCGTGGTCCGACGACATCCGCGAGCTCAAGGAGAGGGGGCGGCGTTGCGGACGGCATTGATGTTGGCCCGTTATCCGCTGCTGTTTTACACGCTCGGTGATCCACACTATCAGCCTGCTGATCTGGGCAAATTGCTGCACAAGCGTCTCGATCCGCACAAGCCGGACCTGGAGATCGATTATGTCCACATTTTATCAGCCTCGCGCAGCGGCCGGCGGATACCGTGGCCGTGGCGCATCCTCGGCCAACTGCGGCGTGTTTTCCTCCGCGTGCTGTTCGCGCATGCGGCAGAGCGTTCACCCGGCTGGCTCGGCTGGAAACGCCATGCGACGGCGTTGCTGGCTCGTATTCTCTTTGGGATACGTTATCGCGATGTCGCCTGTCCGTTCCGGCTCCTGCGCCGCGACATCTTCACCCGTATTCCTTTGCAGTCTGATGGGCCTTTTGTGCATGTCGAAATCTTGGCCAAAGCCAATTATCTTGGCCTGATGATGGGAGAAGAAGTACCGTTAGGGCCGGGCCATTATCCGCCGTTGACCACGGCAATGGGCCGCGAGGAACGGCGACAACTCTGGGCCGACGTCTGGCGCGTCCTTCGCCATCCCGCATTTGCCGCAGGCGACCCCCCCAAAGCGCGCTAAAGGGAACGCTGCACTGCCTCCCGACTGAAGGGAGCGCGAACTTTCCTCTCCCCTGGTGGAGAAGAGAGAAAGGGCGCTGCCGACTACCGAGATGGGACTGACAACAATTGCCGTGCTTCTTCCTGACACGCCTGGGCCGCTTGCAGCTGCCCTAGGCTGCGGTAGCACTTGAACAGGTCGGACAGCGCCGCTGCATAATCGCCTTGGGGCAGCAAGGGCTGCTCTTTCTGGGCAGCGCGGAGTTGCTCCAGACAGTCGCGCGCCGCCGACAGATTGCCCAGACCGAGATACGCTTGCCCCAGAAAACGGAGGGTCCGCGCCCCCAGGGTATCGAGCACGGCCCACTCTGGCGGGCGATGCACGTCCAAACGGTCGATCACCTGTTCATATGCTCGCGCCGCCAGCAACTGCCGTATCTCACGGAACAGAGTATCTCCAGCATCATCCGGCGAGCGGGGTTGCACTTGTGCCCCGAATGTTTCGGGTGGAGTGCGGGCGCTGTTCTGCTCGTCGAGTGACAAAGGCATGCCCGCTTCGCACGATTCGATGGCGGCGAGCAGTTGGCCGGCGTCGGCGAAGCGGCGTTCCGGCCTCACTTCCAGACAGCGTAAAATCAGGGCGTCCAACCAACGATACTCATTGCGGATCTCGTTCTGCACCAGCGACGGCGGGGGGAAATACAGCGTGTGTTTCAGGTGCAAGCACACATTAGCCCGATCGCGGGCGTCGGCGTCCGGCCACGAGGCCGTCAGGTGCGGGCCGCCGCCTGTGAACAATTCATACATCAAGAGTCCGATACTATACACATCCGATGCTGGTGTGGAACGGCCCAACAGCGTCTCCGGGGCCATGTAGATGAAGTTGCCCAGTGACCCTGGCGCGAAGCCGAGGTGAGGATCGGTGTAGGCGGCCAGGCCGAAGTCCACGATGCGGATGACGCCGCGGCGATCCACCAAGATGTTGTCCGCTTTCAAATCGCGATGCACCGCTCCTTGGCCATGAACCAAGGCCATGCCTCGGCAGATCTGCTTGAGGAAGCGCAGGCCCATCGCTACACTGAAGCGCCCTGCGGCCCGCAAGTGAGACAATAGCGGCAAACCCTCGACGTATTCCATGACCAGAAAAGCTCGATGCTCGTGCTCCGGCAGCAAGCCCATGTCGTAGATCGGCACCAGATGACGACGCCCGGCATCATCGAGCCGGTTGGCGGGAGCGGCGAGAAGTTGCGCGAGGATAAGGGCGTCGCCGAAGAGATAAGGGACCGTCTCTTCGGTCAACCCTGTTTGTCGTGATACCTTGACCGCTACAGCACGGACCTTGTGCCGGCAGAAATACTGTTCGCCGCGGAAGACGGCGCCGTAGAAGCCGCTGGCCTGCACTTCCAGCAATTTGTACTTGCCGGCGATTGTCTGACCAAGCAAGCGTTGTTCGAGAGACAGAGAGCGTTCCACGGTTGCTACCTACGAGGCGAAGCAAGCGTCTCTCTCTAGTTATATCGCTTTTCGGATGCTGGTACGAGTCAACCGGGGAGAAGGGCAATCGGCATGACTGGCCACCAAGTCCACGATGGCTTGAGCAATGCGGAGAGAAGCGGTTGCAGCCGGCGAGGGGGCGTTGAGGACGTGGACCATTTGTGGAGCAGCGAGGATGCGGAAATCATCCACCAGCGAACCATCTCGGGCAAGGGCTTGCGCGCGTACCCCCGCCCCGGCGGGATGAATGTCCTGGGAACGTAGCTCCGGGACCAACCGCTGCAAGGCACGCAGAAAGGCCTGCTTGCTGAGCGAGCGATACAGTTCGGCCATGCCGGTTTTCCAATAGCGTTTCACCATGTTCCAAAAGCCCGGATAGCAGACCATCTGCCCAATGTCGCGGACAGACACATCGCGATGGCGATAGCCCTCCCGCTTCAAGGCCAGCACGGCATTCGGCCCCGCTTCTACTTCACCATGGACCATCCGCGTGAAATGCACCCCCAGGAAAGGAAAACGCGGATCAGGCACCGGGTAAATGAGGTTGCGAACCAGATGGCGTCGTTGCGGAACGAGTTGATAATATTCCCCTCGGAAGGGCGTAATTTGCACATCGGGCCGAACACCGCAGCACTGAGCAATGCGATCCGACTGCAATCCAGCGCAGTTGATTAAAAACCGGCAACGAACCTCTCCCTGAGAAGTAGTCAACGTCAAGGCTCCTTGACGGCGATCGCAGCTGAGGAGGCGTGTGCTCAGGCGAACCTCAGAGCCGGCAGCGTTCGTTAACTCGGCCAGCCGCCGCACCACGGCAGGGTAGTCGGCGATGCCGGTGTCTGGCACGAACAAGCCCACGATGCCGGCGACGTGGGGCTCATGATCGCGCAGCTCGGCAGGATCCAGAAGACGAATGCCGCGAAGACCATTGGCCTGGCCGCGCCGCTTTAATTCCTCAAGCACCGGCAGTTCCTCGTTGCGGGTAGCGACCACGACTTTGCCGCAGCGTTCATGAGCGATGCCGTATTCGCGGCAAAAGCGATACATGGCCTCGCGGCCCTCGGTGCAGTAACGCGCTTTGAGGGAGTTGGGTTTATAATATAATCCAGAGTGAATTACTCCGCTATTGTGCCCGCTCTGGTGGGCGGCCAAACGGTCCTCTGCTTCGAGCACTACCACGGAAAGGCCCGGCGCTCGGAGCGTTATTTCATAGGCCGTCGCCAGGCCGACGATGCCGCCGCCCACGATCACAACATCGTAGAGAGAATCGGACATCTTATCTCCATCAAGACCCAGCGAGGTGGAAGCGGAAGCGACGGCAAGGCCACCAGCGCTTACGCTTCCGCCTCGAATGCTTCTAAGCCGCAAGCCGGGCCCCTGGTCTTGCCGCATGCTGGCGAGCGAGGAACTGAACGAGCGGTTCGACGCAGACGCTCCAGCGCAGCTGTTGCTTGAGCCGCCCGATGTTGGCCCGCATCCGCGCTCGCCCTTCCTTATCGTGGCATAAACGGAGGATTGCTTCCATCCACAACTCTTCTCGGTTCTCCTCCACGACTATTCCCAAGCCGTGCTGGCGGATGGATTGCGCCCACTCGTCGCCATCGTTGATAAGCAGCGGGCAATCAGCCCACAGATAGTCTAGCACGCGCGTGCGGGCGGACATCTGCGTCTCCAGGTTGCGCGCCTGACAGAGAATCCCCGCGTCCGTCTCTAACAGATAATCCGCTCGCTCGTCGAAAGGCACCGGGTATTCGTTGAAGAAAACGCAGCGGTCCAACAGCCCAAGTTTCTCAGTCAGATCATGCACGCGTTGGGCCATGTTGGAAACCGCTCCATTGGGTTGACGGTAGGCCGAGAAGAACAGCTTGATGCACGGCTCATGCTTCCAGGCGGCCCCAATGGCGCGGACGATCGGCAATGGATCAAGCCAGTCCCAGATGCCGCCGAACCAGGTCAGCACGAAATCGTCCGGCCCGATGCCTGGGCGAACGCCTTTGAGGACCGGCCGAGTCTTGACGGCAGGGGCATCGGGAATGCCAAAAGGAACAAGGTCGATGAGGTGCCGCAGCTCTGGATGTTCAGCCTTGGCCTGAAAAGGTAAGCGACCCAGCCCGGCCAACATGCCGAGCCAGTGCAGCCGTTGCCTCTCGTTGCCGCAGACGAAGAAATCGCCGCGCCTTAGCGCCTCGGCCAGCAGTTGCTGCGAATACTCGTATTCTGCTGGCGGTCGATCGAAATTTTCAATGTGCATCGGAGTAATCATATCGACCACGATAGGGAGATTGCTGTCGTATAAAGCAGGGAACCGAACCAAGATGTCCCCCTGGATCATAACGTTGCGATGGCGGATGGCCAGGTCGAGCAATGTTTCCGTGGAGCCGACATGGACGAGCGGGAAGCCGTCCCCGCGCAGGTCGGCGTCGAAGGGATGGGGCGTGGCCAAGGTCACGCTCACGCCGCGGGCCGTCAGGGCGCGAGCAATCTCCCAGTGTCTCATACCGATGCCAATGCGGATGCGGCCCAGGTGATCTGGACAGATGAGGAGCAGATCGCGTTGTCCAGAGGAAGGCGAGAGATAGAGTGGCTTGAAAACGAGTTCCTGCTTTCGCGGCCGGCCGTTGAGGCACAGGCCGCGGCCCGTTCCCGGCCGCGCCCAGACAGTCACAGCGTTCCCCACAGTGGCATCAGGACTCGTCAGCCGCAACGTGAAGGTCTTGCCTTGGCTTTCGGCGAGAGGGGGAAATGTCAAGTAGTGCAAATGGTTGTCGCGGAAACGGCAAGTGGAAGTCTGTACTTCGCGCAAGCACCGGCCGGCGGCATCACAAACACTCAGATGCAACGAGCTATGCAACTGACGATGAAAGGTGCCCAATTTAAGCGCCAGCGCGGCCAATCCATCCTGGGTACACGAGAACGTCTGCTCGATGACGTGGCCGGCCAGTAGTTCACCGAACGGCGTTTCCAAGGATGGCATCAAGGGAAAGTCCGTTTGGACCGCCGGTAATCCGATCGCAGCACGAATGCCTCTCACTCCAGTCCGTGCCCCATGACGCAGCCATCGATAGCCAGAACGGCCGGTGCGGGCCAGCGCAAGGAGACACGCCGCCACGGGGCGAGCGAGCCGCCACAACGGGCGGAGGCGCGAAACCACAGCATCTACACGGTTTGCAAAGACCTCTACCCTCTGACGCACTTCCTCCACTTCCCAGTTGGTTCGCTGGATTTGCCTGCTTATTTCCGCGAGCTGCTTCTCGACGGCCCTGCCGCTGTCCGCTGCCTTGGCCAGCGCCATAGTCATGTGCAGCAAGGGCAGAAGATGAGCCGGGGTATCGGCAAACCGGCGGTGCAGCCAGGTGTCGGCAAAATAACGGGCGGCTTGCACATTCTCCCCTAACTGAAGATGGGCGACGGCCTTATTCCAAAGCAGTTGGTCCTGCATGTCTTTGGGTAGGTTCTCTGGTACTGCTAACAGAGCGTCGAATTCGCACAATGCCTCGCGCTGCCGCCCGCTGTACAACAGAGTTAGACCTAAGTGAAAGCGACATTTCTCAGGCCAGTACCGCCG
>JAJPIY010000259.1 GCA_021324515.1 Planctomycetota bacterium
AAAGGCATGGGCAAAGGCAAAGGCATGGGCAAAGGCAAAGGCATGGGCAAAGGCATGGGTATGCAGGGAATTGGCAAACAGAAGCAAGGACCACCCCCGTGATCGATCTGCATACACAACAGCTGCTTCAGGACATCCTCCGCCGTGAGAGCCGTTCTATTCTCGCTTATGTGGCGGAGGCTTATCCCTGGACCACTTCGACGGAAGAAAAAACCTGGGCGGAACTCCAGCGGCTCATCGCCGCCGAGCGTGAGGCTGTAGCTTCCCTGGGCCGGTTTCTCGTCCGCCGCCGCATTCCGCCGCCGTATCTGCCTCCTTATCCCGCCCACTTTACGACCCTCAATTTCCTGGCGCTCGATTTCCTGTTACCGCGCCTGGTCGAGCAGGAGCGTCGCTCAATCGCCGATCTGGAGCGCGATCGCGCCGCCCTGAAAGATCCCGCGGCGCAAGCAGAGGTAGACAAACTTTTGGCCCTTAAGCGCCAACACCTGGCGCGGCTGGAAGAATTGGCTGCGGCCCATCCTCAAGCAAGGGCGAGCTAACGTGGCTGTTCTCATCGACACACACGCTCACTTGGACGACGAGCAGTTTGCCTGTGACCTGCCCGCCGTTCTCGACCGCGCTGGCGCCGCTGGCGTCGCGGCAGTTATCACGATCGCCACCAGTGCGCCCTCCAGCACCGCCAGCATCGCATTAGCGGAACGCCACTCCATGCTGTTTGCTACTGTCGGCATACATCCCAACAATATTCCCGAAGCCAGTCCGACTGCCTGGGATGAAGTCCTCGCCCTTGTCGAACATCAGCGTGTCGTCGGCATTGGCGAAACCGGACTGGATCGCCATTGGGACACTACGCCGTTTCCCCTACAGGAAGAGTATTTTGTCCGTCATTTGGAACTGGCGCGCCAGCACCAACTCCCGATGGTGATTCATTGCCGCGAAGCAGAGGCCGACATGCTTCGTGTGTTGCGAACAGAATTCGACCGGCACGGTCCTATCCGCGGCGTGATGCACTCGTTTGTTGGTGATGCAGCGATGGCTGAGGCGTGTCGTGCAATGGGGTTGTATCTATCCTTTGCCGGCATGTTGACATACAAAAATGCCGCGGCCCTGCGGGAGACAGCAGCGCAACAGCCGCTCGATCGTGTGCTTGTCGAAACCGACAGCCCCTATTTGTCGCCAGCGCCGCTGCGCGGCAAACGCAACGAGCCGGCCCATGTGATTCACACGGCTGCCTGTCTGGCTGATCTGTTGGGCATCCCTCTAGAGCACTTGGCAGAGCAGACGACGACAAACGCCCTCTCGGTTTTCGGTTTGCCGTTTTCGATTTTCAGTTGAGCGCCCTATCCTGTACATTGAGAAAGGGAAGACCGAAAACCAAAACCCCAAAACCGAAAACGGGACAATGGCAGTCGGCACAGGCAAATTAGTCGGCATTGATCTGGGTACCACCTTCTCAGCTATCGCTACTTTGGACGATCACGGCCAACCGATTACTCTGCCCAATCGCGACGGGGAAATGCTCACGCCCAGCGCGGTGTTATTGCTGGACGACAATACTGCCGTTGTCGGCCAGGCCGCCCTTGATGTGGCCCTGGAACAGCCCGACCGGGTGGCCACGCTCATCAAGCGGCGCATGGGCTATCCGAGCTATGGGCGGCCCATCGCCGGCCGTGACTTCCGCCCCGAAACGCTTTCGGCCATCATCCTCCGCAAGCTGGTGCAGGACGCCGAACTGCGCATCGGTCCTATCAGCCGGGCCGTCATCACGGTGCCAGCTTACTTCGACGACACCCGCCGCAAGGCCACCAAGGACGCCGGACGCATTGCCGGCCTGGAAGTGCTCGACATCCTCGACGAGCCGACCGCTGCTGCTCTGGCCTACTCGCTGCAACATTTGCAACCCCCCACAGGGTCGGTAGCGCTGCCCCAAGACGAACGCACGGTCCTCGTCTACGACCTCGGCGGCGGCACATTCGATGTCACGCTCGTCCGCCTGGCTCACCAGCGCTTTCAGACCCTTGCCATCGAAGGCGACGTACGCTTGGGAGGCAAAGATTGGGACGACCGCATCGTCGAGTATGTGGCCACTCTGTTCAAGCAGCAGACAGGCATCGACCCTCGCAGCGATCCGCAAGCGCTGGTCCATCTCAGTACCGCTGCGGAGCGCGCCAAGCGTACCTTGAGCAAACTGCCGCAAACGACCCTCACTTGTATGCATGCCGGGCATGTGCTGGCGGTACCGATCACCCGCGCCGACTTCGAGGCCATGACGCGCGATCTGCTGATACGCACTCGACTGACCACCCAACAACTCTTACGACAGGCCAAGCTCACCTGGGACCAGGTCGATCGCATTCTGCTCGTGGGCGGTTCGACTCACATGCCGATGACCCGACAGATGCTCGAGGAATTGACGGGCAAGCCGCCGGACCACTCGCTGGCTGTCAGCGAAGTGGTAGCTCGCGGCGCTGCCCTGCACGCCGGCATCGTCGCGGCGCAGCAAGACTTTGGGGAAGATCTGCTCATGGAGGAGGCCGCGCGCGACGTGCTATCTCAAGTAGTCGAAATCAACGTCAACGCCCACAGTCTCGGCATCGAGGTCAAGCAGGGACAAGAACGCATCAACGACATTCTTATTCCCAAAAACACCCAGCTGCCGACAGCGGCCAGCCGAGTCTACTGTACCGTGGTTGAAAATCAGCAGCGCGTCCGCGTTAAAGTGTTGCAAGGCGAGGCTACTCAGGCCGACGCTTGCATCAGCATCGGCGAATGCTGGATCGAGGGCCTGCCGCCGAACTTGCCGAAATCATCGCCGATACAGGTGCGCTGCGGCGTCGGCAGCAATGGTCTCATTGATGTAATGGCCCTGGACATGACCAGCGGCAAAATGGCCCGCACCACGATCCATCGCTCCAGCGGCTTGACCGATGCGGAGATCGCGGAACAGGCTGAGTGGGTCCGTCGTCTGCGGATTCAATGAGTGCCCCAATGACCGTACCCGGTTAGCGATGCTTCGCAGAAGCCCTGCACATAAAGGCGCTTCTGCGAAGCATCACAAAATGGAAGCGGCTTCATTTGCGCTTGAAGCTCAAGGTAAAGTCATCCCAGTGGATGGTTTTCTGGCCGTTGCCGGCGTCGGCGAAGAACTGCTCGAGGAGATCGCGCACGTGCGCCGAGGCCAGATGATAGTAGTTGTGTTTGCCTTCCCGGCGGAAACCGACCAGACCGACCATGCGCATGAGCGTCAGATGATGGCTGACGGCGGGCTGCGATTGGCCGAGCAGGTCGCACAAGGCCGAGACGTGCAACTCTCCCTGCTGGGCCAAGGCCAAGACGATTTTCAACCGTGATGGATCGGCCAACAACTTGAAAACAGCGGTCAGGCGGCTGAGGGTCTCGTCGGAAATGCGCAGCGGCGAGACAGCCGACGACGCTGTTTTGGACGAACGAGACCGGACGGCAGAAGTGTGATTGTTCAAAGCGGAATCCTCCACGTCCCGCGCAAAGACCGATGAGCGCTGGTCCAGCCCTGTCCATCCACCCCGACGGAGCAAGAGCGCCTCGGCAAACGTGCGCAAGACCCTAGTAAAGGTGAAAGAAAACGAACACACCTCCCAGCAAACCGGAACAAGCCTCCAAACCCCGTCCGCATGGCTGAGAGACCAATAAGCAAAAGCAGGCGAACACGTCCGTCTGCTTTTACGAGTCATTCTGTAGCATATCAATGCATTGATGGATGTCAAATAAATTCCTGAGAATTTTTTCAAACTCCTATACCATCGTTGCTCTGCCGACCGCCCCTTGACCCCTGCGCTCTCCTGGCACAACAATAAAAAGGGGCTTGTTCGGCAGGGCAAAATTGTCTTGCCGTCCGGACAACAATGAGTCCAGAGGTCTGCTATGTCTGCATTGGAGCGACCACGATTGCGCCCTTATCTCACCTTGGAGGCAGAGGGAGGAGGAGGTTATGTCCTCTGGGACCAGTTGCGTCTGGCAGTTTCTCATCTGCGCTTGAGCAAACTGGAAATGAGTTGGCTCCAGCTGTTCAACGGTCAACGTACGCTCCCAGACATCCAGGCCGACGTCCTGCGTAACATCGACAGTCTGCCGGGGCCAGTAGAACTGTTTCATCGGTTGGTGCGGAAACTGGAGGAGGCACTGTTTTTCGATGGACCGCGTTTCCGCACCCGTCTCCGCGAACAAGCCGGTAACCCTATCCGTCCGCCCGCCTGTACCGTCTGCTACGGCGAGGATCCGGTCTTTTTACGGCGTGTGCTCGACCGTCTTTTCACCGCCCCGGCCGGCCCGGGCCGGCCGGGGCCACGTCGGCCCGATCCGCATTTTCGCGCGGCCTTGCTGCCGCACATCGACTACGCCCGCGGCGGGCTTACCTACGCCTGGGCCTACAAAGAACTCTTTGAACGCACCCCGGCCACGCTGTTCGTCATCATCGGCACGTCGCACTACAGCATGCACCGCTTCACCCTGACGCGCAAGCATTTTCAAACGCCCCTGGGCGTCGCCTACACGGATTCAACCTACATCGATCGTCTCGTCGCTCATTACGGCGATGGCCTGTTTGACGACGAGTTGCCAGCCCATCTACCAGAGCATTCGATCGAGTTGGAAGTAGTGTTCTTGCAATATCTCTTTGCCGAGGCGCCCTTCCGCATTGTACCTCTGGTAGTCAGCTCGTTTCACGATTGTATCGCTACCGGGTGTGAACCGATCGAAGCGGCGGATATCGGCCGGATGATTGCAGCCTTGCGCGCCGTTGAGCGCGAGACGCCAGAGCCGATCTGCTATATCATCAGCGGCGATTTGGCGCATCTTGGCCCGAAATTCGGCGATTCAGGCCCCCTGGAGCCGACGTTATTGGAACACAGCCGCCGCCAGGATTTTGCCTTGCTGCACACCTTGGGCGGAGGGGCCTTAACGCCGCGCCGGACCAGTCCCGTGGACGCTGCTGCTTTTTTCCGCATTATTGCCCGTGAAGGCGATACCCGCCGTATCTGCGGTTTGCCGCCTGCCTATGTCGTCCTGGAGGCCCTCCACCCACGCCGTGGCGAAGTGTTGCACTACGATCAGTACGTCCATCCCCACGGCTACGAGAGCGTCAGCTTCGCCGGCGCGGTATTCTACAAATGATGAACGACAAACTCCCTCTGGAACGCACGACGCCGACTTCCAGCACCGCTTCGCCGCAGCCAAGCTGCCCTGCCGGCGATGCCCCGGATTGCTCTCTGGCCTGCGCCGCCTCCTGCACTTTGCACTCCGGAGAACAGAGCTCGCCACTCGATTTCGCCGAGGCGCGAGCGCGTTTTGAGCGCGAGGCGATCCACGGAACCTGCGATACCGGCCGCTATCACATGCCCTACTATGTTTGGGGCGCCGGCCCGCCACTGCTTTTCATTCACGGCCTAGGTGACAGCTGCCATTCTTTCCTGATGCCGATTGCCCGTCTCTCGGCTCATTTTCGCTGCATCGCCTACGACCAACCGAGCGGCCGAGGCGACGGCGCCCGCCTACGCCGTTATACCCACGATCATCTCGTCGCCGACGTTTGGGCGCTGCTTGAGCACTTGGGCCTACAGCAGAGCTACGTTCTCGGTTCCTCATTCGGTTCTACGATCGCCTTGAAGGCGATGTATGCCCATCCGGAACGTGTGCCGCGCGGCATCCTACAAGGCGGCTTGGCGTATCGACCACTGCGTCGCGCCGAACGCTTTTTGTCCTCCTGGGGGCGCTTCCTGCCCGGCCGGATGGCTAGCATCCCCCTGCGCGAAAAAGTGCTGCTCCGCTGCGCGGGCACCTCCTTCAAGGAAGCGTTCCCGGACGTTTGGGAACACTTCCTGAAATGTTCGGGGCGGGCGCCTCTGGCGGCAGTCGCTCATCAGGCACGCCTGTTGCACCGCCTCGATCTGCGACCGATTTTGCCTGCCATCCGTCAGCCGATCCTGCTGATATGCGGCGATCGGGACCGCGTTGTGCCCCGTGTGCATGAGGAGATGTTGCTGCAAGGGTTGCCTAATGCCGGCCGGGTCGTCCTCTCAGGTTGTGGACATGTGCCCAGCTATACCCATCCGGCAATCCTGGCAGAAGTGGTGCGACAATTTCTGACGCCGCGGACCTAGGGCGCTTTGGGGAAGAACATAGCGTTTGTGGTCGACCGCGATCCGAAGGAGAGCGAGAAACCCGCTCCGCGGCGCGAAGCGGCTAACCAAAATAGCGCTCCACCTCCCTTGGAAAGGCGCACCAGATGGGCTTCGTCGGTCGCCGCTCAATCGTTCTTTGGGTGTCGATCGAACGCTCGTGAGCTGAGACGGGCGAGGAAACGCAGTTTTTGTTCTCGGGACAGTTCTTTGACAAAGCGATCCCGTGTGGCGTCGAGCCAGCGGACAGGGCGTTTGCCATAATCGGTGACGACACGCACCAGGACTGGACCTGGTTGAGCCAGGGCGGCCTGAATGCCGCCCTGCAAATGAGCGGGGCCGTTGATTTCAATGTACGCCAGGCCCATCGCCTGGGCCAAGGCGGCATAATCCAGGTGCGCCAGCAAGGTTGCTGTGGTACGGTGATACGCTTTGAGCTGTAGCGCTTGCATGTAGTGATAAGCATGATCGTCGAGGATGAAGAACTTCACGGGCAGACCTTCACGAGCCGCCGTGGATAGCTCCATCGCGGTCATCAGACAGCAGCCGTCACCCGTGACTGTCACCACCTGACGGTCCAGGTGGACGCGTTGGGCGCCGATAGCGGCGGGAATGGACCAGCCCATCGCCTGGTTGTCGGTGGGATTGAAATAGGTGCGAGGCAGGCAGACCGTGAACGCCTCGGCGGCCCAATGCTCAGCGCAGCACACGTCCACGAAGACAAGAGCATTCGGACAGGTGGCCTTGCGCAGGGCCAGAAGGAACGCCATCGGATCGACGCCGCAGCGTGCGTAGCATTTAGCATAGGTCCGGGCATCCTCGCTCTTCCACTTGCGGATGCAGGCGATGAGGTCGTTGTCCGGAGGACGGCGGATTTCGTCCGCATGCACAAGCAGTTGGGTCAGGAACAAGCCGGCGTCGGCATGGACGCCTACTTCCGTCTTGAGGATACGGCCAATGTTGGCAGGATTGATGTCCACGTGGATAATATGCGGCGATTGCGGGATCGAGTAAAAGGCGGTCGAGACTTCGCTGTAGCGGACGCCGAGGGCGAGAACGATGTCCACTTTTTTGAAGGCTTTTTCAGCGGTGCGCGTGCCCTGCGGGCCGTAGCCCCAACCGACGGCCAGCGGATGGCATTCGCTGATAACGCCCTTGCCGGAGACGCTGGTGGCCACGGGGGCTTGCAGCAACTCGGCCACCTGCACCAGGATCGGCCCGTAGTCCATGCAGCCCATACCGGCGTAGATGCCGACCTTGCAGTCGCGCCGTCGCAGCAATCCCAAAGCGCACAGAAAGGCGCCTTCGTCGAAGGGCGCCTCGTTGGGCGGCAGCAGTGGACAAGCGTACTTACACGTATCCAGGAGCAGATTGTAGGGCACGACGACAACAGTCGGCCCCGGCTCGCCGCATAGGGCCATGCGGAAGGCGCTGTGGACGGCGTTGGGGATCTCGCAAGTATGGCTGACCTCGAAGACGCCTTTGCACACTTGCTGCAACAGGCCGACTTGCGGCAATTCGTGGACCTGGAAAGGGCGATATTTATCGCCGCGGGCCACATCGCCGACGATAGCCACAACCGGTACGCTGTCCAGCCATGCTTCGCCCAGGCCGCTGAGCGAATTGGTCAGGCCCGGACCCGGTACGATGGCGAGAACGCCGGGCCGCCCTGTACTGCGCGCCACCCCATCAGCCATGTATGCCGCCGACATCTCGTGCGTCACCAAAAGATACGGCAGGCCCTGGCTTTTCATCTCATCCCACAACTCATTCTCCTGAGCGCCTGGAATACCGAAGACGACGGGTACGCCTTCGGCTTTGAGGGCGGCGACCAACGCCGCTGCCCCGGTCATCTTGCCCGCGACTGCGTCCGAGGGGGCCTTAGGGCTTGCCTCAACCGGGGAGGGGGGGACGCTCGGCAGAGATGCCAGGCACCCGGCAGCCATCGATTTCAAGACATTGCGGCGCGAAATGGGATGCCCCATGCGGCGCTCCTTTCTGGCTATTGGCCGCCGCCCTCAGCCGAATAGGAATCCTGATCGGGCTACCTTGTTTATCGGCTTTTCCCGTCTCGCCCTTTATGCGGAAATTGTCGGTTGCTCGATCCTGTCTGCCTCAAGAGGTTCAAACCCCTTTGCAGTGGTGTGCCTTTGGATTTGGGCGAGCTTTTCAAGAGCTGCACCGCGCCGTGGCTGCATTCTTGCCGCCGCGTGCCAAGGCGCGCTGCACCAGATCAACCGTGAACTGTGCATGAGAGATGCCCGCCGAGTCCAGACCACCGGATAAACCTGCTATCGGGCTGAAATCCGGGTTGGGGTTTACTTCGAGAATGTACGGCTTGCCGCCCCGGACACGAAAATCAACGCGAGCATAGTCACGGCAAGCCAACAGGCGAAAGGCCCGTTTGGCCAGCGTCTCCAGTTTGTTGCGCAAGCGCGGCGAGATACGGGCTGGATACTTCGGCGGAGTTGCTTCATAATCGCGCGTGCCGGGTTTCCACTTGGCGTCATAAGTCACGATCGGCCAGAAATCGGGATCCTTATCGATAAACAGTATCTCGGAGACGGGCAGCACCCGCAGTTCCGGCGCCTCGATCAGACCGATGCTAAACTCGCGGCCACGGATGAATTCCTCAATCAATACGGGAGGGCCATAGTTGTCCAGCAGATAAGCAACCCGATCGTTGAGGCGTTCCAGATTGGTGACGACGCTGCCTTGATCGACGCCGACGCTAGCGTCCTGCGTTGCGGGTTTGACAATCACCGGCCAGCCCAATGGACAGTCCTCGACCGGCACATCATCGACGACGAAGAACTTGGCTGTCGGCAGACCGGCCCCGGTCAACAGATATTTAGTCAGGTGCTTGCTCCGCGCCAGGCATAGTGTTTGATACGGACAGCCGGTATAGGGAATTTCCAACCACTCCAGAAGGCCGGCGACGTGAGCCTCTGTCTCGCCGAAGTCGGCCAAACCCTCGAAGAGATTGAAGACCACATCGGGGCGGAGGTCGCGGAGGCTTTCCAACAAGATAGCAGGATCGCGCGATACGCCCAAAGTGGAAACGTCATAGCCGGCTTCGCTTAGGCTTCGCCGCACGAACTCCGCAGTGAAAAGAATTTCGTGTTCCGAGTCGGCGTCGGGATGGTCTTCGGGTAGAACTGGTTGATTGTGAAGGACAAGGACTCGGAGAGAAGAACGGTCGGCGGCTGGCATCTCAGCGATCATAGGCAAGTCAGACTCAGAGAACCGCGCAACAAATCGTTGCCAAACAAAATCTCCCGTTCCCACCCGGAAGCGTGGGATGAGCTAGGAATTAGTATTGAACAAAATCGGTGCGCATCGCAACCCCTATTTGTGCAAAATTGTGACAATTCGCTGTCTTCGGCTCGGATTATGGCAATCGTCACGGTCATAACGATGCCTGCTTCGCTGTCCGCTCCACAGCTGCTTGCCAAATGCTTTCGATCAGCTGCTCGTAACTCCATCCGGCCAGACGGGCCAGGATGACCAGATCGCTCGATTCGGGGTGGAGTCCGGGCAGGGGATTGACTTCCAGGAAATACGGCGTGTCGTCTTGGAGGCGGAAGTCGATGCGGGCCACATCGCGGCAGCCCAGCGCTCGATAGACGGCGAGTGCGGCATTCTCGACGGCCTTGAGACGCTCCGGCGGCAGCTTGGCGGGACATTCGTAGTGGACGCGCTGACGATAATCGCGTTTCACTTCTAGGCTGTAAATGAAACGTTCTTCCTTGCGCTTGGGAAGGACGCGCATGACTCCCAGGATCTTGGGAGGCGAATTGCCGACAATTCCCACGGTCAGTTCATCCCCCTCGATGTATTCCTCGACGAGGATTGGCTGCTGGTAAGTGCGGCGGTGGTTTTCGATTGCCTCGATCAGCTCCTGCGGCGTATCCACAATGCACTTGCCGCGGATACCCTTGCTCGATCCCTCCCAGGCCGGTTTGACGATGGCTGTCCACGGCAAGCAGTCCCATGTCTCGATATCGTC
>JAJPIY010000223.1 GCA_021324515.1 Planctomycetota bacterium
ATGCCGGGCACTCCGGCAGCGTTTCCGCTCTTGCTTTTCATCCCAACGGCAAAGCCATCGCTTCGGTCGACAATGCCAGTATCGACATCAAGCTCTGGGACGCCGCCGCCGCCAAGCTGCTCAAGACCCTCAATAAACACAAGGAACATCTTCATAGTCTTGCTTTTAGCCCCGACGGCAAACTGCTGGCCGGCGGCGGCGAAGACAAGCGCCTGTGGGTCTACGACGTCGCCACAGGAAACGTCCAATGCGACCTTCCCGGCCACAATGCCCTCATCAGGGCCGTGGCTTTCAGTGCCGACGGCAAGCTGCTCGCTTCCCTGGGCGGCGATCATATGCTGCGTCTTTATGACACCCAGACCTGGGGCATCCGCCTGGCTTCTGGCCCGCTGCCCGGCGAGTTGTTCTGCCTCGCTTTCCATCCCAATAACAAGGCGATCGCCGTCGGCGCGGGCAACCCGAACACCGTACATCTCTTGTCCATCAACGACGGCCGGGAACGGCGGAGCTATGAAGGACACAGCAAGCAAGTCCTCAGCCTGGCCTTCAGTCCGGACGGCAAGCGCCTGGCCGCCGGCAGTGACGACGCTACCATTCGCCTCTGGAACGCGGCCACGGGCCATCTCCTCCGTTTTCTGCAAGGCGGCCATAGCGGCGGCGTCACCTGCCTGGCCTTCAGCCCCGACGGCCAGATCCTCGCCTCCGGCAGCATAGATCAGACAGTACGTCTGTGGGATGTGGGCAGCGACGAACAATCGCAGCAGTTGGGCAGTCACCAAGGCGCCGTCTGGTCTGTGGCGTTTCATCCGGATAGCCACCACGTGGTCTCGGCAGGTTCCGATAAAGTGGCCCGTGTCTGGCCGGTCCCTGCCGGCAAGGAACAATTGGTCCTCAAGGGCCATCACTCGCCAGTCACGGCGGCAGTGTACAGCCCCGACGGCAGGTACATCGCCACCTGTAGCGGCGATAAAGTGCTGAAACTATGGGACGGCAACAACGGTAAAGAACTCCGCACCTTGACCGGCCACACTGCTGCCGTCACCTCGGCCGCTTTCCATCCTGCCGGCAAACAGCTGGTCTCCGCTGGGGCAGACCGGCTCCTCAAAATCTGGGACGTAGAATCGGGCAAAGAACTGCATTCGCTGGCGGGCCATCAATCGGTCGTCAGCGCCGTGGCCTGGAGCCGTGACGGTAAATATATCGCCTCGGCGGGAGGTGATCGCACGGTCATGTTGTGGGATGCCCAAACCCTGAAGGCGGAGCGCACCTTGCTGGGCCACGGCGCCGCAGTCAGCGCCGTCGCTTTCAGCGCGGACAGTCGGCAGTTGGCTTCGTGCGGCGGCGATCACCGCATCCTGTTATGGAATGTCAAGGAGGGAACGGCGCCGGTGAAGATCTTCCAGGGACATAGCAACGTCGTCAGTTCGGTGGCCTTCAGTCCCGACGGCCGGCTGCTAGCTTCCGGCGGCGGCGATCAAGTTGTCAAACTCTGGGACGTGCGCCTGGGCCTGGAGTTGGCTTCGTATCAGGGCCATACCAATTGGATCAGCTCCGTCGCCTTCAGCCCGGATGGCCATTATCTCGTCTCAGCCAGCGTAGACCACACGGTCAAGCTTTGGGAACTGGCAGGTCAGCAGGGCGCCGACTCCCGCGGCCACAGCAAGGAAATCACCGCTGTGGCCAGCAGTCCCGACGGCAAGTTCATCGCCTCGGGCAGTGCGGATCAGACGATCCGCTTGTGGGAACGGGCGACCGGCCGCGAACTGTCCGTCCTCGAAGGCCATCTCAAGGAGATTACTTCTGTCGCCTTTTTTCCAGATAGTAAAACTCTTATTTCAGCCGACAAGGACTGCACGCTCAAGTTGTGGAACACAGCAACCGGCAAAGAGGTCCGCACCATCCGCAACGAAGGTCCGCAACTGGAAGGCATCCCTGCGATGACGGCCACGCCCGATGGCAAGCAAGTGGTCGCCTGGCTGGCGCTAGCGGAGATCGGTGTCTTCGACACAACCAGCGGCAAGCAGGACATTTCCTTTGAACTAGGCGATTATATGGCGGGCAAGTGCCTGACGTTCAGCACCGACGGCTCTTGGGCCGCTGTGGGACGGGCCGACGGTTCCGTGCAGCTGTGGGACGTGTTCAAGAAGAGTCGGATCGGCGACGAATGGAAGGCCCATGATAAGTCCCGTGAAATTACAGACCTGGCGCTGACGCCAGACAAAAAAACACTGATAACGGCTGACAACAGGGGTGAGGTCCGGATCTGGCAACTGCCCGAACGCCAATTACGGCATACGATCCCGGCCCACAAGCACAAGATCATGGCCGTGGCCATGAGTCCGGACGGTACGCGCTTCGCCACCGTGGCAGGGGACAACGTCATCAAGCTGTGGGATTGTGCCAGCGGCAAAGAGCTGCGCCAGTGGGACCTGCACCTGCCTCTCCTGGCTGAGCCACGCCCCTTCGTGACCACGATGGCTTTCACTCCGGGGGGCAAGCAATTGGTGACCGGTAACGCAAATACAACACTTTATTTATTGGATTGCCCGTAATTCCACCAGAAAGAGAGGACTTATGAAACGATTCATCGCGCTGAGTTTTCTGAGTGCTCTGCTTGCGCCAGCATGGGCCGCTGACAACCCGGATAAACCGCAAACCAAAGAGGCCCTCAAGGAACTGCAAGAATTCATTGGCAGCTGGAAAGGTACTGGCGGTCCTGATAAGCCGCGTCCCAGTCCCCGCGATCCGATCTGGAGTGAAACCATCAGCTGGCGCTGGTGTTTTAAAGGCGACGACGCCTGGCTGGCCATGAGTGTCCAGGACGGCAAACTTTTCAAGTCCGCCGAGCTGCGTTACCTGCCTCAAAAGAAACTCTACCAATTGACCGCCACCGCTAAAAGCGGTGACAAACTTGTCTTCGAAGGCAAGATCGAACGCCAGATCCTGAAACTGGAACGCACGAATCCCGACACAAAAGCGACAGAACAAATCACCATGAGCACCGCTGCCGAGGGTGATCGCTTCATCTACCGCCTCGCTCACAAAAACGAAGGGACGACCTTATGGCGGAAGGATTACCTGGTTGCTTTCACACGGGAGGGCGTGAGTCTGGGCAAGGTGGACAAGAAAAACGAGTGCGTCGTCTCCGGCGGTCTGGGCACCATCGCCGTCAGCTACAAAGGCGAGACCTATTATGTCTGCTGCTCCGGCTGTGCTGACGCCTTCCGGGAAAACCCCGAGAAGTATATCAACGAGTACAAGGCCAAGAAGGCTGGCAAGAAGTAATATCCCTGTCTACGGCTGAATCCGGATAAGCGGACAAAAAAAATCCGGCGCTCTCGCAAGAGAGCGCCGGAGGACCAGACTTACTTACGGGTCCCGTCCATCCCTTCGGTAGCCTGGCAGCCTTATCCGTCCCCCCTCGGACG
>JAJPIY010000376.1 GCA_021324515.1 Planctomycetota bacterium
GAGTGGACTTTGTCGCAGAGCCTTTTCAACCATTCACGGACTTCGCGACAATGTTGGCTGTCCGGGCACCCGGAGGACCGCAAAAAGCTTGGGAGGTCTTGTTCGGGGCGCAGGCCGTTGTGGAACAGCCGTTCAAGCAGCCGATCACGGGCGCGGGCCAAAGCCAATACGTCGCCGCCCGTCAAGTCGGCCAGATGCCGCCAGGCCAACCAGTAAGCGCGCACCGGCAGCGAGGTTTCGTACTGCGCCAGGAAACGCTGGATCGTCGGCAAGCGCTGCATCAGCCCCGACGGCCGCGGGTCGCGCTGCGCCGACCAGGTGAGATAAGCCGCCAGGACGCGGAGATCAGCCGTCGTTGGCTCGGATCGAGTGAGCAGCCGGTCGAGGGCTTCTTCCATTTGCTCACCCTCATCGGTCCCTCTGCGGAAAACAGACTGTGGATTGTGGATTGCGCACTGCACCTCGGTGCGCAACCAGGCGGCGGCCCATTTGCTTGCATCATCGGCGGCGGCGTTCCACAAAGCATGGAGCCAACAAATACCGGCGTCTTGCCATTTCAAAAGACGTGTATTGAGTTCTGCCAACCGCGGCCACAAAGTCCGACGCGCAGCTACATCCAGCCCGCCCGGCAACGCCAGAAACTCTTCCTCAACGGCGTGCAATTCTTTCTCGATCTCGCTCGGTTCAACCTTCTCAACGGCGGCAAATGCTCTCAGGGCCCTCTCTTCCGTTTCCGTTTCTCCTAGCGCTTCCAATGCCGTTGTTTCATCTGTTTCTCGCTCCGCGATTGGCCGGGCGGACGCCGTTTTGGGACCGCGTGTCTTCTCGGAGGCCGGGGGGGCCTTCGTTTGGCTCGGCTGCCCTTCGTCGCAAATGAACGGCTCGAACTCGAACTGCATTGCTTGCACCCAGGCTTGCAAAGATTCGCGGTCGTGATCGAGCACGTAATCGACCCAATCGGTCAGCGGTCGAAAGACATCATCCGGCAGCCCTTCCGGGGTGAAGCTGCCGTTTTCATGGGGGACCAGCCAGGTGATTTGGCTGGGATCTTCGGCCAGCAGCTTACGGATTACGTCGCGCCGCAGCGGTGGATGCAGAGTAAAGCCGGCCGGCAGAAACAGATTGGGTAATTTCAGATGGCTTTTGTACGCTTCTGCCGTTAGCACCAAGATCGGCGGCGGCAGCTTTGATTGTCGTACGCGCAGGACAACGATGGTTTGTCCGTTTTTCGCGCCCACGGCGAACGCCAGGCGATGAAGCAATTGGTCCTCAGCATTCTGCACGAACCGATTCAATTCGTCGAGGGCGTCGCCGCGCAGCACCCACAACTCCGCGCCGTCGGCAGGTCCCGCCTGCCGCAAGCGCAGTACAACCGGCAGCCGATGCGGCAAAGGGCTGTCCTTCCAGCGCGTGACGCCGCTGGGCAGCCGAAACTCTACTATTTCGTAAATGTCGTGGAACGGCGCATCGGCAAGCATGAGCCATTGGCGTGGCGGCCGCAGCAGCAGGATTTTCCCCTTGGGCGGTCTGATATTGGCCGCCAGCGGATGATGATAACCAACCTCCACCCACACGCCCGGCGCACGTTCAACGAACGCGCGGGGCGCGATGTCGGGACCACCGAGTTGATCGAGGGCTCGCAACAGCGAATAATACGGCGGGCCGACCACACGCACCAGCGCCCGGCCTTCCTCTTTGTTTTGGTTGTCCGATTCCACCAACCAACGATAACTCTGCCGATCGTTGCCCAGGCGCAGCATCTCCAGGACCAGTCGTGACAACTCCGCACCGCTCGACACATCGAACAGGACAGGCGTCTTCTCAAGGGAGTTGAGCGGAGCAGTATCGCGGACTAACGGCAACAATTGGGGCCAGCAAGAAACTTCCGTGTTCCGTGCGACATCGCTGGATTTGCAGACGAGGGCACCAAGGCGTTTCAGCTGGCGTTGCGTCGCGGCCGACAGTTTGGCCGCCGTCTCTACCCAGACTTGTTCGTCGCCGCCGAAACCGGCGACCGCGGGCTTCTGGGCGACATCGGGCGGAATCGTGCCGCTGGTCAATGCCAATTGAAGAATTTTAAGATCGGTAAAATGAACAATCATGACGGGCCACCACTTTGCTGCTGTGCCAGTCGTTGCGGCCCTGGCGCCGGACGTTGCCATTCTGGCACAGCTGTCTCTTCTTCGCGCTCGATAAGCAGATTGCCCTCTTCGCCCGCCTTGAGGATGCCGCCTTCGAGGAGCTTATCCACCAGTGCCCGGTGCAGTTGCTCGTGCTCATACGGCAGCGTATCTTCCTCTGAGCGCAGCTTAACGATAATGTTTTGCTTGCCCGTCTGGGGATCGCGGCGCAACTGAATGGTCATTTCCGGCATATTCGTCTCCCGTGGTAATTAGCTTTTTCCCCCAACGGCCGGTCCACCTTCGGGCCAAGGCCCCTGGGACATCCTGTTGTTGCCGGCAAACTGTGCCAGTGTCTTGGCGTCGATGGTTTTCTTTTCCAGCAGCAGATCGCGCAGTGTCTCCAGCAAAGCGCGATTGCGGCGGAGGATCTCGGCGGCGCGTTGCCGGCCTTCTTCCAGGATAGTCCGAATGGCGCGATCGAGTGCTTCCTTTTGGCCCTCAGACAGATGGGCGCGGCGTTGGCGTTCGTCGTTGTCGGAGACAAAGCGCGCCACGCCGACTTCCGGCCCACCCAGGCCGTGGACTTCAACCAATTCACGGGCAAGGGCCGTAGCCGTCTCCAGATCGCCGACGGCGCCCATCGACAGATCGTCCAGGAGCAGCGCCTCGGCCTCACGGGCGCCCAGGGCGACGCAGATGGCGTCGAGATATTCGTTGCGGGTGCGGATGTAGCGATGGGCCGGATCTTGATGGCGGACATAGCCAAAGGCCCAAGGGTTAGTGCTTTCAATGGTGATGCGTTCGAGGGGCGGCGTATGTTTACAGAACAAGGAGCAAAGGGCATGGCCGGCCTCGTGCGTGGCCAACACGCGCTCCTCGGCCGGCGTCATCTGGGGCCGGTCCTGATACTCGGTCAGGGCGCGTTCCACGTCGCGGGGCGTGCTGGTATCGGTGCGACCCTCACGCAGACGCAGACGGGCAATCGAACGGCAAACAGCGTTGAGGTGGTCGCCGCTGAACGGCGTGCCTTGCGGCGTCAGATAGCCAGGGCCGGTTCGCCTCACCGTGTATTCCAGCGTCTCCTCGCTCATCTTCAGGTCCATTTTGCGATCGTAAATGCGAATGATTTCCCGGCGGGCATCGGCGTCGGGGTAAGGAATGTGCAGATGGAACTCAAAGCGGCCCGGACGCAGCAAGGCTGGATCGAGGATTTCCACCCAATTGGTGGTGCCGACGACGAACACCATCTCCTCGCGGTGGAAGCCGTCCATCTCGGTGAGAAGCTGATTGACCATCGAGTGTTCAACGCCGCTGCCGGTGTAGGTGCCACGCGCCGAGGCGAAGGAATCCAGCTCGTCAAAGACGATGATCGACGGCGCCGATTGCCGGGCGGCATGGAAAATCTGGCGGAGATTTTCTTCGCTTTCTCCCACCCACTTACTCTTTAGTTCCGGGCCGGACACGATGGTCACGGCAGCGCCAATCTCGGACGCCATCGCCTTGGCGAACAGCGTCTTGCCCGTGCCGGGTGGTCCCCAAAAAATCATGCCCTTGGGGATGAGTTCCTCGATGGCCCGGATCTGTTCTTCATTGGTTAGTTGCTCTTTGCGTGCCAACAGATGGAGGACTTCGTTGTTGAGCTGGGCTTTGACCTTGGCATATCCGCCTATGTCTTTCTCGAAAGAGACGGTTGGTACTTCCAGCGTGCCGCCGAGCGTGGCTTGGCGGAGTTGGCGGTAGGCATGGGCTGGATTGGCCGGATAATCTTCGCCCTCTAGCGTGGATAGCAATTTGCGCAGACGGACGGCGTTGACGCCGGAGACATATTTGTACAGCGCCCACGGATTGAATTCGCAGCCGAACTTACGGCTTTCTTTGCGTGTGATCAGATAGCGCAGCCGATCGCGGCGGATGCCGAGCAAGCTGACGCGATGCGGAAACAGGTTTTCGATGACCTGCGGCAAAGGAAACGAAGGATCTTTGAAGCCGATCCACACCAGTTCTGGATTTTCATACAGGAGCGGAATGACTTCGCGGGCCTCGGTGGTCAGTCCGCCCTGGCTGGTGGTGAGCAGATCGAGGTGCGGTAGGACGACGATGCGCCGCTCCACCGGCCCGCGCACCGCCTCGCGCAACTGGGCAATCATAGTGCCTATCATGCCCGCCGGCATAGTGCCGCCCTGCTCTTCCTGGCGTGGCCGGCCGTCGAGATAGAGACAGCGCAGATTGGCGGCGCGGAGACGATTGCGCAGGTTGGCATACAGGAACGGTGCGAGATCCTTATCACACTCGATCAGCGTGGGCAATCCGCGCTGCACTTTGGAAGCGACCTCGGCCAATTCCGAGCAATACGCCGCCTCAACGGCCTGCTCGGCCGTCAGTTCTTGCGGCAGCTCTTTTTCGTCGATGAGGACGGACATGCCGTTATGATCGTTCACAGCGATAGGAATGGCAACGGCAGTGCGTTTTCCTCTCCTGCTCTTTCCAAAGGGCGACAAGGGCCGAGAACAGCACCAACAAATTCGTAGAATAGTTTAGCTATGGGCCGTGGGGGCGCAGAATGGTGTCGCGCTCGCCTACAGCCCGCCGCTGACCGAAAGTGCCCTCTTGGAGAATGAACACCATGAGTATCCGTTATTCCCTTCTTGCTTTTGCTTGCCTGACGACGCTCCTCGGCAGATCCGGCTGGGGCGCCGAAACGGCAAAACGTCCCAACGTGATCATCGTCCTCAGTGACGATCAGGGTTACGGTGATTTCTCCTGCCACGGCAACCCCGTCCTCAAAACGCCCAACCTCGACAAACTGCACGATCAGAGCATTCGCCTGACCGATTTTCACGTGGCCCCGATGTGTACGCCGACGCGCGGCCAACTGTTGACAGGACTCGATGCACTGCACAGTGGCGCCTCTTCCGTCTGCGCGGGCCGATCGTTCATCCGCCGCGGCATTCCGACATTGGCGGAGATCTTCGCGGCCAACGGCTATCGCACCGGCCATTTCGGCAAATGGCACCTGGGCGATAGCTATCCCAATCTGCCGCAGCAGCGCGGTTTTCAAGAGACAGTGTACTTCCTCGGCTGGGGCATCACCTCGATGGCCGATCTGTGGCAAAATGACTGTTTCGACGGCTACTTTCGCCACAAGGGCGTCCTTAAACAATACAAGGGCTACTGCACCGATGTTTGGTTCGATCTAGCGATGAGCTGGATCAAGGAGTGCTGCGGCAAAGGCGAGCCGTTTTTCGTCTATTTGCCCACCAATGCGGCGCATGCACCTTGCTGGGTGGCCGACAAGTATAAGCAGCCGTACAAAGGGCGGGGGCCGGCGGGCTTTTTCGGCATGCTCGCCAATCTCGATGAGAACATGGGCCGACTCGACGCCTTTCTGAGTGCCAACGGTCTGCGCGACCATACCATCCTGATTTACCTCAACGACAACGGCGGCACCGCCGGGGTCAAGCTGTTCAACGCCGGCATGCGCGGCCACAAGACGGAATATTATGAAGGCGGCCATCGCGCCGCCTGCTTCCTGCGCTGGCCTGCCGGCCATCTGCGCCAGCCCACCGACCTCGATGAATTGACAGAAGTGCAGGACCTCGCGCCGACGCTCCTCGAATTGTGTGGGCTGCCAACGCCGAAAAACGTCCACTTCGACGGTATAAGCCTCGCCCCTCTGTTGACGGGCAAGGTGGACACGCTGCCTGAGCGCATGTTGGTAGTGCAATACGGGCAGCGGCCGGAGAAATGGGATGGTGCCGTAATGTGGCGAAAATGGCGGCTGGTCAAAGGCAAGGAGTTATACGACCTCCGTCGTGATCCGGGCCAGAAGACCGATGTCGCCGCCGAGCATCCTGACGTGCTCCAGAAAATGCGCGCTCATTACGAGAAATGGTGGGCCGACGTGGCGCCGCACCTTGACGATCTGAGTCCCATCAGCATTGGTTCAGACCAGGAAAATCCCGTGCGTCTGTCGGCCGCCGATTGGGCCAACGTCTATTGCGACAATATGTACGATCTCCGCGAGGGACGTAACCGCAATGGGCCGTGGCACCTGTTGGTCGAGCAAGAGGGGACTTATGAGATCGCTTTACGGCGTTGGCCGAAAGAGGCCGACGCCGCTATCTCGGCCGGCGTGCCGGCGTTCCAGGCCGTGGACGGCGGTTTGCCGCCCGGCAAGGCGCTGCCGATCGTCCGCGCCCGGCTCAAAATTGGCGCGGTGGACCAAACCAAGCCCGTAGTAGCCAACGACAAAGAGGTTGTATTCACCGTGAAGTTGAAGGCCGGCACGCGCACCCAGATGCAATCGTGGTTTTACGATGCCGACGGCAAGGAGTTGTGCGGCGCCTACTTCGCCTATGTTCAGCGCAAGTAAATCAGGCGCCGCGCACGTTCCCCTCCCAGCCCGCAGCACCGGCAACGGACGCCTTTGCAGACGCTGTAGGCTCATAGAATGAGGAAGTAGTTGTTCCCGAAACGCGAGAACGAGAATTTATCCATGCCTGAGGTGCTCGACTGGTCGGGTGCCGCCGAATCACACGCCGTTGTCCTTTACGCCGTCCAGTCACTCCGGCAGGGGCGCACCGTCGCTTTCCCTACAGAGGGCGGTTACGCCGTGACGGCCAGCGGTCTAGTACCCGAGGCGGTTCGCCGGCTTCCGGTCGATGGGACGAAAGGGACGGGGGCTGGTGGGAGTGGCGGGACGCCGATCCTACCCGAACTGATGCTGGCCCTGCGCCATGCCGCCGAGGTGCGCGACTGGGCGCCGGGCCTGAGCCGGCTCGGCCTGCGGTTGGCGCGCCGGTTGTGGCCCGGTCCGGTGACGTTGCTAGTGAGCGGCGACATCGAGGGAGGCTTGGCCAGTCGCTTACCGGATGAAGTCCGCGCCCGCTTGTGTGGACAGAACAAGTTGCACCTGGCGGTCCCGCGCCACGAGGCATTCCGCGAAGTGCTGCGGCACTTTCCCGGCCCCCTGCTGATGACCGTGGCGCCAACCGATAGGCAAGCGGAGGTAGTTGTCGCAGACGAACCGGCGCCCCAGACTCAGCCGGCTACGGTCATCGCTGTCAAGGAGGAGGCTTGGGAGATTGTCCGGCCAGGGGCGCTGTCTCCCGAAGAAGTTCGCCGGCAGACGGCGTGTTGGATTGTGTTTGTCTGCACCGGCAACACTTGCCGCAGTCCGCTGGCCGAAGCCTTGTGCAAGAAGCTTTTGGCCGATCGGCTGCGTTGCCCCGTCGAGGACTTGCCGTCGCGCGGCTATCATGTAATATCGGCAGGTTTGGCGGCGTTGCCGGGAGGAGCAGCGGCCGCCGAGGCGGAGCAAGTGGCGCGGAACTACGGCGCCGATCTCTCGGCGCATCGCAGTCAACCGTTGACGGCGGACTTGGCGGCACGGGCCGATTATTTAGTCGGCATGACGCACAGCCATCTCCGTGCCTTAACAGATTGTTTTGGTCATTGGGGAGCGGTGGTGCGCTTACTCAACCCAGCAGGCGACATCGCCGACCCCATCGGCGGCGATCAGCCGGTTTACGATGCCTGTGCTCAGCAAATCCGGCAGCATTTGGAAATGCTCGTGGCGGAAATCGTGTCTGCCAACTCACCGTTTCCGCAAGGGGAGGCCGAACAGTCATGAAGATAGCCATTGGCAGCGATCATCGGGGCTTCGAAGCCAAAGCGCGCATCATCTCTATTCTGCACCAGCTTGGCCACGAGGTCTACGATGCCGGTACGCACAGCCGTGATAGTGTAGATTATCCCGATTTTGCCTTCGAAGTGGCTCGCGCTGTCAGTGAAGGCCGTGCCGAGCGCGGCATTCTGATTTGCGGCACGGGCATTGGCATGTGTATCGCTGCCAACAAGGTACGTGGCGTGCGCGCCGCCCCCTGTCACGACTGTATCACTGCTGAGATGAGTCGTCGCCACAACGATGCCAACGTGTTGTGCTTGTCCGCTGATCTGCTCGGCGAAGAACTGATCGAGCGCATGGTGCGTATCTGGCTGGAAACACCATTCGACGGCGGCCGCCATGCCCGCCGCGTCGAGAAAATCACACGCTTCGAGGAAGCGAGCGGGGTCGCGTAAGCGCCCCGAGAAGGGCAAGCGCGGTTGTCTTCCCGGTAGTCTGTACGGTTTCTATCAAAAGATAGGGACATTTCGCCCCGAGATGAGACGTTGCTGTGTTGTCCGTCTTACGCTCCCTGTTGGAACTGATTCGCTTCAGCCACACGCTGTTTGCACTGCCGTTCGCGCTGACGAGCGCGGTGCTGGCCTGGAAACTGTCCGGTTTTCATCTCCTGCAACTGATCGGCATTCTGCTTTGCATGGTTTTTGCCCGCAGTACGGCGATGGCTTTTAATCGCCTCGCCGATCGCCGCTTCGACGCATTAAACCCGCGCACGGCGGGGCGCCATCTGCCGACGGGCCGGCTCTCTGTCGCCGCCGTCTGGCTGTTCACATTCCTGTGCGCTGCCGGCTTTGTTGCCTCTACAGCGATTTTTCTTATCTTCGACAACACCTATCCATTGTATTTATCGTTGCCGGTGTTGCTGTTTCTCTGCGCTTATTCGTACACCAAGCGGTTCACCGCGCTGTCGCATGTCTGGCTGGGGGCGTCGCTGGGGTTGTCGCCGTTGGCGGCGTGGATCGCCATTCGCGGCCTGGCCGATTTGGCTGTGCCCCTGGTGCTGGGCGGCGCCGTCCTGTGCTGGGTGGCCGGCTTCGACATTTTCTATGCCTGTCAAGACGTGGACTTTGACCGCCACGCGAAGCTGCACAGCATCCCGGCGAAGCTCGGCATCCGCGCCGCTCTGCGCGTGGCGGCGTGGAGTCATCTGCTTATGGTGTTCCTGCTGGTGGTTCTCTATTGGGCCGCAGCACCGCACTTGGGGGCGATTTATCTCGCTGGCGTCGCCGCAGCGGCGCTTTTGTTGCTCTACGAACATTGGTTGGTGCGGCCGGACGATCTCAGCCGCGTCAATCAGGCATTCTTCCAGGTCAACGGCATCCTCAGCGTCGGTTTGTTTGTGGTAGTTGTGGTACAGCTGGCCTGCCGCGTCTAACTCGTGGGGATGACCGGGTACACAAACGCGGAGAGGAGGTTCCGTAAGCGTCTTGGCCGTTCTCTGGTACTTATCGTTCTACCGCTGGTTTGGGGGGTGTGCGCCCAAGACGACGCCGGGGCCGATAGGGAAATGATGCTCTTGCCTTTGGCAGCGCCTTTGCCCTAAAACAATTTAAAGGAAATACCATGCCGAGGTAGCACTGCCCACGCTTGGCACGGACCTTTCTTCCGGGGACACTTGCATGGCTCTGTTAGCGCCTCCGCCGCGTACACCACGGGTCGCCTTGGATGACCATGACGACCTGAACCGCCTGCGCTTGCGGATGACGCAAATTTTGGCCTCCATTGTCACCGTGCTGGTCACGGGCTGGTTCTGTACCTTCGGCGCCATCCCCGCCATCCTGGCCCTGATGACAGCCAAACACATCCTCGTCGCCATTCTGGTGATGGGTTTGGGGGTGGACGCTCAACACGTGGAGAAATGAAGCTTGCTTCCGCCGCGCCTATCAAGGCATCCTCTGGGGGCGCAGCGGAAGGATGGGTACTACGGACTCAGCAATGCCCGCAACCGCGCCGCCACTTCTGCCAGAGGCCAGCGCTCTTGCTTGAGGGTATCACGATCGCGGATGGTAACGGTATTGTCTTGCAAGGTTTGCCCGTCGATAGTGAAACAATAGGGCGTCCCGGCCTCATCCTGTCGGCGATAGCGGCGGCCGACGGCGCCTTTGTCGTCATAGAAGACGTTGAACTCGCGTTTCAATTCGCGGTAGAGCTTCTGGGCGATTTCCGGCATCCCATCTTTGTTGACCAAGGGGAAAACAGCGGCCTTGATCGGCGCCAACCGCGGATGGAAACGCATGACCGTACGCATTTCGTCGCCGACTTTCTCTTCGGTGTAGGCTTCACATAATACGGCCAAGGTGAAGCGATCCGCCCCCGCCGACGGTTCGATGACATGAGGGACGTAGCGCTCGCGTGTCTGATCGTCGAAATAGGTCAAGTCCTTGCCACTGTGCTGCTGATGCTGCGTCAGGTCGAAGGCGCCGCGATGAGCGACGCCCTCCAATTCTTGCGGCTCATCGGAGAAGGGAAACAGATATTCGATATCGGTCGTGCCGATGGAGTAATGGGCCAACTCTTCCTTGCCCTGTTCGCGCGGCCGGAGCTTGTCGGACTTGATGCCGAGCTGCGTGTACCACTGGATACGCACGTCGCGCCAATACCGATACCATTTCATCGACTCGTTCGGGTGGCAGAAGAACTCGATCTCCATTTGCTCGAATTCGCGGCTGCGGAAGGTGTAGTTGCGCGGGTTGATTTCGTTGCGGAACGCTTTGCCGATTTGAGCGATCCCAAAAGGGATTTTAAGACGGCTGCTATCGAGGACGTTCTTAAAGTTGACGAAAATCCCCTGGGCGGTTTCGGGGCGGAGATAGGCCAAAGCCGAATCATCCTCCAGAGCGCCGACGAAGGTCTTGAACATCAGATTAAAGGTGCGGGGTTCCGTCAGTTGGCACTTGTCGTATTGTCCCGGCGCCTTGCTCGGTTTGAGTGGACAGACAGACGCAGTCAACTGATCGGCGCGGAAACGGCCCTTGCACCCCTCCGTTTTACAGTCCACCATCGGGTCAGCAAAACCGCTGGCATGTCCGCTGGCCACCCAGACCTTTGGATTCATAATGATGGCGCAATCCAGCCCTACCATCGAGATTTCCTGGCCATCCGGCCCCGGTGGCGGATTACGCACCATGTCTTGCCACCATGCTTCCTTGATGTTGCGTTTGAGTTCGACGCCCAGCGGCCCATAGTCCCAGAAGCCGTTGAGACCGCCGTAGATTTCGCTCGACTGGAAGATAAACCCACGCCTTCGGCATAGGGCCACGAGTTTTTCCATGTCCATCGCAAACCTCGCTTTTTGGCTAGTGCCCCCAATGACTTTTGACGATCCCTACCGCGCCGATTTCTACGCGCAACGGTTCATGGCGCACCTCCGGCACCAGGGTGAATTGATCGACGCGCGCCGCCGCGCGAATGTCTTCATCATATCCCAGGCTGCGCAGATGGGCGCCTCCCGCGCTGATTTCCAACGCGCCATCGAGGACGCGGCCATGATGCTCGAAACAATCCCAGGCCAAACGCGCCGCGTCATTGAGGGTGACGGCTTGATGTTCGCAAAGAAACTCGACCAAGGCCCCGGCCAAGAGAGCGTCGTCCAGGGCCACCTCGCCTTGATAGCCGGCGCAAACAATATCCACCGGGCGTGGGTCTTGGGCCAATTGCTCGCATACGGCACTATAGTTGACGAAGCCGGCGATCAGCGTCCGCGCGGCCGCGGCGGCTTGCAGCAGCGCGCGGGTGCCGTTGGTCGTGGTCAACACCAGCGTGGTTCCTTTGCAGCGTGCGCAGGTGTATTCGCCGGGAGAATTCCCCAGGTCGAAGCCGGGCGGCGGCACGCCGCCGCGCTCGCCGCCCAGCAGCACGCGGCCCGCGCGCATCTCATCGGCCAACCGCCGTGCTTCCTCCACTTCTGCAATCGGCCAAATGGCCACACAGCCGGCCGCCAGGGCGTGAATCATCGTCGTCGTGGCCCGCAATACGTCGATGACCACGGCCACACTGTCGGCCAACCGTTCCGGCGTCAACCGGGCCGGCGTCAGGTGGACGCGGACAACCCGATCCTCAGGCATGAATGCTCCTCGCTTCTTGCAGCTCGGGATGGGCATACGGGAAGTAATGGTCCCAGGTCCAGTCAAGCACTGCCAGCGCCTTGGCAAGCGGCTGAGCATGGTACACGCCGCCGCTCGTTTTGACAATCTGCAAGCGTTCCAGCTTGGCCAAGGCGTCGCCGATCTCGAAATCGACTTTCAGGCCCGTGTTGCCTTCCAAGTAGGACTCGACGTAATCGTCGAGCTGTTCCGCCGTCCATCCTTCCGGCGGCGCATACTTCCACAAACAAAAATAGGCCAAAAATGTCTCGCGGCATTCTTGTTCCTCTGCTTCATCGAGCAGGCGCATCAAGACGCCTGTGTTGTTGTCCAGGCCCTTGAAATAAAGGCTCTTGGTCAGCCGCAAACTATAATCTTGTTTTTTCACTTGATAGGTATGATACGTCTTGTAGCCGTAGCCGCCTAAGGCAGCGGCGACGCCCCAGGTGGCCGCCGCACCGACGCCCGATGCCAATGCGCTCAGCCCCAACTTGCCAAGGTCCGGGACCACTTGCGTACCGATCTCCCACAACATAATGCTGATGCCGGCCACTAGCGGATAAGCAATCAGCGCCTTGTCCAGCTTGGTCATGCGTACGCGGGCGCCGGGCAACAACATGTCCGGGTCTGTCTTGGGAATGTCCTTGAAAATCTTCAGATACACCCGCGACGTATCGATGTCGCGGTCAAGGCGCTTGTGCGGACGGAGCTTCACCATCAACACCAAGCGCTGATAAAGCGGAACTTGCTGTTCCGCTTTGCGCCAGAGTTTTCGCCACGAGCGATAGGGGATGCGGCCCATGACATCGCCGCGGGTAAATATGTCCAGACGTTCAAACAGATTGAGATCGACCTGCGTGCGAATGCCGGAAACGGTGGCGACTTCTTGGAGCGCCCGCTGTAGCTCCTCGTGCGTCAGCCGTTTGAAATTGGCCCGTTCCATCAGGACCGCAAAGCGCGTGAACAACCGCTCTTCCTCCTTGCGCCGCTCGTCGGCGGAGACGGGACGCAGTGTTTTTGTATCAGCATCGGGATCGAAAGGAGCGTAGGCGTCCTTTAGTCCTTCCAGCTGCTTGAGGTACTCAAAATGAAATACTGCCGAGACAAGGGCGCAGAATTGGCGGAAGGGTTCGCGTTCGCTCAGGGCCATTTTGGGGTCGCGGCACAGCAGCTCGATGAGGTCGCTCTTGCGCAGAGGGATGAAGTGCTCACGGTCATCATATGCAGCCATGAACGGACCTCCCGCCCTCACCACTCCAGTGTTTCCAGGCTGTCCTCCGGCGACGTCACCAGTTCATCGGCCAGGTGATCGAGTGCGCTTTGCACTTCGCTCATGCGTTCGGGACGTTTCTGGGCGTCGAAGGAAAGGCAGCGGTGGATCAGGTCACAAAGCGCCGCCGGCGCCTTGGGATTGAGTTCCTGCACCGGCTTGAGCATCCGCGCCCAGGTCGTGCTATCAATGGGCAGACCGCCTTCTTGTTGCAGGGTACTCGGCGGCAGACGGCATGTCACCATGCGATACATGGTGGCGCCGAGATTGTAGATGTCGGTGCGTTCGTTGACCATCTTGTGCTTGGCCTGTTCGGGGGCCATGTATTCTGGCGTGCCCTGGAGCCGCCCCTTGCCCTCCCCCTGGATGGTGGCCAGACCGTAGTCGATGATTTTCACATCGCCGGAACGGCTGATCATGATGTTGTTTGGCTTTAAATCAGCGTGATAGACCTTGCGGCGGTGCATATGGACGAGGCCGTCGGCGACGCGATTGAACACCTGGACAAGCATCGGCAGCCGCAGGGGGGGGCAGGTATCCAGCGTCTTGCCGTTGACGAATTCGATCAGGAGATGCGCCTTGCGGATACGGAACAGCCAGTCCTTGCTTTCCTCCAAGGCGTAGATCTTGATGAGGTTCTTGTGATCGAGCATTTGGGAAACGCGGAACTCATGGCGCGCCTGTTCGAGAAACTTCAGATCTTCTGGGCCGGAAATAGGAACGACCTTGAGGGCGTAATTACGGCCGTCGGCACTGCGGTGGATATGCAACAGGGTGCTGTGCGCTCCCTTGCCAAGCGTACCCAAGACCTGAAATCGGCCGATACGGAAATCGCTCATGTTACCGCTGTCCGCTGTTCGCTATCCGCTCTCCTCACAAACACCATATAGTATCATGCGAAAGGACAAGGGGGAAGTATGAAGGACGAGCAGCGGATGGCGGATGGCAGAGAGTGGACGGCGGACGTGGAAACACTGACCCGCAGCTATGGCCGCGAAATCTTCGCGCGGCTGGAGGGATCGGGGCCTGTCCCGTTTGCGCCGTCGTGGTGGGACGAACGGCTGATGGAATGGAGCATGGGCAATGAGGCCGTCAAGCTCCAGCTGTTTCGTTTCGTCGATGTCTTGCCGATGTTGCACACGCCCGAAGCCATCGTCCGCCATCTGCGCGAATACTTCGGCGAAGCGCGCGAGCGTCTGCCCGGCTGGCTGCGGTGGGGCCTTCGCCGACTGCCCAGCCGCGGAATCCTCGGCCGGCTGCTGGCCGCGCTGGCATATCGCTCGGCAGAACGGCTGGCCCGCAAATTCATCGCCGGCGCCAATCTCGCCGAAGCTCTCGAAGCCGTCGCCCGATTGCGGCAACGCTCGCTGGCCTTCACCATCGATCGGCTCGGCGAGGCGACCATCACCGAACAAGAAGCGGAGCAAGCGCAGGCGGATTATCTTGAATTGATCCACGGCCTGAGCCGGCAAGTCAACCGTTGGAAAACCAATGATTTGATCGACTACGCCCCCCTTTCTCTTCCTAAGAAGAATGGGGAGGAGGACAGAGAAGTCCCGCGGGTCAACGTTTCGGTCAAGTTGTCTGCCCTGTACAGCCAGTTTGATCCGATCGATCCCGAAGGGACCAGCTGGGCGGTACGCCGCCGTCTGCGGCCGATCCTGCACGCGGCCCGTGAACGAGCGGCTTTCGTCAACATTGACATGGAACAATATGCTTTCAAAGATTTGACGCTGCAAATCTTCCGTGAGATCCTCGAAGAGCCCGATTTCCGCGATTGGCCAAACGTCGGTATTGCCATCCAAGCGTATCTGCGCGATACAGCCGGCGATCTCGAAGAGTTGGCTGCCTGGGCGCAACGGCGCGGTACGCCGGTGACGGTGCGGCTGGTCAAAGGCGCCTACTGGGATTATGAGACGATTGTGGCCGCCCAGATGGGTTGGCCGACACCGGTATGGTCGCAGAAGTGGCAGACCGATGCGAACTACGAACGATTAACCAAATTCCTCATCGCCCAGCGCCGCTGGCTGAATCCGGCGCTGGCCAGTCATAACGTCCGCAGCTTGGCGCATGCCCTGGCGTTGGCTCATATTCATGGCCTGCCGCCAGGCGCTGTCGAGTATCAGATGCTCTACGGCATGGCCGAGCCGATCAAAGATGCGCTGGTCGCGCTGGGCCAGCGCGTGCGTGTGTACACGCCCTATGGACAGCTGCTTCCGGGCATGGCCTATCTGGTGCGGCGCTTGCTGGAGAATACGGCCAACGAATCGTTCTTGCGCGCCAGCTTTATGGAACATGTACCGGAGGAGCAGCTGCTTCGCAATCCACTTGAGGTTCCCGCGCATTCACGAGAAAATGATTACACGGCTCTCGGCTGAGTCTGGACGCACCCCCTCTCCGCTGGATTTCGGCGAGCGGGGTTGCGTCTGAACGAGGACGAGCGGGGTTGCGTCTGAACGAGGACGAGCGGGGTTGCGTCTGAACGAGGACGAGCGGGGTTGCGTCCGAACGAGGACGAGCGGGGGGTGTTAACCCCCCGGTTGTGCTACCGGGGGGTTATGCGGGGCACGATTGAATTGGGCACCGTTCCCCCCCCACCCCGACCCCCCCCCACAAGGGGGGAGGGAGCACAATTCCCCCCCCCACCCAACCCTCCCCCCCTAGTGGGGGAGGGAGCCTTGTCTCTCCCTCCCCCACTAGGGGGGAGGGAAAAACATGCCCCCC
>JAJPIY010000350.1 GCA_021324515.1 Planctomycetota bacterium
GCCTCCTTGTCGGGCATACGGGATGAGTAACGTCCCCGTAATGTCTACAAGGAGGCTCGCTTTTTGGTCAGCTGACGATTCAAAAAAGGGCACAAGTCGAGCTAAGGAGTTGGCCAAGAATACCTTCCCTTCGCCATGAGCCGTAGGCGAGTCCGAGCGCTCGCCTACGGCCCGCGGCGAAGGGAAGTTATGTCTGGATGCGCCCTAAGCAGAATTTCGTTCTCGATAGATCGTTAATCAGCATTCTGGGCCTTGCTCGAACCGGGTTCGGTGCGCGCCAGCAGCTTATGCACTTCGGGGATCATGCGTGTGGTGAATTTCTCGGCGCCGGAAAGGAGCGGATGATGGCCGTCGTCGAAATCCTCCTTGTCTAGCCAATCGGTAGCGTCGATGATGTCGAGGTTGTAGCGGCGGCGCAGCTCGGCGAGGAAGTTGTCGATTTGGGCCTGGCCTTCCGGACTATAGAGATCGCGGAACTCCTTAGAAACCGGCATGAGGACGAGGGCGACAGGAATGTTCTCACGACGACAACGGCTGAAGATGTCGTGCAGGGCCTGGGCCGGCTTGACGCCCAGCTCGAAGTTTTGGAGGCTCTGGGCATACATGTGGTAGGCCCCCGCCCAGCGCAAGGCGCGAAACTCCGGCGTATTGGGCATGTCGCGGAGCAGGCGCCAGCCCCAGGGGTCGATTGGCCGCCACGATTGGTCGAATTTGGTTTCTTCGGGGGGATGCGAATGGCGTCCGAGGAAATGCTCGTGGACGTTCCAACGAAAACCGTACCACGGTGCCAGCCGCGCTTCCAACCATTCGGTAATCATCTTGCGTCGATTGGTGTAATAGCGTTGCAAAAAGAGCATCTCATGCGCGCTGAGCCAGGGAACCAACGTGAAATGTTCTTCGGACTGTAAGCCGCGCCGCGAGCGATTGAGGAAGGCGGAGACGAACTCGATAAGCAACAGCCGCGGACGGATGCCTTCGGCGAGCAGGTCGTTGAGATAAAGCGCATGATGCATGCCTCCCGCCGCCGGCAAGCCCAAGTTGAAGACCAAGAGCGGTCGGCCGTCGGGGGCGAGCTGGCCCGTCAACCTTCCGGCCTGAAACGATTGGTCGGTGCGCGAGCTGCCGAGCATCAGCACGAGCGGTCGATCAGGCATCTCGGCCAAGCGCTTGTGCAAGATGGCCCATTTGCGCGGCGGCGAAAAGGTGCGTTCCATCTGCCAACTCTCATCCATCCAGGCAAACAGCGCGAGTTGGCTGATTACATACCAAAACGGTATCCACCAGAGGAGCAAAAGGCGCGCCTTCCGCTTCATCCGTCGTGACCGCGCCAGGGTCAGGCAAGGAGCGGCAGTGTCGTCGTCCGGCCGCGGGCGCTTCGGGGCCAGGGCCGACAGCGGATAGCGGATGGCGGATTGCGGATAACGAACCGGCGCCGACACGGGCGGATGACCCGTTAAGGTTTGCTCACCAACAGTCGAGCCAGAAGAGCTCATCGCAGCTTCCCCCTCAGAATTGCATGTACAGGAACGGCTTCACGAAAATCGGAGCCATGACCATGCAGAGGACCAGGGCGAGAACATAGGTAAATCCCAGAATGGGTGTCGGCAAGCGGAGACTGAGGCGTTCCCACCATTGGCGGCAGGCCGCCACGTGAAACAGCACGAAACCGGCGACGATGCCCCAGAACAGGTTGTAGCCGTAGATATGGTTGACATCGGCGCCTTCTACGGGGAACCATAGCCGAGCATACATGGCCTGGGTGAGAGCGAAGGTCGGCGCGCGGAACAGCACTAACCCCTGAGCCAACCAGAAGAACGTCACGGCCCGACGCAGGGCCGTGCCCAGCCAACTCTTCAAGAAATTGTCCAACCCCGGCCGGACCTGGCAGAAGGAACGGAAGGCGCGATTGACCGACAGAGACACGCCATGCACCAGGCCCCACAGGGCGAAGTTCCAGTTGGCCCCATGCCATAAGCCGCCCAGCGTCATGGTAATGAGATTGTTGCGGCAGGTTTGCCAGAACGTACCGCGGCTGCCCCCCAGGGGGATGAACAAGTAATCCCGCAGCCAGGTCGAGAGCGAGATGTGATTGCGCCGCCAATAGTCGGACACGCTGGTGGCCAGATACGGCATGTTGAAGTTGACCGCCAGTTTGTAGCCGAGCATGTGCGCCGTGCCCAGGGCCATGTCCGAATAGCCGGAAAAATCGCAGTAAATCTGCAAGGCGAACGCAAGCATGGCGATCCAGTTCGCCAGGCTGCCATAGGCGCTGGGATCGGCGAAAACCGGGTCTGCGTACAAGGCCAGCTGATCGGCGACTACCCACTTCTTGAGCATGCCGAGCAGGAAATACTCGCCGCCGAGCTGGAAACGCGCCCAACTCCAGCGCTTAGAGCGGCGGATTTGCGGGAGAAAATCCTTGGCCCGGACAATGGGGCCGGCCACCAGGTGCGGGAAGAACAAAACGAAGAAGAGCAGGTGCGCCGGGTTGCGCTCAGCTTTGACGTGTCTGCGGTAAACATCCACCGTGTAGTTGATGGCCTCGAAAGTATAGAAGGAAATGCCGATGGGTAGGATGATGCGCAGGGTATTAAACCACACTGGCGCGCCGGCGGCGATCAACACTTCATCCAGCGAGGCCAGGAAGAAGTTGGAATATTTGAAAAAGCAGAGCAGTCCCAAATTGGCGGTGATGCTGAGCGTCAACAGGGCGCGGCGCAGGCGCGAATCTTGCCAGGCTTCCAGACCTAGGCCGATGCAGTAATCAAGCAGCGTGGATACGACAATAAGCAGAGCGAGCTTACGGCTCCACGAAGCGTAAAAGTAGAAGCTGGCGACCAACAATAGCCAGACGCGCACTTCATCGCCGGTCAGCCGGAAACGCCGCTGTCGAGGCAAGGGAATCTCCCAGTGCAGGCGGCGCCAGGGAATGAACCAATAGAGGGCGAAAACGAGGGTGAAAAACTGAAAGAAAGTCCACGAACAAAACAGCATAGCCTGGACCCCAAGGGTGTGGAGGAGTGTCAGCCCGAGACTCACTTCACAGAGGCAATTCGAGGTGCGGAGCGAAGTTTACTTCAATGTGAAGAAAGGAATCAACCCCAAGAAAATGAAAAAAGGCCCATCCCGGGTGCGCCTCTGGATGAAGGCGAGCGGGGGGTGTGAACCCCCCGGTATCCGCGGGCGAGCGGGGGGTGTGAACCCCCCGGTATCCGCGGGCGAGCGGGGGGTGTGAACCCCCCGGTAGCATAACCATAACCGGGGCATAACCGGGGGGTTCACACCCCCCGCTCGCCCGCGGAGCGCTCACGCAACCCCGCTCGCCCGCGGAGCGCTCATGCTACCCCGCTCGCCAAAAGACGAACGGCCGGCGGACGCCGGCCGTTCGTTTGGTTTAATTTAGTTAGTTAGTAGGTTTGTCCGCTATTGTAGCCGCGGTCGCGGTGTCCCCCGCCGTAGCCGCCGCGGCCGCCATAGCCGCCGCGGTCGCGGTGTCCCCCGCCATAGCCGCCGCGGCCGCCGCTACCGCCGCGTTCTTCGCGCGGCCGTGCTTCATTAACGGTCAGTGGTCGACCCCGGTAGGGGGTGCCGTTGAGATTGTCAATGGCCGTCTGCGCTTCTTGGTCGTTGTCCATTTCGACAAAGCCGAAACCGCGCGAACGGCCGGTCTCTCGATCGGTGATGACCTGCGCTCGGGCTACCGCCCCGAAAGTTTGGAACAGTGCCAGCAGGTCGTCGGCTGTAGCTTCCCATACGAGATTGCCGACGTAGATATTCTTCGCCATCGCAGAACCTTTCCGTGCCGGGTCGTTGCGACCTCTCCTCCGCCGGGCAGAAGGAAGAGGAACACGCCTCTGTCCCGTGCGGGGCACTCAACATAAAACCGAAAAACTGTCCCTCTCCAGCCCACGGGCTGGAGCAAGCTGCGTTGTCTTCACCGATCGGCTAGCCAGCGTAACGCCGCCGCCGCGGTCTACCCTTTCCCTTTGCTCAAGCCCACAGCAGCGCGAGCAAAGGACTCACACTGCGGGCTGGCAAGGGTTTGTTTCCCTTGCTCGCGCTGCGGGCTGGCAAGGGTTTGCTGCGGGCTGGCAAGGGTTTGTTTCCCTTGCTCGCGCTGCGGACGGCAAGGGTTTGCCATCGGGCCCACCTTCTCGGAATCTTTCGCAGGGGAGACTACTCACAAAGCGGAGTGAAACGCCGTCGAAAAATGCTGAAAAGGAAGGGAATTTTGTCCCTCGGGACCGAACAGCTCGCTCTCCTAAATCCAACTTGCAACCTTCGCCAACTCAACCGGCACCTTGCCGTATAGCTCGCATTATATAGCAGGCTCAAGGGCACCTGTAAAGGCGGTTCTGCCGCTTGGCGAGCGGGGGGTGTTAACCCCCCGGTAGCACAACCGGGGGGTTCACACCCCCCGCTCGCCTATGTAACCGGGGGTTCACACCCCCCGCTCGCCTGTGGTTGCACACCCCCCGCTCGCCTATGTAACCTCGCCTATGTAACCGGGGGTTCACACCCCCCGCTCGCCTATGAACAGCACGCCCTGTGTTAAATCCCAACTAGGAAATCTCGCCTTTTCCGTGTACAATCTTTTCGCGCCGGGCCTGATACGGCATCGCTTGCTGGTGCTGCGGGTGGACAGGAGAACAGAAGGAGGTATGGAAAACTATGTCGCGGCTGGTTGCTTGGTTCGGGGGGGGGCTGTTTCTCGTGGCCCTGGCACCACTGGCGGCGCAGACGACCGACGCCGATCCGCCGACGCGTCACGCACCCGTCAAGCCGGCCACGCGCCGGGAGCTGGATCACCTCGAAGCGGTCAAACTGTACGGCCGCGGTGTGGCGCTGGAGCACCAGAATCGTCTGATCGAAGCGACGCGCACCTTTGAGGAAGCCCGGCGACTCGATCCGGACTCAGCGGCGGTTCATCGCGCGCTCGTGCCGCTGTACTTCGCCCTGGATCGTCTCGACGATGCCTTGGCCAGTTGCCAGCGCGTCCTGGAATTGGATCCGGACGATTTCGAGACCGGCTACCGTTATGCTCGGCACCTGCGCATGCTGGGCCGGCGCAAGCAAGCCGCAGCCGTCCTTACACGCATCGCTGCCTGTCCGCGTCTGAAGGAGCGTCTGGAGGTGCGTGCGCAGATCTTTTACGACCTCGGCCAATTGCAGGAAGAGGCCGGAGAACTGGATAAGGCCGAGAAGAGCCTGCGCGAAGTGCTAGCCATTCTCGACCATCCCGCGGCGCTGATGGAACAAGGTCCGTATAACCGGGATGAAATCGTGGCGCAAGCGGCTGAAACCCACGAGCGCTTGGGCAAACTCTATCTCAAATCTCAGAAAAGCGCCGAAGCTATCGCCGAGTTTCAGGCGGCGCTGAAAAAAGATCCGTTGCGTTCAGCACGGCTGGCGCTCAACTTGGCCGAGATGTATGTTGCCCAGGGCGATCCGCAAAAGGCCCTGGAACAGGTCGAGCAGTATTTGCGTTCGCAGCCGCAGGGCATGGAAGGCTATGAACTCCGCATCCAACTCCAGAAACGACTCGGTCGCGCAGAGGAGATCGTGCCGTCGCTGGAACGGTCGGCGGCGGCTGACCGCAACAATCAGGCCCTGCAATTACTCTTGGCGCGCGAATATCGCAAGGCGGGCCAAATATATCAGGCCGAGCCGATCTATCACAAGCTGCTGGAGCAGTCGCCGACTGTGGAAGTTTATCGCGGCTTGTTCCAGCTTTATAAAGACGAGAAGGAACGCGGCGGCGAGCGCCTTTTGACAGAATTGGACCAAGCAATCGGCAAAGCCAGCAGCGAGGACGGCCAAGGCAAGAAGCGCGAGCTGAACGAACAGCAGCGCGAGGAGGCCCAACGGGCTGCTGTTCACGCCAAGGCCATGCTTCTGGTGCTGCGGGAGGACGCCGAGCTGGTCAAACTGGTACTGCCAGCGGCCATCCGTCGCTTGAGCACAGGCGCCCGCCTGCACTTCACCACCTCGTCGATGTTGGCCGAACTAGCCGGTCGGGCCAGGTTATACGAGGAAGCCGAAAAGCTCTACCGCCATTGCCTGCAACGGGGAGGCCGCAACGAAGCCCAGCTTTATACCGGTCTGTTGCGCGTCTTGTCCTTGGCCCACAAAAACCGCGAAATCATTGCGGTGTGTCAACAGGGGTTGAAGAACGCCCGCAGCACCAACCGCGTACTTTTCCACCTTGAACTGGCCTCGGCTTACATGGGGCTGAACCAGGTGCGGGAATCGTTGGCCGCTGTCGAGGAAGCCGTGCAGACGGCCGAGCCGGAACTGCAATTGACCTGCCGTCTCGAACGCGCGCAGCTGTTGTCGCAGGCCGAACGCCATCCGCAGGCCATCGCCGAGTGCCAAGCCCTCTTGAAAGAGTATAATCAAGAGGGCGAAGTCCATAAAATTCGCTACGTGCTCTCGGCAATTTACTCTGCCGCCCAGCAGTACGACAAAGCCGAGGAACAGCTGTTGCTGATTCTCAAGGACGATCCCGATGACGCCACGGCCAACAACGACCTGGGTTACCTGTGGGCAGACCAGAACAAAAAGCTGGACGAGGCGGAAAAGCGGATTCGTCGCGCCTTGGAGCTAGACAAGAGGCAACGCAACAGCCTGATGCGCGTGGGGCTGGACAGCGACCGCGACAACGCTGCTTTCGTTGATAGCCTGGGCTGGGTGCTGTTCCGCAAGGGAGATTGGCAAGGCGCTCGCCGCGAGTTAGAAAAGGCCGTCTCGCTGCCCGTCGGCGACGACGATCCGGTAGTCTGGGACCACCTCGGTGACGTCTATTTCCGTTTGCAGGAAATGGACAAAGCCGGCCAGGCCTGGCGGAAAGCCATCGCGTTGTATGAATCAGGCGGCCGCCGCCGGCCTGATGAACGTTATCGGGAGATTAAGGAGAAACTGAAACACCTCAACTAGCCCCCCTCGCCTTTGCTTGGGCGGCGAGCTAGTGGAAACCGCATCTGTGAAGGAGAAACCATGTCCGGCCATTCCCATTGGGCCACGATCAAGCACAAGAAAAGTGCCGTGGACGCCAAGCGCGGCAAGCTGTGGAGCAAGCTCAGCCGGGCCATCATCATCGCTGCGCGCCAAGGCGGCGGCGACCCTACTATGAACCTCAAGCTGCGCTACGCCATCGACAAAGCGCGGCAAGTCAGCATGCCCAAGGACAACATCGAACGCGCCATCAAGCGCGGCACCGGGGAGACAGAAGGACTAACCTTCGAAGAGATCACCTACGAGGGCATCGGCCCAGGCGGCGTCGCTTTCCTGGTTGATGTTGTCACCGATAACCGCAACCGCACCGCCGGAGAAATCCGCAAAATTTTCGAGCGCGGCGGCGGCAAGATGGGCAGTGCCGGCAACGTCGCCTTCCGCTTCGAACGTAAAGGCTTGTTTAGCGTCCCGGTTGATGCCGTCGATGAAGACACCTTGATGGGCATCGCCTTGGATGCCGGCGCCGACGATCTGAAGCGGTCTGGCAGCACCTTCGACATCACGTGCGATCCCTCCGTCTTCAGTAAGGTGCAGGAAGC
>JAJPIY010000093.1 GCA_021324515.1 Planctomycetota bacterium
GCCTCGCCCCTGGCTCACGGTGAAACTTCAATCAGCGCGCGCAGCGCCTTGTAATCGGTCTTGCCGGTGCCCAGGACGGGGATGCGCTCCACCTGCCGCACTTCGTCGAGCCGCATGACACCGCGGAACCCGACCTCTAACAAGCGCGCATTGGCCTCGCGCAGGGTCATCGGTTCTGTCGTGAACAAGACGATGCGGCGGCCTGATTGGGTTTCGACGCCTTCAACGGCCACGCGCGGCCCGTCCTTGGTCGGCGGATAGAGGCGGGCGAACGGCTCTTCCAGCGCCGGCAGGGAGATCATTTCACCGCCCGCTTTGAGGAAACGCTTAAGCCGACCGCCGAAATGAATAAAACCGTCGTCGTCGATATAGGCCAGGTCGCCGGTGACATACCAGCGCTTGCCGTCGCGCTCCAGGAACGGCGAAGGGCCGTCGTAAGCAAGGTAACCAGGAAAAACCGTCGGGCCGCTGACCAGCAACATGCCCAGGCGATTGACCGGCAACGGTTCGTTGGATTCCAGATCGACCACTTGTACTTCGACGCCGGGCAGCGGCTTGCCGAGTGTGTAGGGACGATTGGCGGCGACTGTATTGCAGGCCACGACGGGCGAACATTCGGTGACGCCGTAGCCTTCCAGCACGGTCGCCGAGGGCGCCAATTCGGCGCAGCGCTGGCGAACGCTCGGCGGGCAGCTCTCGGCGCCGACAATGATAAGGCGCAACGACGTCAACTGCTCGCGCTGCACCCGCTCCAGAATGAACCCCACAAACGTCGGCGTGCCGGCGAGAATAGTCGGCCGATAAGCAGCAATCTTGTGGGCCAAGGCGGAAGCGTCGGTGGGATCAGGATGATGGACGACGCGCATGCCGCCCAAGAGCGGCAGCAGACAAGTGACCGTCATGCCGAAACTGTGGAAAGCCGGCAGGAAACCGAGAAGGGAATCGCAGGAGGTAAGGCCCAGGAAGGGGATGCCATTGCGTAAAAGAGTGAGGATATTCCGATGCGTCAGCGGGACGGCCTTGGGAGCTTTTTCCGAACCGCTGGTGAACAGCACCACGGCCGGCTGTTCGGCAGAGGTATGAGGCAGCCGCTTGCGGACGTGGCCGGGCAGCCAACGCACCAGGAGCAGTGTGCGCAACAACTCGAATTGGCTCATGTCTTTGCGTAGCTTTTCCAAGTAGAGATATTCGACGCCCTCGATGTCGATGCCGGTGCGATCGATGAAAGCGCGCGAAGTGATGACGTGAGTGAGTCCCGTGATACGAACAGCGTGGGCCAAATGGGCTGGGCCGGTCGTCCAGTTGAGGACGATCGGCAGTTTGCCCGCCAGGTGTAGGGCGACCAGGGCGATATCGCAAGCCACCGAGGCGGGCAGCATCAGTCCAACGTTGGCGGCGGGAAGAGCAGCAAAGTGTCGGCTCAGGGCCAGGGATGCCGTCAACATACGTTCGTAGGTGACAGCGCCGGCCAACTCATCGGCGGCCACGACTTGGTGCGGATCGCGCTGGGCCCGAGCCACGAAAGCCTCCGCGATAGTATCGCCTAAGATTTCCAGCAAACCTTCGCGCGGCGCGGGCGTGAACCAGGCGGTCGGCGGTGCTTTCGGTGGCGCTTTCTCCAGCTGGCCCTGAGCTAGCGCCCACAGCTGTCCAAGCGTCGCTGGCACTTGGTCCGACGTGAAGCCATACTGTTGCTCGACGTGCAGGTTCAACTCCATGCGATCGAGGCTGTCCAGCCCCAGCTGATCGAAAGTGGTGTCCGGTTTCAGTTCCTCCGCGGAGAGCGGCCGACCTAGCTTGTCGGCGATCATGTGCGCGATGGCTTCGCGGATCTCCGGCTTGATCTGCGACGGCTCAATCCGCTCTAAACTCCTCATCTTGGGGAAGTCGAACGTTCGGCGGCCCAAGAGACAATGATAGGGCACATAGGTAGGCTGCTCTGGCCCATCGTTCTCGTTGTACCACGCTTCCAGCCACGGATTGAGCGTCTCGCGGCGCAGTTCCGGCAGCCGGCTTCGTTGGATGTGTTCGAGAGTGATGTCCACCCGACGGCGCGGCGCGAACAGGAACAGGTTGGCGAGCAACCAGCCGAGTCCGGCGGCATAGCGGCCAATGAGGTGGGGATGTTGGCCGGTCTGAGCATAGCTGAACATGCTGCCCCAGACGCCGCGCGTCCGCACCAATACGACCTCCGCTTCCGGCACTGCTTGCAGAATATCGGCCACCGCACGCGCACCGCCCAGACGCTCCAGGCCGTCACTCTGGATGCGGCCGGAGGGCCAAAGGACATGATTCTCTCCTTTGCGCAGTCCCGTGATGACGGCTTCAACGGCTTTCTGGGCGCGTAGCCGAGCTTTGGAACTGGCCTGTTCCAGCGCCGGCACACGCACGGCGTTGAGCAGCTTTATCAACAAGGACAGCAACGGATGGGCGAAGTGCCCTTCGTAGACCGTCGGCCGCGGCTTCAGCGCCGGCCAAACCACGGCCAGTACCAGCAGAGGATCGATCAGGCCCGGATGATTGGGCAACAGGAGCACCGGACTTTTGAGACAGCGAACCTGTTCCCAGCCGTGAATGCGGACCCGGTAGCGCAAGGCCAGAAACAGCCGCGCTGCCATGAACAAGCAATAGCGCAAGAACGTCAGCATGAAGTCCCTCGACTGGAGCGGAGCGCCTTCTGGCGAGTGTACGGCGATCCATGCAGCACTGTACTTAAAAAAAGCAGGCGCCGCCAGAGGCGCACGGGGAGACGAAATAGATCAAGGATCATGCGAACCAGACACGAGTTGGGCCTGCGAATTCGCGGACTGCCAGGTTTTCTGGCAACTTATTTCTGCCCCAGATCGATCACGGCGTCGAACGGTTCGGGCGGGGCCTGCAAATGTTGGGTAGCTCGGGAAAGCAGCATCAAAGTGGGGCGATCGTGTTCCGACTCGCCGAATAGCAGCGTATGCAGCGTGCGGCAGGCTTCCAGCCAGCGTCCGGCTTCGTACAGTGCCAGGCCGCGCTCGTAGGTCAGGTGCCAATGCTCCCACTCCTCTGTGGCCGTCTCGGCATGTAGTTCGTACAGGTCGGTAACGTCCTCGATGCCAGGCAGCCGGGCGCGGCACAAGCGGCGAGTGGCGAAATCGTTGCCGAGCTGAGCATATGTTGAACCCGTGAGAAGGATAGGGATGCCGAGCTGCTTGGTAGCGCTTTCCACACGGCTGGCAACATTGACGGCATGTCCCAGGGCGCCGTAATGAAATTTCTGTTTGCTGCCGGTGTTGCCGCACAGGGCCAGGCCCGTGTTCAGGCCGATGCCCAGGCGCACCGGGCCGCCCAAACGCTGCTGCCAGGAGGCGTCGAAGGCGGACTGATCGGCGATCATGGCCAGCGCCGTGCGGCAAGCCCGCGCCGCGTGCCCCGGCACGTCTTTGGGCGCGTTCCACAGGGCCATCAAACCGTCGCCGGCATAATGCACGATCACGCCGCCCGTCTCCTGGACACGCGCCGTCAAGCGATCCATGACGTCCCCGGCAAGGCGGAACGTATCCATCGGGCCGAGCCGCTCCGCTATGTGGGAGAAGCCGCGGATGTCGCTGAACAGCACCGTCACATGCCGTTCCTGGCCGTCGAGGACGTGGGGGTCTTGCTCCATTTCGCGGGCCAAGTCGCCGGGGAAAAATTGTTCCAGTTGCACCAGACGGCGCAGGGCACGGGCTTCCTGTTCCTGGCGGGCCAGGCCGACGCCTACTATCGAGGCCAACAGCTGCACCACCTGCGCCTCCAGCGAACCGATGCCCAGACCGGCATGAGGCGTGATATGCGAACGGCAGCCGTAGACAGCTCCGACGACGCGATCATGCTCGTCGAAAATCGGTGCCGCCACCACGGCCTCAATCCCTTGCAGACTTTCCGAGACGTGAGCTGTAGACTGGGCCGATTGAAAGAGGGTCCGCCGTTCTTGCAGGACGCGCTCTAGTGTAGTCATGCTGAACTCGCGGCCCCCTCCCTGATTCAGGGGGGGAGAAAGAGGATCGGGATAGCGGGCCTGCACCATCCAGCGCCCGTCGCGGCGCAGCAATACCAAGCCGCGGTCCAGGCCGATTAGCGTGACCACTGCTCGCGCCGTTTGTTGAAAAAACGCCTGCGAGCCAGCCGCTGCACGTTGCACAGCAATGACGGTCTCAAACCAGTGAGCCAGCGTCTCTGGCGACGGCGAACGGCCCAATTCCATCAGCGTCGGGGGGGCCGATTCCTCCATCCGCCGGTGCAGCGGCGAGGCGATCGCATGGAGCAAACGCGCTTCGGAGTCTGGCTGAGGACGGGTAATGTCCACCGTGGTCTCGCCGACCAGAAGACGCACGGGCGGCATCACCTCGCGGCTGGCGCCGGTGGCCAGGACGGTATCGTCATTCAGCCGGATCGAGTTGCGCCGGCTGAGGTTCTCAATCCGTACCTGCCCATCGTCCAGTTCGCAAATGCGAATGTGGTCTTTGGACACGTACAGGTCCTTGAGGAGGCAGCGCGGCACATCATTGTGCGCCGGGCCGCGACCGAACTCCAGAGGGCCGGAGGCATGCTCGATTTCTTGATGTTCCAGCTTGTTGGACACGCGGATGCGGAGCATGATCGTTGGGTTTTTGAGAAAATTCGGGAAACGCCCGTGTCAGATCTCCCCGTACCCAGGATATATTAAGGCCATCGGGCGGCTTGCTTCCCCGCTGGGGCATATGGGCCGGCGTCGCCTCAGAGGGCCGCTCGCCATATTTCCCATTCCCGGCGATCAAAGTTCCACAATTTCCGTCCGGACACTACCTTGCGAAAGGCCGTCGGCCCCGGCACACGATAGGTCACCAAGAGTTCATGGAGCCAGGCGCGGTCCTCGGCGGTCGGCTCCTCGATCACGGCGTCATTACCCAGGGAGGCGATTCGGCCGCCGACGAAAACGACGCCTTCGTACATGGAATCGGCCAAGGCATCGCCGGCGTCGCCACAGATGACCATGCGGCCTTTCTGCATCATGAAGCCGGCCATGTAACCGCAGTTGCCGCCAATCAGGAGCGTGCCTCCCTTCATGGCGACGCCGGCCCGTGCAGCGGCGTCGCCGCGGACAACCACGACGCCGCCGCGGATCGATGCGGCCACGCCGCTGCCCGCGTTGCCGTCGATAAGCAGCGTCCCGTTCAGCATCGCTTCCGCCGCGCCCCAACCCGCGCTGCCGTGGACTTCGATATGGCCGCCGTCCATCATGCCGCCGCAGTAATAACCAACGCTGCCGTTAACCACCACACGCACAGGACGCAACAGGGCGACGGCGAGATTGTGCCGAGCATCCGGATATTGAAGTTCAATATGCTCATGTCCTTCTGCGATTGCTTCCCGCAAAAGTCGGTTGATCTCACGCGTGCATTTGTCGCGACAGTCGATGGAAAAAGGCACAGGTGCGCTCTCCTTTGATTCAACCTGCGGCGAGAGAGGCGGTCTCGGCATGGATTGACCACAACCGCATGGCGCCGGGCGGCGGCTCATAAACCGGGAAATCGTGCCCCAACGCCCGCCGCAGGGCGATTTCTTCTGTGGCCAAGGCCACAAAGTCCTCGGTCTCCGCCAACATCAGCGGCTTGAAACCAAAGCGGTCTTTGACGAAACCGAGCTGGTCCTTCGTCGCCGCCAGGTAACAAAACGAACCATCGAAATCTTCCAGCGACGAACGCAGGGCGCCTTCCAGCGACCGGCCAGCTGCCAGGCGGTCGCGCAGATACACGCCTATGACTTCCGAATCATTGTCGGTGTAAAAGCGATAACCCTCCTGTTCGAAGCGACGGCGCAGCTTGTGATAATTGGTAATGTGTCCGTTGTGTACCGTGGCCAGGTCGGCGACGCCATGTGCCCAGAACGGTTGCGAATGGCTCAGATCGACGCGGCTTTCGGTAGACATGCGCGTGTGGCCGATGCCATGCGTACCGTGCAGGGTGCTGATGCGATAGGCGGCTTCCAAGTCATCCGGCGAACCGACTTGCTTAAATAAGCTTATATGCTCACCCAGACAAAGGACTTCGCTGCCCGGCAAGCGCTGCTGGATGCGCCTCTCCAGTTCCGTTAGGTCCACCTCCGCAGCGATGCGGACGTCGTGGACACCGGCGCCATAGGAGCGCACGAGCGTCAGATGCTCTTCCTGGAGGGCCTCGTTGAGGGTTTGCCGCTCTATGTCCGGCGGCACGCTCAGGCGCAGTTGCAACGTGCCACCTTCGCCGAACAAAGCGACGCCGGCGGAATCAGGACCGCGACAGGACAACGCCTGAAGCATGGTCAGGAGGGTCTGTCCCAAGGGGGGGACCGTTTGTCCGTGTTTATCGAGGAAGCCGACGATGCCGCACATGCCATTTCCTGCTTGAGTTTTCGTTCCGCGAAGATTATACACAATCCATACCTCTCCCCCAACCAGTAAATCCAGCGAGCCGGGCTGTGTCAACGTTCCGAACGAAGCCTCGGCAGCACTAACATGCCTCCGCTCGCTGGAGGAGAACAACCGTGGACCAAAACACCTTGAAAATTCAGCTTCAGAAAGCCGGTGTGGAATATCTGCTCGTTCAGTTTGTAGATCTTAACGGGTCCGCAAAGGTAAAAATGGTGCCGCGTGATATGCTCGACGTCGTCGCTGATACCGGCGCGGGTTTCGCCGGCGGGGCGGTGTGGGGCATGGGCCAAAACGCTGCCGACCATGACATGATGGCGCGCATTGACCTGGCTAGTTACACGCCGGCCCCCTGGGCGCCCGGTCTGGCGCGTTTCGCGGCCGATCTTTACGTCGACAACCAGCCCTTCGCCTACTGTCCGCGCGTCCATTTGAAGCGCGCCCTCGCCGAGCTGCGCGCCGCTGGCTACGTCTTCAATGTCGGTGTGGAGCCGGAACATTTCCTCGTCACCCGCACCGCTGAGGGAACCATCGTGCCGTGGGATCCCGCGCACGTCGATACCTTGGTCAAGCCCTGCTACGATTTCAAAGGACTTAGCGCCGCTTACGATTACTTGCGCGACCTGAGCGAAGCGCTCCAGAAGTTGGGTTGGGGCGTCTATCAAGCAGACCACGAAGACGCCAACGGGCAATACGAAATCAACTTTCGTTACGCCGATGCGCTGACGACTGCGGATCGCTTTATCTTTTTCAAGATGCTGGCCCATGAAACCGCTCGAAAATATGGGGCCACGGTCACGTTCATGCCCAAGCCGTTCGCCGACCGCACGGGCAGCGGCGCCCACCTGCACTATCATCTCGCCGACGCCGAGACAGGCCGCAATCTGTTTGCCGCCGACCACGACGCCCGCGGCCTGGGTCTGAGCGAATTGGCCTATCACTTTCTCGGCGGCGTCCTCGCCCATGCCCGCGCCTTGTGCGCCGTCACCTCGCCGACTGTCAACTGCTACAAGCGCTTGCAGGTCGGTGCAGGGTTGACCGGCCCGCGCTCGGGTTTCACCTGGACGCCGGCGTTTATCACCTATGGCGATAACAATCGTACTCAAATGATCCGTACGCCGGGGCCAGGCCATGTCGAAGACCGCACGGTATCGTCGGCCTTCAACCCTTATTTGGCCTTCGCCGCTTATAGTGCCGCCGGTCTGGACGGTATCCGCCGCGGTCTCGATCCAGGCGAACCGAACCGCGAGAACGCCTATGCGCTTGGTTTGGAGGAGATGGCGCGGCGCAAAGTGCGCTTGCTGCCTCAGAGCTTGTCCGAGGCCCTGGACGAATTCGAGCGCGACGACGTAGTCCGAGCGTCGCTAGGTCCGATCGCAGCGGAGTTTTTGCGCTTGAAGCGCGCGGAATGGCAGGAGTATCATCGTCAGGTGACGGATTGGGAAGTGGAGCGCTATTTAACGCTCTTCTGAGTACACAGATACATTTACAATTGCACTCCTTCAAGACGTTTAAGCGCCTGCTCGTGGACAAGGCCGTTGCTGCCTAGCAGGCCGCAGCGCTGCCAGGCGTCGGGCAAACCATAACGCAGTTCTTCGCCGTGCAGTCCGGTGACCGTGCCCCCGGCCTCGGTGACCAGCAGGTGCCCTGCGGCGATGTCCCAGTCGTGAAACTGCGTGTAATCGTTGACGTACAAGTCGACCTCGCCGCGCGCCACCAACGCCAGCTTGATGCCGGCCGAATACGTCTGGACGACGCGGGCCGGCTGGATCGCCTGGGCCATGCGCGAAGGCAGATGAGGATGGCGGGAATGACTCTGCACCATCACGGCCGTCGCCAGCTCCTTCGTGGTGGAAACACGGCACACCGCCGGCACGCCGCCATCGTCGTGCTGCCAACACCCCCCGCCGCGCACGGCATACGTACAACGCCCCTTGGCTGGCTCCAGGACCACCCCGACCGCCAACCGCCCCTCTTCGACAAAGGCGATCATCACCGAGAATTCGCCGTTTTTGCGAGCAAAGCCGCGCGTGCCGTCGATGGGATCGACGACCCACAAGCGCGGCCCGACGCTTGGCACGCCGGCCAAGGCCGGCGTCTGCTCTTCGGCGCATAGCGCGTCGCCGGGAAACCTTCTTTGGAGATAGCTCAAGATAGTTTCTTGGGCCTGACGATCCGCCTCGGTGCTAATGTCGATAGGGGCATCCGGGATGGCTTGCAATTTGCGGTAGGCGTCGAGAATGACTTGTCCTGCCTGCCGCGCCGCTTCCAGGGCGGCCCTACTTTCGTATTCGTATGCCATGATGTCCTTTCTTCGTCATTTGCCGTTGGGAGCAAAGGATCGTCTCCTGTTGCCGTTGACGGCGAACTCGATACAGCTCATGCCTGGATTTGTTCGACGACTTCGCTGAATTCCAGATAATGCAGATGGCGATAAAGTGTATTTTGGGCCAGCAATTCCTTGTGAGTGCCGGAGGCGACGATGCGGCCCTTGTGCAGCAAAAACAAGGTGTCGCAAGAGCGGATGGTCGAGATGCGGTGCGGCAAGAAGATGACCGTGCGTCCGGGCAGGACGCGCGTCCAGGTATCGTCGAGCAGCGCCTTGGTCTCTTCATCGAGGCCGTCCTGCGGCTCTTCGATGATAAGCAAGGCCGGGTCGCGCAGTACCGCGCGGGCCAGGGCGATACGGAATTGTTCGCTGATCGACAGGGGATGCCCCAACTCGCCGATGGGCGTCTCGTAGCCTTTGGGCAGCTTTTGGATGAAGTGATGGGCGTGGGCGACCTTGGCCGCTTCGATGATTTGGCCGAGCGTGTAAGCGTTGTCGCCGCAACCGATGTTGTTGGCCACGGTATCATGGAAGATCAGGTTATGCATCAACACAATGGCAATCTGGGCCCGCAAGGAATCGAGCGTCACCCAGCGGAGGTTGTGCTGATCGATGCGAATTTCGCCGCTGGTGGGGTCGAGCAAGCGCGGAATCAGATAAACCAGAGCATGTTTCTCCAGATCGTCGGGGCCGACCAGGCCGACCCGTTTGCCGGCTGGGATGGTCAGCGTCACGTCTTGCAGCAGCATGCGGCTGCTGCCTGGTTCGCGCAAGCAGACGTTGTCGAACTCGATCTGCTTATGCAGGGGCGGCAAGAACTCGGCGCCGACGACCTGGCCGACTTCGCCGCGACGTTCCAGGAATTTGAAGACATTGACAGCCGAATCGCGGCCCCGGCGGAGGAGCCGACGCGCTTCCAGCCAACTTTGCACCGGCGGATACAGGCTCACCAGGGCCGTGCTCAGTGCCACCAGGCCGGCTACCGTCAATTGGCCCGATAGCACGAGAATGCCAGCCACGAACAACAGCACCAACGCGCATAACAAGCCCAGCAATACCAACAGCGGTTGATAGAGTGCCTCGCCGCGGAGACGGATCATCTGCACGCGCGCATAGCGCGCCAGCTGGCGTTCGACGCGGTTTTGATTGAACTGCTCCATGAGATAACATTTGACCAAACGCATCAGCATCAGGCTCTCGCGCAGAATGGTCAGGATCTCAGAGGCCAGGTGAGTAGCTTGCCGGCCGCGGCGGCGGAAATAAGCCGCCACCTGCCCGCCGACCAGCCACACCAAAAGGGCCAGCATCAACGACGCCAACCCCAGCCAGAACTGCACAAAGAGGGCGAAGGCAATTAACAAGGCAAACTTGACCGGCGCACGATAGGAGACGGTCAAGTAGGTGAACAGGGCGTCGTGGACAGCCTCGATGTGGCGGGCGAAAATGCTCACCGCCTCGGTCGGCCCCAGCGCCCGGAAGGCCAGCGTGCCCAGGCGGAAGGTGTGGTGATACACGGCACGGCGTAGGCGCGTGGCCGCCTCAATGGTCGCGCGCGCGGCCATCTCGCGCATCAGCAGCATCAGGCCCGCCCCCAGGAAGGCCAAGACTATCCCGGCTGCCAACAGACCGATCAGATACGGTGAAACGATGCCGCCGCGAGGGTTGGGGGTGCGCGTCCACGGCGCCACGTTTGCCAGGCGGGCCACGATGGGCGTGATGATGCGGCCTTCGGTTTGCGCGCGGACCAGTAAGCTGATGATGCCCACGTTGGCGTTGTAATCATCTCGCTCTGGCAAAGCGTCCGGACCAAGACGCTCTAAGAGGATGTGCCGTACCTGAGCGTACCAGATCGTTCGCAAATCGCTCCGCACCGCCTCATCGGATAGGTCAGGGACTTCGAGGTGCAACCCGGCCAAGTGTTCGATGCGCTCTTTGTCCAGATAGCCAAGGGCTTCCAGGCGCTGACGCCGTTCGTCGATATTAAGCGCGTTCCATTCGTCGTAGAAACGTCGTTGCTGCAACGGGGTCAGACTGTGATAAGTCGGCAGCTGGCCGCGATAGACCAGCAAGTCGGTAAACAGCCACAAGACGATCAGGAGCGCGACATAGACGACGCCGGTGCCGGCCGCCGCCGCGTGCGCGGTCCATTTGGCGCCCTTTTTGTAATTGAGATAGGCGCAGGCCTTGGCAAAAGCTGCCTGTTCGGCTTGGCGATCCATAAGTATGCATCCACAAACGGCCGCCGCGCGGACGCGGCGATTCTAGGGGAGTCCCCATGTTCCCCCTCATTTTACGGAAAGCCCTTGTCTTGAGGTATGGGAAACCGCTTCTGCCAAACCTGCCGCTGGTTTTAGCGAGCGGGGTTGCGTGAGCGCCCCGAAGGGGGCTTTCCCACTCCCTCCCCCCTTGTGGGGGAGGGCTGGGGTGGGGGGGAAGTGCCCGCAGGCTCAAGAGTTCTTCCCCCCCCACCCTAACCCTCCCCCACCAGGGGGGAGGGAAATCATTCTCCTCCCCCCCACCAGGGGGGAGGGAACAAACACACCTTTCTCCCTCACCCGAGGGCGCGCGGGGTTGCGTGAGCGCCCCCAAGGCGAGCGGGGGTGTTAACCCCCCGGTCCCAAGGCGAGCGGGGGTGTTAACCCCCCGGTCCCAAGGCGAGCGGGGGGTGTTAACCCCCC
>JAJPIY010000382.1 GCA_021324515.1 Planctomycetota bacterium
CCCTCCCCGGGCTGGCGAGCCGCCGGGTTTAACCCGGCGGCTCTGGAGGCTCCCTTCCCCTCTGGGTTTGATAACGAATTCCGCGCCGGCGCGTTGTGCCAGCGCATCACCGGCCGGCCGCTGAGTTATCAGCCGTTGATGGCATCTAACGCTGGCTATTTCGCATACTCGATCCACATCGGCGAAGCCCAGGCCAGTTGGCCATCCTTCTGCCGCACCCGGACATAATAATAGTGGACGCCGGCTTGCGGTTTGGGGTCTTGCCACTTACCCTTGTACTCGGGGCCGTTGGCATCGTGGGGCCGCAAGGTCTCGACGACCTCGCTGTCCTTGAGAATATCGATACCGGCCAGCGGAGCGGTGCCGAAGACGTGGATGTTCAGCACCGGTACTTCGTTCGTCTTGAACTCGTCGCCCAGGATGTGGTTGCCGCAGCGGACATCGAGAATGATATTGTCGGTGGCGCCGTAGCAATGCCGCTGCTTGAGCGCATTCAAGATGCCGGCGCGATCATGCTTCTCGGCTACGGCGACGCAATAGGAAATGTGCGTGGACCAGTGATCGCTCGATGACTCGAAGCCGAGACGATAACCCTTGGCCAAGGCGAGATTGATGTAGCCCTTGGGGAACCAGCCGCCGAGGGCGACAGGTTGCTTGCCACTCTTGGGATCGTAGCCGGCGCGGGGCGCACCTTCCATCTCGTAAGAATTGCGATCGCCCTGGTAGATTTCGACGATCGGTTCTACTTTGGGATCATTATCGCGCCAATCGGTGCCCATGCCGGTGGCGCTGGTGTGGACGGCAGTGATGCCGTCGAATTCCTTCAGGTAGCGATAGAGCATTTTCGTGTCGTCGGCGTGGATGCCAGCGACACGCTTCTGCGGGTCCGGCTCAGCCAGGCGCGGCAGGGTACGGACGCCGCGCTGCACAAACAAGCAATTGCGATGGCCGTGCGGATAGCTGACGCTGCGCTCATAGCAGAACAGCGGCGTAAAGCGATCCTTAATATGGTACGCATCGGTGAGCTTCTGCGTCAGCCACCAGGTATATTCGCGGCCGGCGCCGTTGTCGTGGTCGCCGTTGCCGATCCAGTCCAGGGCCGCGGCGTCGATGGCATAGCGGAACATGTCTTCCAGCGAACCGTCGGCGCCGCCGTCCCAGGAAATTTCGGTGTGCCGATGAAACTCGCCGCGCAAGAGCTGATATTGCTTGCCGCCGACCTCAAGGCGATAGCTACGGATGCGCTTCACGTCCTCTGCTTCTTTGTCGCTGGCCCTGGTGTCCTTGCTTCCTGCTTCGTGTGGTACCAACTTCGGTTCGACCGGCTCGCCGGGCAAATCGAGGTAGCTGACGTAAATGCGATTATGCAGATCGTTGGGCGTGGTCCAGCGGCCATCGGTGTTGTGGACGATCCACACGCCGCCTGAGGCGTGCGGCAACACCACCGGACGCGAATCGAGCAGGCCGTCGGAGTGATGGACTTCAATGGGCTCCGTCCAATGATCGCCGTCCAGCCGCCGGGCGAAGGTCAGCCAACAGTTGCCAGCATGCGAAGTGTAGCGGGAGCCGAAACCCTGGCGATAGGTCAGCCACAGGCGCCCTTTGCCGTCGAGGCCGATGCGTGGATAGGCATAGCGCGTACCTGACTCATTACGGTGGACCACACCTGCATCAAGCTGAGCGCGGAGATTACCGACGTGCGAGGTAGGTAATTCCGCTGCCGGTCGTTTCAGCTTGCCGTCGGTATCCAGACAAACGACGCGGACGGAACGATCGCTGTAGAGCGGATTGCCGCCCTGACCCAAAGCGCCGGAATCTTTGCCCCATTTCTCCGGCCCTTCTTCGTAAGCGATCCACAAACGGCCCTTGGCATCGTAGCAGATTGAAGGACGGGCCTCGAAGCGAGGGGAAGCGGCGATAAGATGATCTTTAATGTCTTTTTTGTCCGCTCCCTTGTCGCGGATGCCGACATGCACATCGTAATCGCCGTTCTGGTAAACGTCATAAGCCGTGGCTACCTCCCCATTGGGGCCGGCTGCGTTCGCTTTGTGCCAATACATTTGCCAGCCCGCCTCGGTCCGGTCGCGTTGGATAGGTTTTTCCTTTTGAGGCGAAGAGGCATTCGCCCCCGCGGATTGAGAGTGCCAGGCGGCATTATCAAACCACTCTTGCCCTTGCTGGTCCGTTACTGCCACCGGGTTCAGCGCAGGCCCCGGATCACCCACGCCTGCTGAAAGATCCACTTCGGGGCCGAGTGTATTCTGGCGCGGATCGATGGTCCGCAGATAGACATCGTATTTTCCTTCGCGATTTGCACTATAAAACACCGAGACTTTACCGCTCTTTCCGACTGTAATCGCACAGCGCATCAGGTCTTCCTTCGGCCCCGTGATCGCGATTGGTTCACTCCATTTGCCGTCGCGGAAATACTTGACAAACAGCTGATCGGCGAATTCAGGAGTATAAAGAAATTTAAAATCGCTTGGCTGCGCATCGAGGTTCTTCTGCTCGATGCGGCGGCCTTCATCGCGGAGTGTGTAAGCGATATACGCCACCCAGAGCGTACCATCAGGACCGTAGGCGGCGGCGGGGAAATCGTCCTCGGTCTTGCCCGATGTCAAGGGGCTGGCTGTGGTGATGAGCCGCACACGCGCTTTGCCGCCCCACAACTCTTGGGTATGTCCAGCCAAAACGTCCTTCAATCTCACCTCGGTTTTCTCCGCGCCTTCATGCAGCGTGGCGACAGACAAGCGAGCGTCGTCTTGAATATCACTCAGATGCAGCACCACGCCGACGGTGGCGATCCCCTCCATCAGCCGCACGGCTGGGTTGCGCGGCGGCACACGTAATCCCCAATGCGACGAGGCTTCCCAGCGATCCGGCTCGCTCAATTTGTCGTCGGCACGGAAACGATAGCCTTCCCGATGCACCACCTTGGCCCCGTTGACGACGGCGCGGCCGGACCATTTGGCCGGCTGTTTGTCCTTCATGCCCATTTCGATCAGCACGGCGGCGGGCGGGCGCTCCTTGGGCCCGCGCTTGGCCCATTCCAAAAGAAGCAGATCGGCTTTCTTTTTCTCCGATAGCGCAGCAACGGCGACCATCGCCGCCACAGTAACAACAACCAGAACGACGCTTCGAGTTCGCATGACAAGCTCCGCAGCAAAGCAAACGATCTAGTTTACCAGGAAGGTATTTGCAGATACGGCTCGCCGCCGGGTTAAACCCGACAGGTTCGCTCACAAGATGGCGATAAGGGCAAGCTCACGCCGATGACGACACGCCGATCAGCGTCAGCCCGACGGGCAAGGCGGCCTTTTTGTCGCCGGCTTTAGCATCCAAGAGGACGAGTAACACCCAATGATTCTCTTCCTTTTTTTCTAGTTTGGGGGTCGCCTCTGCACCTTTGCCGGGAAACAGCAGCAGTACGCCGGGATGGCCGCCCGTGGTCTTGCCGCTCATCTCTTGCAATTTCTTGGCTTCCATCGTATCGGGCGTTTTGTCATCCGCGGCGGGCGACAGCAAGAGAAACTCACTGTATGGGGCCGTGCCCATGTGGTCGCCGTCCATCGGTTGATTGGCCAGGCGCAACGTGTAGACGCCGGCAGGGATCTTCTGTTTGCGGTAATCGGTGATCTGCTTGGGGAAACGAATGACGCCGAAGACCGTTGTTTCGGGGACTTCGGCGTAGGTTAGGCCGTTGTTGATCTGAGCGTCGGTGGCTTTGACCGGCACTTCCTTGCGGAACCATATTTCTGCAAGGAGGGTATCCTTAGCATCCAGCAACTGTATGCAACGCTCGCCGAGGAGTTTGCGGATCGGCCCTTGCACTTCTTGAGGAGCAGGCACCTTGTCCACGGTTCGGATATGGTATTCGTTTGCTCCCCCAGCGAAAGCAGGCAGGGTCGTCAACGTCAGCAAGATGGCCGCACTGGCCAAGGGACGCAAGTGCATCGAGCCAATCTCCTCTTTCCCCTTTTTCCGTTCCCATCCCTGCATTGCTTATGAGGAATGGGAACAGAAAAGGGGCATTACTCAGGGGATAGTGAACGTGCCCAGATAGGCACTGCGGCGACCGCTGTCCTTCCAAGTGCTGTCCAATCCCGTGCCGGTATAGGTATTCTCGGCGGCCAGGGCCGGCTGTGCTTTGACATCGCGAGCCAAGGGGGGGAAGAAAGCGGACTCGTTGCCACATACTTTATCATGTTTGTGGTCAAGGCAGCGCGTTTGAATGCGGGCGTCGCCGGCCCGCAGCATACCGCAGCCGCCCTCTGCACAATTGCATACGCTCAGTTCCACGCGGGCGCTGCGGACCGCGACAACGTTGCGAAGGAACTCACCACCCTGCTGCTTGGCAAATGCAAGGAGGGCCTCTTTTTGTGCGTGGTTGGCCCGCTCATCGACGATCAGGACCGCTTTACCTCGGCCCGTTTGCGGCGTGCCGAGCGTATCACTGGCGGCCAAGACGGCGACGACGCCAAGCCCATCGAGAGAGACCTTGTTCCATTGGCCTTTGTCGATTTTCCAGGCCATGATGGCGTGCTTGCCGCCGAGGTTGACGTCAGCGTTGGCGAAGCACGGACCGGTCCACACATCGATGGTCCGGGCTTCGATGTATTGGCCAGTCAGACCGGCAGCGGACAACGGTGTGACGGCGAACAGCAGGGCGATAGCAGGAAGGCTCAACATGCGTTTCATGGCGTAGATCTCCTGTGCAAGAAGGAATCGCCTCGAAGGAGGGAGCAAGTCACTGCTGCCATTTTTCCGGGAAACTGCCGACTCGTCAAGGGCCTTTCCGTCGTTTCGGCATTCGCTAAAGCCGTTGCTTTCGATTCTCTCTTCCCTTCTCTCGCAGTTCCTTTATACGATGTGGCCTTGCGGATGAACACCCTTTGGGGTCGAGAAAGACTGGTCTTCGCGGAGCAAGCAAACATGAAGGAGAATGTTTCGACGCGGCTGGCATTGACGCTCCTGGTCCTGATTAACTTGTTCAACTACATCGATCGCCAAGTGCTGGCCGCTGTCGAGCCGAGCATCCGGGCCGAATTTTTTCCGGCGGTTGAAGATCCGCAAACGGGCAAAGGGCAAGAGCCGGCCAATGCCAAATTCTGGATGGGCGTTCTGTCTTTCGCGTTTCTCATCACCTATATGACGACAGCGCCGCTTTTCGGCTGGTTGGCCAATCGCGTGCGTCGCTGGGCGATCATTGGCATAGGCGTTATTATTTGGAGCCTTGCCAGCGGTGGCTCCGGCTTGGCCGCTGCCTATCTCGTCCTGCTGGTGACGCGCTGCTGCGTCGGCTTTGGCGAGGGAGCTTATGGGCCGGTCGCACCGGACATGATCTCCGATCTCTATCCCAAAGATCGGCGCGGCCAAGTGCTGGCCTGGTTTTACGCCGCCATCCCCTTCGGCGGCGCGTTGGGCTATGCTCTCGGCGACGGCGTGCTGAAAGCAACAGGGAGTTGGCGTGCCGCTTTCTATGTGGTCGTGCCGCCCGGTCTGCTGCTCGGCTTGTGGTGTTTTTTGATGCGCGAGCCGCGCCGCGGCCAGAGTGAAGAAACCACCAGCTCTCCGCTCAAGCAAGGGCCCCAGAGACGCCAACGCGAGCGCTGGTCGGATTATCTGTTGCTGCTGCAAACTCCCTCGTATGTCCTTAATACTTTGGGCATGACCGCTATGACGTTCGCTATGGGCGGCTTGGCTTTCTGGGCGCCGGGCTATTTCGAGGAACGCGGCGCTGCGCCGCTGTGGGGTATTCATCCGACCACGGCGTTCGGCGCCATGACGGCGTTGACCGGCCTGGCGGCGACCTTGTTCGGCGGTTGGGCCGGCGATTGGCTGCGGCCACGCTGTGTTGGTTCTTACTTTCTCGTCTCCGGGGTGGCCTTGATCTTGGCCTTCCCCATGTTGCTCTTGATGATCTTTCTGCCTTTTCCTTATGCCTGGATACCGCTGGTCTGTTTTGTATTTTTTCTCTTTTTTAACACGGGGCCGACCAATACCATCTTGGCCAACGTCACCCATCCGCTGCTGCGGGCGCCTGGCTTCGCCCTAAACATCCTCGTCATCCATCTGTTCGGCGACGCCGTTTCGCCAGCAATCATGGGCGCCATCGCTGGCGTCTCCAACTTGAGCTGGGCCTTCGGTTTTGTCTCGATCATGGTGTTGTTTGGCGGTATTCTCTGGTTGTATGGGATGAAATATCTGGAGCGCGATACCCTGCTGGCGCCGACGCGCCTTGACCCCTAGTCCAATTAGCGATACGGCGGCAGATACGGCGAGCCGCCGGGTTTAACCCGGCGGCTCACCAGGGAGGAGATCTCTGCCATGCAATGTTCCTTCGTACCTGTTTCAGCGGAGTCTCATTTCCCCATTCAAAACTTGCCCTATGGCGTCTGTCGTCGACCTAGCGGCGAACGCTGCATTGTTACGGCCCTGGGCGACTACATCGTCGATCTGACCGCTCTGGAAGCGCTGGGCTTGCTAGCTGTCCCGGCCTTGCAGGGCCGACGTGTCTTCGGTAGCGGCACACTCAACACCTTCATGGCCCAGGGCCGTACTGTCTGGAAAGATGTCCGCCAACGCCTGCAACAGCTTCTCGACGCCCAGGAGCCAACCTTGCGCGACAACGCTGCATTGCAGGCGCGTGTGCTGGCGCCAATGGCCGAGGTGGAGATGCTGCTGCCCGCGGACATTGGTGATTACACGGATTTCTACTCCTCACGGGAGCACGCCAGCAACGTCGGCACGATGTTCCGCGGCCCGGACAAGGCGCTGCAACCGAATTGGCTGTATTTGCCGGTCGCCTATCACGGACGATCTAGCTCCATTATCGCCAGCGGCACCGACGTGCGCCGGCCGTGCGGCCAGATGGCTCCTCCTGCATCTCCCTCTGGAACAGGGGGGAGTGCGGGGCCGATTTACGGACCCAGCCAGGCGCTGGACTTCGAGCTGGAGATGGCCGTCTTCATTGGACCGGGCAATGCTTTGGGCCAGCCCATCCCAATCACGCAGGCCGAAGATCACCTCTTCGGCATGGTGATCCTCAACGACTGGAGCGCCCGCGACATTCAGGCATGGGAATACGTGCCGTTGGGGCCGTTTTTGGGCAAGAACTTCGCCACCTCGATTTCCCCTTGGGTGGTGACGATGGAAGCGCTGGCGCCGTTCCGTGTCACGGCCCCGCCGCAAGATCCGCCACCCTTGCCGTACTTGCACGACCCGGCACGCATAACCTACGACATTCATCTGGAGGTGTATCTGCAAGGCGAGAAGATGAACCAAGCGACGCGGCTTTGCACCTCGAATTTCCGCTATCTGTATTGGACGCTCGCCCAGCAAACGGCCCATCATACGGTCAACGGCTGCAATCTGCGGCCCGGCGACTTGCTGGCTTCTGGCACCATCAGTGGTCCGACCCCGGATTCGTATGGTAGCTTGCTGGAGTTGTCCTGGCGCGGCACACGGCCTGTGCGCGTCGGAGACGAAACGCGCACGTTTCTGCTCGATGGCGATCGGGTCACGATGACCGCCTGGTGTCAGGGTGAGGGTTATCGTGTCGGCTTCGGCAGCGTCACAGCCGCGATAACGCCGGCCCTCTGGGCTGGTTGATGTTTCCGCAAGGGGCAAGCCAGGTCGCCGTAAGCCCAAGAGGGAGGATAGAGGCACTTTATCCCGTTTGCAACGGCAGGAATACGGCCTTCTCTTGCTTAGAAATGCTCGTTCACGCTAGAATCAGCCGCCTCGCGGGAGTGCTCCTCCTGGCGAGCCGCCGGGTTTAACCCGGCGGCTGACGGCTCCCTCGCGGAGGAAGTGGTGTATTGGTGCCGAAGTCGTCGTTCTGGAGTACGATGCCGCCGCTCTTCGTTCTGGCGTGCGGTCCTGGCGTGGGGACTGGCCTGGATGGGGATAGGACAAACGTTGGTCGTCGCTTTTTTGGAAGGGCGCCATCCCGAATTTCTCGATCCGAAGTACGGTTGTCGTCTGCTGGCCCTTCGCGCGCTTTGCCACGAGCAACCGCAACGACCTCTGCTGCTGGTCTTAGGTTCCTCGCGCGCGGAGCAAGGCTTTCGTCCAGGCCTGCTCCAGAACGGCGACGCATCCAGTCAGTCAGGCCCTTTGATTTATAACTTGGCCCGTGGCGGCAGCAGTCCGTTGTTATATCTGCTGACGCTTCGCCGTCTTTGGGCCGACGGCATCCGTCCCAACGGCATCCTCATCGAAATATTTCCCCCCGCTCTGGTCGAAGAAGACGGAGACGCCGTGCTTTACAAAGCGACGCTCCGCGATTGGCCGGTGTTACGGCGTTATCCGGTGAAAGGACGGACATGGGCATTCTGGTTGCAAGATCGGTTGCTCCTATGGTACAAGTACCGCAGCGGTTTGCTGGCCTGGGCCGCTCCTCAGTGGCTGCCGCCCCAAGCCCGCTGGGGCGAGAACCTGTGGGACTATCGGGGTGGGGAGTGGCGCGTCCTTGGCGACAAGGTCTGCGCCCAGGAGCGCCGCCGTCTCACGGACGATGCACGACGCCGCTATGCTTCCGCCTTGCAGAACTTCCGCATCGCCGACGATGCCGACCGCGCCCTCCGCGAAGTGCTTGATCTCTGCCGTACGGAGCGCCTCGCCGTGGTGCTGTTTCTCATGCCGGAATCGTCGGAGTTCCGCAGCTGGTATTCGTCCGCAGCGCGGCATCAGTTGTCTGCCTATCTCGCGGCGTTGCACGGCGAATATGGAGTGCCGCTGATTGATGCGCGGTGCTGGATTACCGATTGGGATTTTTCAGATGGGCATCATCTTTTAAGGTGGGGTGCTTCTGCGTTCACGCGGCGCTTCGTCACGGAGGTGCTTTCTGTCCTGGATCGAGGGGCCTTGGCTTGTCAAAGGAGGACGCCATGACCCATGCTGAGCAGCTGCTGGCTGCCAAAAGGGACTTTCTTGTTCCCTGCGTCTATCATTTCTATCAGCGTCCGCCGGTGTTTGTCCGCGGCGAGGGGGCCTATCTTTTCGACAGCGAAGGGCGGCGCTATCTGGATTGCTACTGCGGTGTCACCGTCGTCAACGCCGGCCACTCCAATCCGGAAATTCTCGAGGCCGCCATCGCTCAGTTGCGGCGTTTGCAGCATACCACGACCATTTACTTGACCGAGCCGATGCTCGAGCTAGCTCGCGCCCTTGCCGAGTTGGCCCCGCCGCCTTTGCGCCGCAGTTTCTTTTGTGCTAGCGGCAGCGAGGCCAATGAAGGGGCCTTGTTGTTGGCCTCCCTGGCCACGGGACGCCGCGAATGCGTCTATCTGGACCAGGGGCTGCACGGCCGTACCAAATGGGCGATGAGCGTTACCGGCCTGGAGATGTGGCGCACCGACCCGGAGCCGCTGCGGACAGCCCATGCCGTGCCGGGACCACGCCATCCCGGCAGCCTGGCCGCCCTCGAACGGTTGCTCCGCCGCGAAACCATCGCCGCTGTCATTGCCGAACCGATCCAGGGCAACGGTGGCATTGTTGTGCCGCCAGAGTTCTACTGGCCGGAATTGCGGCGGCTGTGCAGTCAATATGGGACGTTGTTGATCGCCGATGAGGTCCAAACAGCCTGGAACCGCACCGGCCGCTGGTTTGCTGTCGAGCATTGGCAAGTCGTGCCGGACATTATCACCGTGGCCAAGGCGCTGGGCAACGGTTTTCCCATTGCCGCCTTCATCACCAGCGACGCCATCGCCGCTCATTACACTCGGCCTGGCGCGGCGACGTTTGGCGGCAACCTGGTCTCCTGCCGTGCCGCCTTGGCCACCCTGCACTTTCACCAACGGCACGACTTGGGCCGCCGCAGTGAGACGTTGGGAGCACACTTGGCTGGACGCCTGCGGCACTTGCAGCAGCGCCATCCTGCCATCGCCGAGGTGCGCGGCCGCGGCCTGATGCTCGGCGCAGAGCTACGTAACCCCGACGGCAGCCCGGCCAATCAATTGACGGATGCCGTCCTGGAAACCCTGAAAGATGCTGGCTATCTCATCGGCAAAACCGGCCCTGGCCGTAACGTACTGACGTTTCTGCCCCCGTTAATCGTCGAAGCCGAGCAGCTCGACGGCCTGGTCGACGCCCTGGATTGCGTATTACAAGGATATTAGAGAGCGGAAGAGGGGCTGTTGTGGACAATGCCGTTCTCGTCGCCGTTGGTTTGACCAAGACTTACGGTACGGGGACGGCGCGTGTCGAGGCCCTGCGGGGCATCGACCTGACGCTGCACCGCGGCGAGTTTGTGGCCGTCATGGGGCCGTCTGGCTCCGGCAAAAGTTCGCTCCTGCACCTGCTTGCCGGCCTTGATCGGCCAACGGCGGGCAGTATCCATCTTGGCGGCGTGGATCTGGCTGTCCTGGACGAAGACCAACGCGCCCTGCTGCGGCGACGCCACATTGGCCTGATGTTCCAGTCTTTTCAGCTCCTGGACACCTTGACGGCCGAAGAGAACGTGGCGCTGCCGTTGGCGATCGCCGGGTGTTCAGCGGACGACGCCAGCCGCCGTGCGGCGCGGATGCTCGGCGCCGTCGGCCTGGCGCATCGCCGCCAGCATCGCCCGCACGAATTGTCCGGGGGAGAGCAGCAGCGCGTCGCCCTCGCCCGTGCGCTGGTCATTGAACCGCTCCTGCTTCTGGCCGACGAGCCGACCGGCAACCTCGACAGCGTGCAAGGCGATAAGATCATGACCTTGCTGCGACAGCTTGTTGAGGAGCGTCGGCAAACGTTGCTCATGGTCACGCATGATGCCGGCCACGCCGCTCGCGCTGACCGCATTGTTTACCTGCGCGACGGACGAATTGTGGACGGCCAGCGGGGTAATATCGGTGTCCCAAGCAAAACAGGTTCTCGGGGCGCGGACGCTACTCCGCTGGCCGTTCGTTACGTCGCCGAGTGTGTGGAATGGTCGGTTGTGCCGCCGCCTTGTTCGTTCAACGCCGTTGCCTTCGTCGCTCCCTGTGCCCGAGACGCCCTTGAATATGCGACGGAGGCCGAGGAGGCTGCATGAACCTCTGGGTCTACAATCTCCGCGAGATGCAAAGGCGTCCGGGTCGCATGTTGCTGACGTTCTTGGGTATCGTCGTGGGCCTGGCCGCCATTGTCGCCACGCGCCTCACCCTGTCCACCGTTGATCGCGCCTACCGCGATCTATTCGAGGGTGTGGCCGGGAAACCGGCGCTGGAGATCGTCGCCCCAGGGCAAAGCGGCTTCGCGGCAGATCTTGTCTCTGGCTTGGAACACATACGCGGGGCCCAGGCAGTCCTGCCCCGCATTCAGGGCGCCGCTGCTCTCGTGAGCGCATCGGGCAGCGTGGCCGTTCCGGTACTGGGCGTCGATCGTACAGGCGCTGCCGATTGGCCTGTGCGCGAAGGCCAGCCGCTTGCTCGTGAGGACGACGCCTTGCTTGATCCAGGATTAGCAAATTCGCTCCATTTGCGACCGGGACAATCTTTGGAGATCTGGGCGCCGGCGGGATCGTTTCACCTTCGCCTGTCTGGCATTTTGCAACCGAGCCCTGTTAGTGCAGCGGCCGGCGGACAGATGATTGTTTTGCTGGCCTGCGCCCAGCGTCTTTTCAACTTGCCTCAGCGCATCAACAGCATTCAGGTGCTTTTGGCCGAAGACGCTGATCCCGCGGCCGTGCATACAGCGATTGCCCGGTGCTTGCCAGCTGGCCTGATGGTACAGCCGCCGGGCATGCGCGGCACGCTGGCCCGATCGACACTCTTGTCCGCCGAGCAAGGGTTGTCTGCACTCAGTCTCGTTGCCTTTCTCGCCGCCACGTTTGTCATCCTGAACACGTTCCTGCTCAATTTCAGTGAGCGGCGCAAGCAGATAGCCGTCCTGCGTTCGCTGGGCGCTTCGCAACGACAAGTGTTGTATCTGCTGCTGCGCGAAGCATTGCTGCTCGGCCTGGCGGGCGCAGGCGCCGGCTGTATCAGCGGTGTTTTCTTGGCTGTCGGACTGAATTACTTGATGCAAAAATTCCTCGGCCTCACGCTGCCGAGCATGAAACTGAGTACGAGTCCCTTTGTCCTTGCCGCTCTTTTGGGGCCAGGTGTGTCGGCGGCTGCCGCTTGTTTGCCGGCCTGGCATGCTAGCCGCCGTCCCCCTCTGAGGGAACTCCTTCCCCAATGGGCGCACCGCGAGGAGGCGCTGCCGTGCTGGCCCTGGCAGACCGGCCTGTTTCTGCTTGTTTTGGGCATCGTTGGAGAAATCGTTCTCGTCGTCGGCGGCCTTTCGGATACCTTGCGACGCCATTTGCTGATTCCGGTCGTTGCCCTTCTTCTCGTCGGCGGCGTGTTGGCGCTGCCGCTAGTCTTCCTGCCGTGTTTGCGCTTGCTCGGGGCCCTGCCGCTGAGGTTGGAAGGACGTTTCGCTGTCCAACAATTGGCACGCTATCCTGGCCGGACCAGCCTGACGAGCGGCGTCCTCTTCCTCGCTTTGGTAGTGGCCATCGCCTTTGGCCAAGCGCTGCGAGCGACCCTGCGCGATTTGCAGCACTGGTATCGGCAAACCATCGTCGCTGATTTTCTTGTCCGTGGCGCCATGCCGGATTCCTCCTTCACGCTGGCGCCTGCCTTGCCGGAATCGCTTGCCGAGGAGCTTCGCCGCAGCGGCGCGGCGGCAGTGGATTACATCGCCTTCCTGCCTGCTGAAGTTGAGACCCAGCAGGTGCTCGTGCTGGCGCGCACCTTCGCCGCAGATCGCCCCTTGCCACTCGATTTGCACGAAGGCGACGAAACTAGCGTCCGCCGCGGTCTCTTGGCCGGTGAGGTGGTGCTGGGAACGGGCCTGGCCCAGCACCTCGGTTTGCACCGCGGGGATAGGGTGAACCTGAACACTACGCAAGGCCCCTGCAAGCTGCGCATCGCGGGCACCGCGGTCGAGTACGCCGGCGGGGGGTTGGCCCTCTATCTGGAGTGGGAAACGGCCCGTAAGCTCCTCGATCCGCCCGGTGTCCATGTTTTCCTCGTCAGCAAGCGAACGGGCGATGCGTCACTGGGAGCTGCCCTGCACGCTTTTTGCGCGCAGCATCATCTCTTATTACAATCCAACGCCGATTTGCGATCGCTGATTGAGGGAATGCTGAACCGCGTTTCGGGAGCACTGTGGGGCTTAATGATATTGGCATTCGCCGTGGCTTCGTTAGGCGTCGTCAACACATTGACCCGGAACGTCCACGACCAACTGCGCGCATTCGCCGTACTACGCGCCCTCGGTTTAAGAGGCGGCCAAGTGTGCAGGATCGTCGTTGTCCAGGCCCTTCTGTTGGCCGGCCTCAGTCTGGCGCCTGGCGTCTTGGCCGGCGCCGGCATGGCCTATGCCATCCAGCGCGCCAGTGCCGCGTGGACTGGCTCACCAGCACCTTTCCAGATCGATTTTCGGCTAATATTTGGCGTGTGTGGCTTGGCGATGGGTATGGCCGTGTTGGCCGCGCTAGCACCAGCGCGGCAGGCCGTTCGCCTGTCTGTAGCCCAGGCGATTCACCCGTGAACGAACAGGGAAAGGGGACATTGGGCAATCTGGGAACAGTTGCCGAATGCGCCGAGCCCTGCACGCTTATTCCGGCAGCGCTAGGCAGGTCAATGTGGCATCGAGGGCGGGCGCCGGGCACGACCACACCAAAAAAAACAACGCCTGCCGCGCCCAGCGTTGGGCCGGATGCGAACGCAGAAACCCACTGCCTTTGGCGGCAGCGAGGGCAAACTGCGTGGCCCGGAGCACCAGGGCGTTGGCCTTGGCGCGTAGATTACTTGCTGCGGCAGCATCGGCGCCCTCGCGGGCCAAGCGGCGCAACTGCTCCTGCAACACCTGCCATCTCTCGGCGCACGCTGCGGCCCGGGCTTGCCATTCCGGACGCTTTTCTGCTTCCTTTTGGAGATAGGCGATAGCCGACCGCGCTAATCCTAAGGCCAGTCCCGAGGTCTCCAGCCCGCCGGTGCCGCGACCACCGGCCGCCAGCACACGCTCGGCAGGGCCGGCAAGGATGTAGCGACGCTCTAACCGTACATCCTGACAGCGCACCTCAGCGGTGAGCGAACCTTCCAGCGCCATCAAATCCATCGGCGACCCTACGCTTAGCCCCGCCGCCGTGCGCGGCACCACCAAAAGCATCTGTCGACCATCGTCGAGGACTACGCCGGTGAGGAAATGATCCGCTTGCGGCGCGCCCGTCACCCAAGGCATGGTCCCTTCCAAACGCACGCTCTCCTCTTCCAGCCGTGCCGTCAGCACTGGACGAACGTGCTGGCGAGAGGTTGTCAGTTGCGCCAGACCGACGGTGGCAAAACGCTGTCCCGAAGCTAGCGCTGGCAGCAGTTCACGGCGCAATTCTTCGTGACCGCTGTCGCGCAAACGCCGGCACGCCGAATCGCGCTGGCTGAGAAGAAAGCAAGTTGTCAGACACGCGCCGGCCAAACGCTGATAGCCTTCAAGCAGTTCCAACGGTTCGAGGCCGGAGCCGCCGTATTCGCGGGGAATGCTCCACCCCAAGGCGCCGCAGCGGCGCAGGGCGTCCCAGGAGGAGGCAGGCCAGCTCGGCACAGCATCTGCCTCCGCTGCATGTTTTTCCAGGATGTCCAGGGCCTGCTCCAAGGTCAGGGAGCCGTTCATCTTGCCTCTCTTGTTTTTTTTACCCTAACTGCCTATTTCCCGAAGTCACAAGAAATGTCTTCGGCTTCAGGCTTGCTGATGATACTATATACAGCTAGTGAGCGCCCCCCATGCGGACCACTGACGGCAGCTCCGCGGGTGGCAATCCAGGTGTTCGGTTCCTGGCAGTGGGGCGTCGGCATGGACAGTCTACGCGAATTGCTGGAAGCCGTCCGGGCGAAAGATGTGGTTCGGGGGCGATTTCGCGGGCTACTGCACATTCTGGTCGGCCGGCGAATCACAGCTGCGGACGGTACGCTCATCTCCGCCGGCATGACTTGGCGTGACGTAGCCGCCCTGCTCAAGCGCCTGCGCTGGGATCGTGAAGCGGTGCGCGAACTGGGCCTGGATCCTGCGCAATTGCCGCCGCGCGACCGGGAACGCTATTGGTATACCGCCATCGCTCGTGCTGGCATTGATTCCCCCGAGGCCGTCGCCGAAGCCAATCAGCTCGTCGAACCGCTCAAGGAACTCGGCTACATTGTCGGTCCTGCACCTAAGGCAAAATAAAGACCAGCAGCCTTTCTCCTCCCTTCTCTTTGTGAAAGAGGGTTGGGGTGGGGGAAGGAAAGAGCAGTATCACAACTACCTGTGTCACCATACCCCTTTACCTTATCGGTCTTGCTTTAGGAGGGAGTCGCGCAATGCCGCTTCGTAGTCGGCGGGCGTGTTCACATTACGGAGCGACTCCAAGGTGGGGTCCACATCAGCGAGTTCCTCCGGTCGGACGATTCGGGTTGGCATTTCCTCGAACAGAAACGCCGGCCGTAAGCGGTCCTCGTTCAGTAATCGGGCCGCGGCAGCAGCAACTTCAATACGGTACACCGCAGCCAAGGGATGCCGACAACCGCCGATCTCCGGCACGCAGATGGCGAACTCGCCGAGCAATTCGATGAGTCGGCGAATGAAAGCGGGTTGTAGAAAAGGCACATCGCAGGAAGACACATAAGCAGCGTCAGCCCGGCCGCGCAACGCTTCCAAACCGGCCGCCAACCCCTGGAGGGGGCCGCGCCCTGGTTGCGCATCGCAAACAACTTCGATCTCCAAAGGCAACGAAGGAATCGGTTGGCCGGGAGCCGCGACTACTACGATGGGAGCCACTACTTCACCCAGCCGGCGGACAACGCGCGGCAACATCAATTCGCTGCCAAAGGGCAGCCAGGCTTTCGGCCGGCCCATGCGGCGCGATTGCCCTCCGCAAAGAACGACGCCGCCAACGTTGGTCATGAATTTGTCCTTGCGCGATGCCCAAGCGAGGCGCTGGGCGATTTCTCCAAAAGCAACTCCCTCCATGAGATCTTTCTGGACCAGCCTTGGAATAGGCTGCTGTATCGTTCCGGTGATTGTACCCTATCCCTTGCTAGCGCTGCGGGTTATCGGGGTTCTTCCCCTTTGATCTCTTCGAGGATGTGGGGCAATTCCTCAACGAACTTGCTGCGCGGCAGCACCGGATCACAGCCGGCCGAACGAGCCGACCGCAATTGTTCGGCGTCTACGTGGGGGCCGTAGGCTATCACCCGCGGCAAAGAAGGGCAAGCAGCGGACAAACGGCCAAATAGATCGGGCAAATCCAGTCCCGGAAAAGCCAAATCGACTACCACGCTGGAGGGCGTTTCTTGGCGGGCCAGAGCGAGCAGTTGGTCCAGCGAGCGGGCCGATTGGATCGGCAAGCCCAGAGCGCGGACTTGGCCGGTGATGCGGCTGGCAAAGAGCAGATCATCACACAAGAGCACTATAGACGGCATGGTACTTCCCTCCGTCGTCCTCACGGCAAACGGCCCAGTTGTTGATACAAGTACAAGATCGTCCAGGCTTTGGCCTCGATGCGGGCCGAGCGATCGTCGCACAGTCGGCAGAGGCCGGCGAAATCAAGCGACACTACTTCCAGGTCTTCGGAGGCGTCGGGATTGGCTCGCACTTGCGGGACGGCGCAGGCATCGACGAAAATCATGGCCACGGCTTCATCCGTCAGGCCGGTCGATGAATACAACGGTTGCGTGACACGGCGGACGGCAACGATTTCCAGGCCGGTCTCTTCCCTTAGCTCGCGGCGCGCGGCTTCTTCGATGCTCTCGCCAGGATTGAGCAAGCCAGCGGGGAAGGCAAACGAATAACCGCCGATCGGCACACGAAATTCTTTGACCATCACCAACCGCGGCCCGCCGTCGTTGCCCCCCAGTTCCGGGGGAATGGAGGGAGGCCGCAAGATCGGCACAATGATGACGGCGTCGGCTGTGCGTTCGGCATGGGGTTGCGGCTTACGCGAGGCGTATACCCAACGGCCGACGTGGCCGTGATGCTCGAACGTGGCTGCGTACAGGTTCAGCCATTTCTCATGGGTGAGTTGCTCAATCTTTTGTATGTGCATATTTAAATTGCTTCAGGCCCACGTTCGCCGGTGCGAATGCGGATGCAATCCTCCAGCGGTAAGATAAAGATTTTGCCGTCGCCGATGCGCCCTTCGGGGCCGGTGCGTCCGGCCTCCATGATGGCGTTGACGGTCGGCTCCACGAAGTCCTCATTGACGGCGATTTGCAATTGCACTTTGCGCAGCAAGTTCACTGTCAACTCGTGCCCGCGATACACTTCGGAATGCCCCTTCTGCCGACCGAAGCCCTGCACATCCACGATGGTGAGGCGGAAGACCTCGACTTTGTTGAGGGCTTCCTTGACGGCTTCCAATTTTGACGGCTGAATGATGGCAAGGATGAGTTTCATAGCGGTTTCATGCCAAGCATGCTTGCGGGAGAGATACTCTTGATGTTACGGCAAAAGATCGGCGACGGCGAGGGAAACTTGTGGCGCCGCCAACGGATGGATGACCGTGGGGGGGACCAGGATCGTCAGACTGGCATAACCGTGGCCATAGGGCTGCGAAGG
>JAJPIY010000261.1 GCA_021324515.1 Planctomycetota bacterium
AAGCCGGCGTCTTTGGCCAGTTGCAGGCATTCCTTGAGCGACATGCGTTGCGGATAGGGAAAGGCCCAGAGGTTGATCGACTTTTTCATGTCGTAGCGCCGCGGGGAAGCGCGGCGCGGATCAGGTTGAGCGGCGGGAACGGCAGGAGGGTTGCTACTGGCCGCCAGAGCGGCGCCGGCGGCCAAGGCCGAACGAAGGACCTCACGGCGGTCCAGGCAAGGGGTATCGACCTTCGGTTGATCGGCAGACATGGTTCGCTCCTTTTTCCACTTGTCATCCTTCGTTTAGCCGCGAGCCGTAGGCGAGCGCGACTGGAAGAATTCCGTTTCATTTAGAATTCCGTTTCGTTTAGCCGCGAGCCGTAGGCGAGCGCGAGACATTCTCGCGCTCGCCTACGGCTCGCGGCTAAACGGAAGTTAAGTCTGGATGCACCTTAACTTATTGACGGGCGGGCGATTTTCCCACCCAAGTACCTGCTGCACAGTTTTGTTTCCTGCTCCAGGGCGCCGGAGCAGATCTCATCCATTCTTTTCTCTTTCTTCACACATTACACATTTTTGCTGATTAGCTTACTCTCATCGTTTTGGTGTGTACATGACCCCTGGAGATTTTGTAGAGGAGAAATTCCTTTGTCCCGACTCCCCTTGACTCGCCGACCCAAAGGGTTCACCCTGATTGAGCTATTGGTGGTGATCGCTATCATCGCCATCCTTATCGGCCTGCTGTTGCCCGCTGTGCAAAAGGTACGCGAGGCTGCCGCCCGCAGCCAGTGCCAGAACAACCTCAAGCAAATGGGCCTGGCCATCCACAACTTCGCCAGTACCTACAATGGTACTCTCCCGACCGGCGGCGAAGGGACGGATTTCGTCAACTTTCCCTATGGCCCCAGCCAGTTCGACAACTTTTCGTTTTTCACGGTTATCCTGCCGTTCGTAGAACAGCAGAACGTCTACAACATGATGACCGTGACCGCCTATTATGAATCGACTCCCAATAACATCACCGCCGCGCAGACGGTCATCAAAGTCTTCCTCTGCCCCAGCAATGCCTTGCGGCCGACGTCGGGCAAAGACAACGCGGGCTACGGCTATACCGATTACGGCCCGACTGTCTACACAGACATCGACCCGACGACAGGACTGCGCAACACTCAAACACGAGCCAACGGCGCCTTGCACTGGGTCGGGAAGAATGCATCGCCCAACCAACTCGGCGGCTCGACCATTGCCAGTATCACCGACGGCACCAGCAACACCATTGCCGTCGCCGAGGACTGCGGTCGGGTTGAGCCGCAGGTATCGCCGTACCCCGATCCGGCGGGCATGGGCAACAACGGCCGCCGCGCCTTTTGGCGCTGGGCTGAGCCGGACAGCGGTTACGGCGTTTCTGGCCCGCCGGTAGGCGCCACGGGCACGGGCACAGCCGTCAGCAACAACCCCTACCCCGTCAACGGCGGCAATGGCCCGCCCGGCTGCCCTTGGATCACCACCAACAACTGCGGCCCCAATGACGAGATGTTCAGCTTCCACACTAGCAATAGCGTCCAGGCCGTCTTCTGCGATGGCCACGTGGCGACGCTGACGGGCGGTTTGGATTCACGCATTTGCCGCTTTCTGGTCACCCCTAGCGGCGGCGAGACCCTCCCCGCTGACTTTTGAGGATCGACGAGGCACGGCGAGCAAAACCATGCTTTTGCTCGCCGTGTTCGTTTGGAGACGTGGATTCATTCGACGTACATAAATATCGGAGGTCTCAGGTATGTTACGATGCAGCTGGTTCTGCGGTTTGATCGCTGTACTCTTTTGTGTTGGTTGTGGTCCGCGAAACAACCCCAAGTTCGAGAAGACGGTTCCCGTCCGCGGCACAGTTGTCTTGGCCAACGGTTCGCCCCTGACCGGCGGCTGGATCACCTTTCATGCCAAGGATCTGACCAAGGGCGATGCCTGGGCGATAATCGGTCGAGACGGACGCTTCGAACTGGGGACGTACAAAAAAGACGACGGCGCGATGCTCGGCACATATACAGTGACGGTTGAACCAATCGTCTACGATCAAAACGGCAACCCGCGTCCCAATCCCTCCCTAGGGATCCCCGCCAAATACACCAAGACGGAATCGTCCGACTTGATCGTGGAGATCAAGGACGAAGGCGCCCAAGACCTGAAACTTGTTCTCCGCTGATTTCCCTTTTCCCTCGACGGTCAACGACGTTCGTTTTCTTCCCCTGACGCCCGGCTTCAGCCCTGGTGAAAGCCGGGCGTCAGGGGAGGAAAACGAACGTTGGAGGCAAACCAGAGCTAGCGCTCTCTTTCCCTTCTCATTTTTTGATTTTTCTGAACCCTTTTCGTGATTCGGAACGTCGAACATATATATGCGGTGTTATGTTTGACTGAAGCGAAAGGTATTCTTTGGCTTGGTCGAAGCAACAGGATCGCCTACGAACCGATCCTTTCATCCTTTGCGAGGTTTGCTTCTATGTCCGTACCTCAATGGTTACATCAACTCCAGCGTAGTTTGTTCTCCTCCAAGGGTTTGAAGTTACGAAATGCCGGGCGGTGTTCGTCTAGGCATCGCCGTGCAAGCCTGTGTCTGGAAGCGCTGGAAGACCGTCTGGCGCCTTCGGCAGATCTGGTCACGGTAGCCGCCGGGAATCTTACCACATCTTTTAGCGAAAGCCAGCAGAATGTGACGCTGACGGCCAGTGTTAAGGACGCTACCAATTCCAGCACTACGGTCAACGAAGGCAGTGTGTCGTTTATCGTCAAGGACAAAAATGGCAATCAAGTCGGCAGTACGGTGCAAGGCGCGGTCAGCAACGGTTCGGCCAGCGCTTCCTTCGCCCTGCCTGCCAGCGAAGCAGCCGGTAATTACACCATCGACGTCAGCTACAGTGACACCCCAAACAACTTCACAGACAACGGCACGGATACGCCAGGCGCACTGACGGTCAGGGCCGCCTCTACGACGACGACGGCCAGCAACACCACGGCTACCTTCAGCGAGAGCAATCAGCCTGTAGAACTGACCGCCACCGTGACCAGCAGTGCCGGCATAGTCAACGAAGGCAGCGTCACCTTCACTGTGGTGGATGGCAGTGGAAATACCATCGGCACAGCGATTTCAGGCAACGTGAGCAACGGCAGCGCCCGCGTCAGCTATGTCCTGCCAGGCGGCACCGCGGCAGGCAGTTACACCATCCAAGCTGCCTACAGCGATAGCGCGGGCAACTTCACGGCCAGCTCGGATAATACCCATTCCCTCACCGTCAATGCCGCGAACGCCACAACCGTGAGCCTCACTTCGGTCCACCTCGTTCCCAATGTGAGCAATGGGACGGCGCAGGTGACGTTGACGGCCCAGGTGAGCAATCCGAACGGTACGGTCAACGAAGGCATTGTGTCGTTCACTGTGGCCGGGGTGTCAGGGCAAGGCAAGGTGAGTAACGGTACGGCCACTGTACAATTAACGGTGCCGCTCTCAGACGTGACTTTTGATTTGATCGTTGACTTGTCCTACACCGACAACGCTCCGTCTGCCGACTTCGGCGCCAGCAGTACTTCGGTATTAGTGTCTACCAGCGTCTGGAACGCTCTGCTGCCGGCCAACGTCACGGTCTACTCCAGCAACGGCCAGCAAGTGCAGTTCTCGTTGGGGAACCTGCCGTTGTTCAGCGCCCTCTATTCGGCATCTACGGGGCTGCTGTCTCAGATCAATCTCGGCTCGCTCGCCGTGCCGGTGACGTACACTAACTTGGGCGGCCTTACGGTGGCCTCAGTCGAAGGCGTGGCCTGGGGCCTTATCTTCTACGACTCGAATGGTCAATTGCAAGGCATTGCCGATGTCGAGCACGCTCCCGATGGCTCGCTGGAGTGGGTCTTCTACGACTCCAACCATAAACCAATTGGGACTTCGCCGTACCCAGAATAACCAACGAGCTGGAAGCGTAAGTGACAGGTACTTCGTCGTTGCTTACGCTTCCGGTTCGTTGGTTCTATCGCTTAGACTTCCTGTTCGTTGACTGCCCTTAAACAACCGCCGCTGGACTGCTTGACTGTAGGTGGTCCATGAGGAGAGGCTGCGGTCTTCCCGGATGTCGCGCGTGAAACTGTGAATTTTGGCATCGAGATTATCGAGATAATGCAGGGCGATGGCCTCGGGCGTCATCGGCACCGTCGGACTGCCAAATTCCAGTGCGCCATGATGGCTGACGATCAAGTGCTTCAGCCGCAGCAGCAATTCGTGGGGAAACGGCTCGCCGGTCAGGTCGGGTACGCGCCGCACTTGTTCGCCGAGCATTTCGACACCGAGGACGAGATGGCCAATCAGCTGGCCCTCATCGGTGTAGCTGAAGGCGCGTTCGTAACTCAACTCTCGGACTTTGCCGATGTCGTGCAGAAAAATGCCCATCAACAACAAATCGCGGTTCAACTCGGGATATAAGGGCGTGATCCGCTCAGCAGCTTCCAAGAGGGTGACGACATGTTCGAGCAATCCGCCAAGATAGGCATGATGATTCCGTACTCCGGCCGGCGCTTTGCAGAAATCGTGCATTAATTCGTGATCCATAAGGAAACATTCCGCCAAGGCGCGCAGGTGCGGATCGTCTAATTTGCGCAGCAACGTGCAGAGCCGTTCATAGAGTTTGCTGACATCTTGTTCGGTGTGCGGCAGGAAGTCGGCCAATTCGACTTTCTCCGGCTCCACACGATCGAGTTGATTGAGAATCATTTGCAATGTGCCCTGAAACAGCTGCACTTTGCCTTTGACGCGCAAGAAATCACCGCTCTCGAAGGAACGGACCAGCGGCTCCGGCGCGTTCCACAACCGCGCACTGATGGAGCCGGAGCGATCGCGCAGTTCCAGTTGCAGATAAATGTTGCCGTTACGATTGGCCCGGACCTGCTTGTCCACAACCAGGTACACTTCTTCGATGGAATCGCCGTCGGCCATTTGCTGCACGAATTGCCTGGTCATGTCCATCTCCGCAAAATAGCGTAAAAATGTCCCCAGGAAAATCGTATCATCACCGTATCACAACGTCATCCTGTTCTTCATGGGGCTTGTCTATGCCGAACGCCAAACACTTCCTTGCCTTCGATCTCGGCGCCGAGAGCGGCCGTGGCATCCTGGGCCGATTGGATGGTTCACGCCTGAGCCTGGAAATCATTCATCGCTTTCCCAATGGGGCCGTGCGCACATTGGACGCGCTGCACTGGGACGTACTGCGCCTGTACAGCGAGATGCTGCAAACCCTGCGGCGGTGCGCTGCCCAGCACGGCGCCCTCGACGGCATTGGGGTCGATACCTGGGGCGTCGATTTCGCCCTGCTCGGACGCGGCGGCGTCTTGCTCGGCAATCCGCGCCATTACCGCGATCCGTATACCGAAGGCATCATGGAGCAGGCGTTTGCCCGTGTGCCGCGCGCCGAGATCTTCCGCCATACCGGCATCCAGTTCATGCGCTTCAACACCCTGTTTCAGCTGCTAGCGCTCCAGCGCGATCGCTCGCCGCTCTTAGATATGGCCGAAACGCTGCTGTTCATGCCGGACTTGTTCCACTATTGGTTCACTGGCATCAAAGTCAATGAATACACCGATGCCAGCACCAGTCAGATGCTTGATGCGAACACGCGGAGTTGGTCGCATGAGCTGATACGCGCTTTCGCTCTGCCGTCACAGATCTTCGGCACGCTGATTCAGCCGGGTGCCGTCCTGGGTCCGTTGCGTCCCTCGATTATGCAGGAAACGGGAATCAACGCCGCCTCCGTGATCGCGCCGGCATCGCACGATACCGCGTCGGCCATCGTCGCTGTGCCTGCATCGGTTCCTTCGTGGGCCTACATCAGCTCTGGCACCTGGTCGCTAATGGGCGTTGAATGGAAGCAACCGCTGGTCAGTGATGCGGCCCGCGAAGCCAACTTCACCAACGAAGGCGGCGTCGGCGGCACCATACGTTTCTTGAAAAACATCATGGGGCTATGGCTGGTGCAGGAGTGCCGCCGTGCTTGGGAACGCGCCGGCACAGTTTACAGCTACGACGAGCTGATGCGCCAGGCCGAGACGGCCCCTCCTTTTGTCAGCCTGGTGAATCCCGACGAGCCGTCTTTCCTTCTGCCAGCAAACATGCCGGCGGCGTTGGCCGATTTCTGCCGTAAGACCGGGCAACCGGCCCCAGACAGCGTCGGCGCGACCGTGCGCTGCGCCTTGGAAAGTCTGGCCTTGTGCTATCGCTGGGTATTGGAACGACTGGAGACGTTGACCGGACAACGGGCCGAGGTCATCCACATCGTCGGCGGCGGCAGTCAGAATGCTCTCTTGAACCAATTTACGGCGGAGGCCTGCAATCGTCCCGTGCTGGCTGGGCCGGTCGAGGCCACAGCGATCGGCAACGTGCTGGTACAAGCGCTGGGCGCCGGTGTGCTCGGTTCCGTGACCGATGCGCGCAAAGTGGTGCGCCGCTCTTTCGAGGTCCGCACGTTCACACCGCACCAGCCCGACGCCTGGCAGGCGCCCTATGAGCGCTTCTGTAAGCTCCTCCATGCAAACAAACCGCAAGCGTGAGCGACAGCGAAGCATCCGCCGCTTACGCTTGCGGCTCGTTTGCACTGCATGCGACGCGTTCCAGAGCAACGGTTGGTTTCATGGTTCTGCGGCATTCCTCCTTGCGGTGGCGAAACCATGCTGCCACTAGCAGAACGCCGTCGATCTCCCGCGGAGACGGTGGCCCGGATGCCCAGGCGGAGCGCCCATACAACTCCCGTATACGCTTGGCCGCTTCGCGCCGACTTTTCTCCTCTTTCGGCGCCGCTACCACAGCACGGACGCAGCCGCCGTGAATGAGATACCATGCCTCCGTATCATCGTGGCTGCGCACCGGATAAACGAAAGAATGCTGGGAAGCCTCACGCACCAGCCGCAGCCGTTCGCTCAGCCAGGTCAAGGAATCGAGCTTGTCGCGGAGGGCGGCGGCACGCTCGAACGCCAAATCGGCGGCGGCGGCAATCATTTGTCGTTCCAGCACGCGCAATGGGGACGCATCGTCACCGCGGAGAAAGGCAAGCACGGCCTGAACGCTGGCGGCGTAATCGTCGCGTGTGCAGGCGGCGATACAAGGGCCTAGACAAGTGCCGATCTCGTGACGGATGCAACCTGGCGTCAACGGCAGAGGAAACAGCTGCGGCTGATCGGCGAAGGTCATTTTTTGCGATTGCGGGCAATCGCGCAGACGAAACCAGTCGTTGAGCCGGCGCACCGCTTCACGGGCCTTGAAGCCGGCTGGCACGGGGCCGAAACTCTCCGCTGCCGTCCGCGGCGGCTGCTGGGCCAGAAAAAGCGTCGCCGCCGGCTGCCGGCCCACACACACGTAAACACGCCGCCGCAGCCACGGCTGCCCCTGCACATTGAAACGCGGTTGCCAACGCTGAATCAGCTCCAGCTCGCGCAACAGGGCCGCGAACTCGCTTGTGGCAATCTCCCAGACCAACAGGCGGGTACGTTGCAAAATGCGTCCGGCTTTAGGATCACGGCTTCGCCAGCGGAAATAACTCAACAGCCGCACGCGCAGGTTCTTCGCTTTGCCCACGTAAATCAATTCGCCTTTAGGATCGACCATACCGTAGACGCCCGGCAGGCGCGGGCAATCGCGGCGCACCAGGAGGCGCAAGCGACCGGGACGATAAGCCTTGACCTTGTGCAAGCGAGGCGATCCCCCATCGGGCAGAAGTGCGCTCGGACCGAATCCTGTAAACGCCTGACGGGCAAAGAGTCCTTTCACTGTCCGTCCTCCGTCGTCCTTGTTACATTCCTTGCGAGCGCTACGAGTTCATAAGGGGTGAAGCGAATTTTTGTACACAGTGAACTCTTGACTACCGCTGAGGCGGAGATTATCCTTGACCCCGGCGTCTCGGGGACGCCGGCGCCGCAGCCGCCCGGCTGGAACCATTTGGGGGCGGCTGCGGTTTGCTTTTGCAGGACATTCGTTGCCCCCGGCGTCTGCGATGCCCGTTCCAGAGACAACTCTGCGACCGAGGCGCTATCCTTCCCCCCCACCCCAACCCTCCCCCACCAGGGGGGGAGGGAGTTACAGAGACAACTCTGCGAACAAGGCGCTATCCTCCCCCCCACCCCAACCCTTCCCCACCAGGGGGGGAGGGAGTTACAGAGACAACTCTGCGACCGAGGCGCTATCCTAGCAGGCAGGAGTGACGCAGACAATCTCTTGGCTGGACCTGCTGGGCGCAGGCAAGGTCAGGGGCATGCGGCCAGCGGCGGGGTTTTCTTTCGCTGTGGGCAAGCCACCGAGCGGCTTCATAAACTGTCTGGTGATTCGGTGCGGCGGCGCACCAAATGCGAAAAGGGATTATCAAATAGAAAA
>JAJPIY010000236.1 GCA_021324515.1 Planctomycetota bacterium
GAGCACTTGCTGGCGCGGCGTGCTCAAAGAGAGCACTTGAGCACTTGCTGGCGCGGCGTGCTCAAAGAGAGCACTTGAGCACTTGCTGGCGCGGCGTGCTCAAAGCGTGGTGTGTTTTGAGCACGCCGCGCCAGCAAGTGCTCTCAAAACGCGGTGTGTTTTGTGTTTTGAGCACGCCGCGCCAGCAAGTGCTCTCAAAACGCGCCAGCAAGTGCTCTCGAAACGCGGCGGGCTCAAAGGAGTTTTTTCGGAGACCTTCTCATGCTTCGGCCCGAACCGCGTCCGACGCGCTGGGACTTGCATTGGCGGATGTTCGGCGCTGAAGTTCGCATCCGTCCGATTTTTTGGGCTTCATGCGTGTTGCTCGGCGTCATCTTTTACCGCGATCCTGACCGCGGCGGCATGGCCATGTTCTGGACCTGGATCGCCGCTGTTCTGATTTCTCTGTTGACCCACGAAACCTGCCATGTTGTCGTTGCTCGACTCTTCGGAGCCCGCGTGCGCGTCGTGCTGTCGGGAATGGGCGGAAGTGTTTTCGGTCTGGACGAGCAGAAACGCTGGCAGCGTGTGCTGATCCTTCTGGCAGGGCCGCTGGGGAACTTGCTAATCCTGAGCATTCTGTGGGGAGTCACGGCAACTCCTCTGCCGGAAGACTGGCGGGCCTTTCTCGCCCCCTATGTCTGGTTGCTCATGTGGATCAACGCCTTTTGGAGTATGCTCAATCTGGCGCCGTTGTGGCCGCTCGATGGTGGACAAGTTGCCGTTGAAATCGGCATGGCGCTTTTGGGCCGCCGCGGCCAGATAACGGCCCTGTTGGTGTCGTTGTTTGTCTGTCTGCTGCTGAGTTTCACGATCATCGGCTGGGCGCGCCTGAGTCTCACCAACCGTTTTGACCCACGCTATTCTCTTTATCTCTCCTATTTCTGCATCCAGGCCCTCTATTGCTATTTTTTCTGGATAAGCGCGTTTCGCGCTCTATGGGGCGAACCGGTGCCGCTAGACGAGTTCAGCAAGTCTGACCGGGCTGCCTAAACCCTCGCATCCCTTGCCAGCGCGGCAAGCGAAGAAGCATTCTGGCGAGCGCGAGCGCGTCAGCGCTCCGAAGGGAGCTGTTGCGTCAGCGCTTCCAGTTTGGCTTCTCGGGGGGCGCTGGCGCGATCGCGCTCGTTAAAATTTAGCGGCAGCCCTTAAAATATGCTTTCGCCTTGACCCGTAACAAACCCTAGAGTAGAACCCAGCGCTCACCTGATGCGGCAACTGGCGGGGTAGAGGGAGTGACCAAACCGACAGGCTCCTCTGGAGAGGCGATAGGGCGCCACGGACTGTCGGTCCTTATCGGAACAGGAGAACTGAGCCGTGAAGAAAGCGGTAGTGACGGCGGGAATAGTCCTCGTCCTGGGGGTGCTGTGGTACATCAGGCCCTTGAGCGGCCAGACGCCCCCCAATAACACGTATTCGGCTTCGGCTGCGCCGACGGCCCCCCCAGGCACGCGCGTGGCCATCTTGAACCTCACCTATGTCATCAAAAATTACCTCAAGTATCAACATTTCCAAGAAGAAATGAAGGCCATCGTTGAGCCGTACACCAAAAAGCACAACGAGCTGCAACAACAGTTGGAAGAGCTGCGCAAACAAGCCGCCAACTTGCCCCGTCAAGGGCAGTCGGACCAGGGGGCAGAACTGGAAAGAAAGGCGCGCGACATCCAGCGTCAGATGGACGACAACAAAACCGAGGCCAATTTGCAGTTGGGCAAACGCAGCGACGCCGAGATGAAAACTATCTACATGGACATCTACCAGGCGACCCAGGGCTATGCCGCTTCTCACGGTTACAATCTGGTGCTGCACTATAACGACGCCCTCACCAAAGAGGACTTCCTCAGCGCTCCCAATATTGCTCGTAAGTTGCAGACTCCCGCGCTCATGCCTCTTATCATGGCCCCCAACCTGGACATCAGCGAGGACATTGTAAAGCTGCTGAATGCCAGCATGGGTTCGCCGAACGGGACGCCGCAAGGGACGCAGCCGCCGGCTGGAGGACAGCGCTAAATTCTAAGGCCGTCCATGACCGCCGCAAGGGCGTCCCCCTTGCTGGCACGACGGCCGGTAAACCCTTTGCGGGTTGAGAAAGGACAGGGGCAACGTGAGACGGTTCAGTTATCGCTATCAGCGGACCCTCGCGCGGCCGGCCGAGGTATGGGGTATCGGCTATTTGACCGGAGCGACCGTGCGTCTGCGTTTTGTGCCAGCGGCGCCTTGTACGGGCATCGTTTTCGTCCGTACCGACCTGCGGCCGCACCAACAGGTTCCGGCCCACATCGGTCAAGTCACCGGCACGCAACGGCGGACGACGCTGGGCCATCCGCCCGCCCAGATTGGTCTAGTCGAACACGTCCTGGCCGCACTGGCCGGCCTACGCATCGACAATTGCCATGTCGAGTTGAACGCGCCGGAGCCACCTGGCTTGGATGGGTCCGCTCGCGGCTTTGTGAAGGCGTTGCTCGACGCGGGCATTTGCCGTCAAGGCGCCCGTCGCCCGATCTTCGGCGTCGAGCAATCTCTCGTGCTATCGGCGGGCGGCGCCACCTTGGCCTTGCACCCGCCCATGAGCCGCTTGGACAGCCCCACGCTCCGCATGGCAACGGGGGAAGGGCCAAGCATTCCTGTGGAGCATGAGTTGTATCTCAGTTATTTTCTGGATTACGGTTTGACGTCTCCTATTGCTCGCCAAGTGCATACGCAGGTGCTGACGCCCAGCCTATTCGTGCAAGAATTGGCCTCATGTCGGACCTTTATTCTCGAAGAAGAAGCGGTAGAGCTGCGCCGTCAAGGTCTGGGGACGCGGACCAGCGCGGCTGACCTGCTCGTTTTCGGCCGGCGCGGCCCCGTGGACAACACGTTGCGTTACGCCAACGAGCCGGCACGGCATAAAGTACTCGATCTGGTCGGCGATCTCGCCCTCTTGGGGGCCGACCTATGCGGCCATGTCGTCGCCTATCGTTCCGGTCATCCGTTTAACGTAGAGTTAGTCCGCCGCTTGCACCAGCAGTTGCCGGCTACGGCCGCTGTACCGGAACGGCAGGCCGCCTGACGGCCTCAGAGGAAAGAAGGAGATTTATGTCGCGTCTGCGGGTGGGAGTGGTGGGCGTTGGGCATCTCGGCAAGGAACATGCCCGCATTTTGGCGACGCTGCCGGATGTCGAGTTGGTCGGCGTCGTCGATCCCAATATTTCCCAGGTCGAGCTGGTGGCCCAGCGTTGCGGCACCCGCGCTTTCCGCGATCATTCTGCGCTCTTGCCCCTGGTGGATGCCGCCGTCATCGCCGCCCCGACTTCGCATCATGCCGCTCTCGCCGCGGATTTTCTGTCGCGCGGCCTGCCGCTCTTGGTCGAAAAACCGATGGCCGTCACCGTCCGCCAAGCCGAAGAGATGATCGAATTGGCCCAGCGGCACCACACCCTCCTCCAGATCGGGCACATCGAACGCTTTAATCCCGCATTTGAGGAATTGTGCCGCCACCCCTTACAACCGAAATTCATCACCTGCGAGCGCTACAGCGGTTTCTCCGGCCGTTCCACGGACATCGGCGTGGTGCTCGATTTGATGATTCATGATCTTGATTTGGTACTGGCGCTGGTGCAGGCGCCGGTACGAACCGTCGAGGCCCTGGGAGTGGCCGTGCTCGGCGGCAATGAGGACCTGGCGCAAGCGCGGGTGACGTTTGCCAACGGCTGCGTAGCCGACTTGAAGGCCAGCCGGGTACACCCCACGCCGGTACGTTGCATGCATGTTTTCGGCCCTGAAGGTTTTGCGGGCGTCGATTTCGCCCGCCGGCACCTGACCCTGATGCAGCCAGCCGAGCATTTGCGGCAACGGCAGATCGATACGCGCCGTCTCGACGCCCCGGCCTTGGCGACCTTGAAAAGGGAGCTATTCGGCCGGCACGTGCAGATCCAGGAGTTGGATTGCAACACCGGCGATCAGCTGACGCGCGAACTGCAAGAGTTCCTGCATTGCGTGCGAACGGGCCAACGTCCGCGCGTCGACGGCTCAGCGGGCCGCGACGCCTTGGCCTTGGCCAGCCGGATTCTCGACAGTCTACGGGCCCACGCCTGGGAAGGAACACCCGATGGGCCGACCGGTCCCTGGCACCTGCCGGCGCCGCGCGGCCTGTTGTTCATCCCGCCCTCCAGACCGATGGCGGCGTAGTTGTCGGTTTCACCGCGCCCCAACGAAGAAAGCCGGGAGGGCGCGGCGAAACGAGGGGCTTTACTTCACCTCGACCACGTCTATGCGCACTTTGCCGGTGACGCGCGTGACCGGCAGCAGCGGCGCCAGCGTCTGGATGTCCTGCCAGCTATGGTCGGCGATTTTGAGATGAGCGGCCCCGACGTGGCCGTGGCCGAGCACCGCGTCGAGCATCAGCCATTGCCCCTTGATCCACACTTCGGTCCACATATGGAAGGCCAGTCCAGGACCGCGTTTGCGGTCGTTATCATACACCAGGCCGACCGCTGTGCGCGCCGGGATGCCGGCGGCGCGGCACAGGGCCGCCGTCAACATGGCGTGCTGGCGGCAATCCCCTTGCAAATCACGCAACACTTGGCTGGCCGGAGCGAAATTGACTTCAGGGTTTCCTTGCATATGTTCATGGACCCATTTCTCGATGCGTTGTGCCTTGCGCCACGGGTCCATTTCATCGCCGACGATTTGGGCCGCCTGCTCGCGCACTTTGGCGTTGCCGCAGTCAAGGAAGTAGCTGCTCTTGAGAAACTCCTCTTCGACTTTGCCAGGGGTTTCGACTTCCACTGGCTCGCGGATGGCGCGCACGCGCAGATCGAACGTGTCACCGTGGACGTTTTCGACCGATTGCCGCTTGTCGCGCGCGAACGTCGTCGTCGGCTCGTCGTCGTCCTGGACGGTGATGCGGTAGACGATTTCGCGGGCCTCGAAGGGTCTTTCGATGGGGCGGGGGAGACGGATGCGTGAATTGAGGCCGAAGTCGGCCATCAACTCGGGCGCCATGCCCGCCTTCTCCGCCAAGATGCGCGACGTGCGATACAGCGTCATGCGGCCCAAGGGGGTGCTCGATTCCTGGCGCACAGGCTGTAGCTTTTCATCCAGCCACACGGTCAGGCGCGGCAAAGGGATAGTGGCCCCGTTGACCGTAACTTTTTCCGGGCTCTCTTCCACACGCAGCAAGCGCTTCCGTATTTTCACTGCCTTCACTTCGGCGCCGTCTTTTTGGGTCGCCAGCAGCTCTTTCTCTTCCGGCCCTTTGACGACGACTTGGAGCGCTACCGCCCTCAAAAGGGGTAGCTGATAATCGCGGAAGCGAAAGCGATCGCCCGCTTTGACCTTGCGTTGCTGAAACAGCCGTTCTTGGGCGTAATAGCCCAGCACACCGTCTTTGTCCCACGGCACCGCTTTGCCATCCGGATCGCTCGGCGTCCGCACCCTCAGCTTGTCGCCCTCGACACGGCCACTCTGCACGATCTTGCGATCCTGGTCGAGATAATGCGTCATGGAAACCCCGACGACCTCACCTTCGGGCGTTTCCTCGGTGCTCAGGGCCATGCGCTGGGTGACGATACCGTCGTAGCGCTTGAGGGTCAAATGCAGGTAGCGCGTAGTATGGTAGATTGTTTGGCCGTCCTGCTGACGCTCTTCGACCGTGGTGCGTTGATGGCCCATCTTAGCGCCGTCGAGATAGACAGCGTCCCACACGTCAAGAACGACCTTCGGCCGCACCGCCTGTTGCTGAGCGTACAGCGGCGTCGCCAAAAGCAGTACCAGGCTGCCCCACAGGAAATAGCGTTTCATCCTCTCTCCTTTTTCGGTTTTCGGTCTAGGGAAAACCAACAGGCTATCATACCTTTTGAACGGCGAGATATAATAGAGGAACGAGCCAGGACCGGTCGGCGACTTGTTGAGGAGATGCCATGTCTGCCAATCTACCCGGTGTTTTCGCCGTTCAGTGTCCTAATCCGCGCTGCCGCAAGTTTATGCTCGTTGAAGAGCAAGATCGCCACAACGTGGTGGCGTGCTTGCTGTGCAAGACGCCGATTCGCATCGCCAGTCCGCCGCGCCGCCCCAAGACCACGCCGCCGCCGCGCCGCTGATCGCCCTCATTTGTCATTTAGCGCTTTCAGACAATCCTGGATGTCCATCCCCAGCTTGCTGATCTGCTCGCTTACCTTCTTGAGTTGGAGGGCTTCCTTCTCATCGTCGATGACGAGGTCCGGCCTCAACTCGACCAACTTCTTTTCCAGTTGATCGGCATGTCCCAAGGTGCCCCGCAGCAGCTTTTGAATGCCGATGCGATCGCGGACCTTCTTGCACGTCTGGAGCGCTTTCTGGGCCTTGGGAACGTTCTCCTCCAAGCGGGCGAGGTCGAGCGTGGGCCAGACACGATAGATGAATCCCCGCGCTTCCTCATGCTCAGGGCTGCGGGCGTCCCAATCCTTGTGCAATTGTTCTAAGTGCTTATCCAGCTCGGCATCCTGGAAGCCCTCTTTCTGGATGCGCTCATAAATCTCGATGGCTTTGCCATATTCCAATTCTTTCTCCAGCAGCTTGGCGTTTTCGATCTCGGAGAGCCATCTTTTCCGCTGCGGATCGTTTTCCGTCTCCTCAATTTTCTTCTGCTCGGCAAGGAATTGCGCCAGTGCCTGCTCATATTCCTCAAGTTGTTTCAGGCGTCTGTCCTCCAGAGGCGTTTTCAGATCGTGGTGGGCCTTTTGGGCCTCCCTGACCAGGGCTTCCTTTTCCTTAAGCAGGTTCATCCGGTCCTCTTTGGCGCGGCTCATGCCGCTTGTGGCTGCGGCAATGATCTCGCTGCGGTTTTTGGGGTCGGCGCTCAGGGCCTCTAGTCGCTTGAAAAGGCCAGCTTGCATTTGCACGCTGTCGGCGACATCCCGCTGCCAGGTAGACTTGCGGATGGCGAACAAGGTATCGGACTGGGTGGAAGCGTTGACTTCGATGACGACAGGTTGGTCATCGACGAGGGCGATGGGCACTTGCGGATGGGAGTCCGGCCCTTCGCCTAAGCCGCTGACGACGCGGACGAAGGCAACATTGTGGAACAGGCCGTCTTTGCCGTCGGCGACCGTCTCCAGGATGCCGTTGGCATCGCTTTGTTTGGTCAGTTTCGTTGCTTCCTCACCGTCGAAGCCATAACGGCGGATTTCCACCCCGAGTGGTTGATCTAACGGTTTGATTTTGAAGCCATCCCGCACTTTCTGTTTTTGCACCCAGCGCAGGCGCAGAGGCGCCTCCACCGTGCCGAGCTTGATGCAGCGATAGCCAACGATGCTCGGCAAGCGATAGCGATGGAAGAAACGGCACAGGCACAGGCCGTCGCGGGCGTCCTCCGCCGGCACTTGCTCGACCTGGAGGAAGGCCCACTTCAGCACTTCCATCGTGCCGCCCTCTGGCGGCGCCAGGGCGAAGACATCGTCTTTGTCAACCCAGCGGGTCATGTCGCCAAGTCCTCCGCCGCGCAGCTCGATCTTGACCTGTTTCTTAGCGTTTTCCGGCCCCGCCACCACTGTGCCGAGGACGCCGAAATCGTGCTTGACGAGCAGGGCCGCTGCCTTGGCGACGAAATCCCGATCGCGCGTGCGATCGTAGCGCACCACCGGACTGGGCCGGCCAATCGTGCCGTCGTATTGCCGTGCCTGAATCTCGTAATGCACGCCCGTGTAGTCGATCAGCACAAAGTGCGTCTTGCGGTCGTCACGGTCCTTCCAGTCCTCCAACGAACGCAGCCCGCGTGCCAGCACGTCTGCCAGGCGCGGGTGCTCATGGGTCACCGTAACACGCCCCATGTCGCCCAAAGCAGCCTGAAAGCCGTCGTGTAATTCGCGCTCGATGCGCTTGCGAAACACGTCCGTCAGCAGCCGATTCTCGGCGACGTGGACGACGATGGTTAAGTCATAGGGTTTGTTCAATTCGCTCTGGGCCGGGGCCGCCGGCGGCGCCAGCGCGGCGGTGCATAGGAACACATGAAATAGTCGGTGGGGACGCCGTGTTTTCATGACGGAACCTCCCGCGGCCCCTCGCGGAGCCGTTCGAGATCGGTGAAGAAGTGAGGATAGGTTTTGGCGACGCAGCCGGGATTTTTGATGACGATGCCCGGCACGCGCAGGCCGATCAGGGCCATGCTCATGGCCATGCGATGGTCATTGTAGGTTTCGATTTCCGCACCGTGCAAAGGCCGCGGGGTAATCGTCAAGCCATCGGCAAACTCCGTGACTTCGGCGCCGATGCGGCGTAGCTCCGCGGCCAAGGCGGCGAGGCGGTCGGTTTCCTTGTAGCGAATGTGGGCGACGTTGCGAATGGTAGTCGGCCCCTCAGCGAAGCAAGCAACGGCGGCCAGTGTCATTACGGTATCGCTGATGTCGTTCATGTCCACGTCGATGCCGTGCAGCGGGCCGCCGCGCACGGTGATACCTGAATCGCTGCGGACGATGTGGCAACCCATTTCTTCCAGCAGTTCGACGAAACGCACGTCGCCTTGCAGACTGTGCATGGTCAAGCCCGGTACGCTAACCTCCCCGCCAGTGATAGCGGCGGCCCCCCAGAAGTAACTTGCTGCAGACGCATCGGGTTCGATTTCAAATCCGCGTCTGCCGGAATATTGCCGGCCGGGAACGCTAAAGCGCCCACCCATAGGGGTTTCAACTTCCAATCCCCATTGCTGCATCATTTGCACGGTCATGGCGACGTAAGGCCAAGACACCAACTCGCCTTCGACCGCGATTGCGATGTCGTCCTGCGCGAATGGTGCAGCCAGGAGCAAACCACTGAGGAATTGGCTGCTGATGTTTGCTTTGATTCGCACGTGCCCGCCCTTCAATCCATTTGCCCGGACGATGACGGGAGGGCGCCCGTTGCCGTATTCGCTTTGAGCCTGCACTCCCAGCTGCCGAAGTGCTTGCAGGAGATCTTCAATGGGCCTCTCCCGCATGCGCGGCACGCCATCGAGCCGATAACAACCCTGACCAAGACTTAGCATAGCGGTCAAAAATCGCATGGTTGTACCGGAGTTAGCCACGAAAAGATCGGCCTCTTGGGCGGGAATAAGATAAGGCCCTTTTTCCGAAAATAGGACAATCGATGGCCCTTGTTGCTCCCCTCCATCCTTGACCTCAAACCCAAGTCTCTGCAAGCAAGCAATCATGACCTCCGTATCTTCGCTGCGCAGAGCACCGCGCAGCACACAGTCCCTCCCTTTAGCAGTTAGCGCCGCTAGCACCAGTGCCCGATTGGTGATGCTCTTGGATCCCGGCACGCGCACCGTCGTCTGCGGCGGTTTGGTCAGCGGCATGATTTCGAGACGGTCGCGCATCGCTTGTCCTCAATCAATGGCGGCGTAGCGGCAGACAGTTTGGTAGCCGCTTCCAGGTCCAGCGGAACACACAACGACTCCGTCAGCCACAGCGGAGGCGCCCAGACAGCCGTTGCCCCGGCGCTTAGGGTTCATAGCTCACGCGCATCAGGAATAGTCCTTTTGCCGGCGCCGTTGGTCCCGCCTGGGTGCGGTCGCGCGCCTCCAGGATCTCAGCGACGCGCGTTTCCGGCCAGTAACCGCGGCCGACATGAATGAGCGTGCCGACGATCGCCCTTACCATATTGTACAGGAAGCCGTCCGCCTCCACATCCAGCCAGAGCCAGTCATCGCGGCGATTTACGGTCAGCTGCGTGATGGTACGCACGCTGGAGGCGCGATTGGGCCATTCCGTCTCGAAACTGCGGAAATCGTGTTGGCCGCGCAGACACGCCGCCGCTCGCGCCATTGCCGCCGCGTCGAGCCGGTAGCGCGTGTGATGACAATAGCGGCGCATGAAGGGATCCGGCACCGGGCCGTCGTGGAGGATGTAGCGATAGAGCTTGCGTTTGGCGTCGCGGTTGGCGTCGAACGATTGCGGCACGTCGGCGGCTTCGCGGACCACAACATCATCGGGCAGATGGGCATTGAGCGCCCGCACCAACACGTCCGTCGGCAACTTCGTTTCGCTGCGAAAATTGACGACTTGGCCGACGGCATGAACTCCCGTATCCGTGCGGCCGCTGGCATTGACGCGAATGCGCTCGCCGGTCAGCGCCGCCAGTGCTTGTTCGAGCGTCTCCTGCACGGTGCGTAAACCGGGCTGGATCTGCCAGCCGTGAAAAGCGGTGCCGTCGTAACTGAGGATTAATTTGATGTTACGCATGAAAACCCTGTTTAGCCGCGAGCCGGAGGCGAGCGCGGCCGCGCTCGCCTCCGGCTCGCGGCTAAACGGTCTCTTTTCACAGCGTGTGGCCGCGCTCGCCTCCGGCTCGCGGCTAA
>JAJPIY010000309.1 GCA_021324515.1 Planctomycetota bacterium
CCCTGTGGTTAGGGCCGCCGGACAAAACTCCCTCCTCCCAAGGGGAGGAGGGAAAAGTCCGCTCGTCCTCAGTTCCTTACTTTTTTCTTCCGGGCGCCTCGACGCCTTGTAGTTTCAGCGTCGTTACCGTTTTTGTCTTCACCTCGACAACGCGGATGCGATGGGCGTTGGTGTCGGCGACGTAGAGTTTGCCATCGGCGTAGCTGATGCCTCCGGGTTCGCTGAATGTCGTCTTGCCGCCGAGAAACGTCACGCACGTTCGCTGGATCGGATCGAGCAGTTTGATTTTACTATTGTACGTGTCGGCCACATACAGTTTGCCGTCGTGATAAGCAAGCCCAAGTGCGTGCTGCAAGCGTACCGCATCCGCCTCGCCGTCCACGTCGCCGAACTTGAACAACCCTTTGCCAACCAGCGTTTTGACCTCGCCTTCGCCGTCCAGCCCAACGGCGCGGACGGCGCTAACTTCGCTGTCGGCCACCCATAATGTCTTGCCGTCGCTCGCCAAACCGCTGGGCTGGGCGAAACGGCTCAGGGCCGGCGGACCATCGCGGATGTCTTCCCGGCCGTCGCCGGCATACGGGACAACCGTTCCCTTCTCCAAGTCCATCACCCAGATCTGATGGTGCCCCGCCATAGCGATGAACAAGCGGTCCTTGTGCAACAACAAGTCCCAAGGGCTATTGAGACCGGTTTTGAGAGCGACCCCGCCCATCTCGCGGTCTTGTCCTTGCACGCCGGTGCCGGCAATCGTCTGGACGGTTTGCCTTTTCAGATCAAGGAGACGAATCAGATGGTTTTTACGATCGGCGACATAGAGCAAGTCCCCTCCGAGGGCCATGCCCTGCGGGTCGTTGAAGCGGGCCTCTGCAAAGGGGCCGTCCGTCCTGCCGGGTTCGCCGCAGCCGGCAATGGCGATCTTTTTGCCGTCGAGATCCGTAATGACGATACGATGATGCGTACTGTCGGCGATGAACAAACGTTTGCCCGCGGCGTCGGCCAGCACTTTGCCGGGAAAGAACAGCGGGCTGTCGCCGTTTTCCTGCAAGCGCGCCAGCTGGAACTTCAGCGGTCGGTCGTTGAGCGTCTTCTTCGCTTTGTGGATCTGGATGAGCCGGCTGATTTCGCGGTCCAGCGTTTCATAGTGGCCCTCACCGGAGCTGGCCCAGACCGCGTAGCCCTCGGGATCGATCAAGCACAGGGTCGGCCACGAATGCGCACCGAACGTTTCCCAGATGCGTTGTTCGGCGTCGTTGACGACCGGATGGCTAATTTCATAGCGTAGGATGGCTTTGCGGATGCTTTCGGTGTTTTTCTCATTGGGGAACTTAGCCGTGTGGATGCCGATGACAACCAACTCGTTGGGATACTTCTTTTCCAACCGGGCGAGGTCGGGCAGGACGTGCATGCAGTTGATGCAGCACAGCGTCCAGAAGTCGAGCAAGACGATTTTACCGCGGAGGTCTTTCAAGCGCAGAGGGCCAGCCGTATTGAGCCAGGCGACGCCTCCTTCCAGCTCTGGGACCGCGATGCGCCGGCGCTTGTCTTCGGGCGGCGCTTGTGGCGTTGCAGGTTCGCGCGCTGCCGCTGTCTTGTCTGCTCCGCCGCGCGCCAGAAAATACCAACCGGCGGCGCAAGCAAGGCCAACAGCAACAGCGAGGACCAACCAACGTACGTTCGCGATCGGGCAGCAGAGAGAGGGCGAATCTGAAGGCGGAGACATCAGTGTTCTCCTTAGCAGCACGGAGGGAACGGACCCAAAGGGCGCTTGCTCCCATTGTAGAGCGAACAGACAAAACTTGACCAGCCCGTAACAACCATCTACCGTTGAATGACAGGACGCAGGCTTGGGCTGAATTGGACGACTCACGAGGCTAATCCGCATGGCACCTTTTGAAAATTCCCAAACATCGCCCCAGACAAACCCGGTCCCGGCCGAAGCGCCTGCGGTCTCGCTGTCGCCGTTACCTCAAACGCCGGCGCGGGAAGCGTCCCAATGGGGACGCCTGTGCCGCCGCCTGGACACCGCGCTCGTCCTTGTGGCCCTGCTATTTGCCTTCCTCGTCGTGTCGTTCCCAGTGACCAACACCGATTTCTTCCGTCATGTGGCCATGGGCCGACTGCTTTGCCAGGGGCAATACCACTTCGGGGTCGATCCGTTTGTCTACACGGCCGACGATACCTACTTCGTCAATCATTCCTGGTTGTTCGACGTGCTGCTGTATCAACTCTATCAACTCCCTGCCGGCAGCGCTCTCGTCGTGATCTTTAAGGCGCTCTTGAGCACCGTGCTGGCGGCGGTCCTGCTCTTTGCTGGCCACCGGGCAGGGCAAAGCCTGTGGCTGCCTGCCGTTTGCACGGCCTTGGCCATTCTTGTCGCTAGTCCCCGCTTCGCCTTGTACCTGCAATCGACCTGCTTGTCGTCCCTTTTTCTGGGCGTGACCATTGGCATTGTCAGCAGGGAAGACAAGCGATGGTGGTGGCTGCTGCCGCCTTTGTTCGCGCTGTGGGTCAATTGTGATTCGTGGTTCTTCCTGGGACCGTTGACTTTGGCCTTGTACCAGATAGGCGAATGGCTACGCCAGCCCACCGCGCCGGCACGGGGCGCGACGGGTTGGCTGGTGCTCGTCATCGCTGTGGCGGCGTGCTTGGCCAATCCCCATCACGTCCGCGCCTGGACCCTGCCGCCGGAATTCGGCCTGACGGCGGCCGGCGATTTGCTGACGCATGACCCGCAGTTTTTGTCCCTTTTTCTCTCGCCTTTGGAGAAAAACTACTACAAGCCGTACTTCGGCCTCAGTCCGGCTGGACTAGCTTATTGGCCGTTGTTTTTGCTCAGCCTGGTTTCCTTTGTATTTCTGTTCCAGCGCGTGCCGTGGCCGCGGCTGTTGGTATGGACGGGCTTCGCCCTGATGAGTCTGTACAACTGGCGGGCCATTCCTTTCTTCGCCATCGTGGCCGGTCCTATTACGGCTTGGAATTGGCTGGACTTCGCCGCCCAGCCCTTCGGGTCGGTACGGCCTCTCCCTGTCTCTCCCCTGAGACCAGGAAGAGACCCAGCAGGCGCATGGCGCGGCTGGGCGCTGGCAGGACGGGCCGGGACGCTGCTGCTCGGCCTGGTGCTGCTCATAGTCACGGTGCCGGGTTGGCTGCAAAGGAGTCAACCATCTTTCCACCGCATGGCCTGGCGCGTTGTAGTCGATCCTTCCCTTCAAGCGATGGCCGAGACCATCCACGGCTGGCGCGAAGCAGGACTTTTGCCGCAGCAACCGCACTGGTTCAATATGTACTCCGAGATCGCTAATTACCTGGCCTGGTTCGCACCCGGTGAGCGGGCCTTCCTCGATCAGAACTTGCCGTATTTTCGCAAAACCACCGAGGATTATCTGGCCATCCGTCAGGGGCTGGAGCAGGAGCTGGAGCGCGATTTGGCCGTTCTGAAAACCGATTGGCAAAAGGTCCTCCGGGCACAGCAGGTCCGCTTTTGGATTTTCGATTCCTTCAATACTCAAGCAGATGTAGTGGCTCGCTGGATCCTATTTACACACCCGGAAGAATGGGTCTTGTGTCATCTGGAGGGGCGCATTGCCATTTTCGCCTGGCACGATCCGCAACAGCCGACGTTGGATCCATCGATCCGACGATTGGCGTTGGATCTCAAGCGTTCCGCTTTCGGGCCGGACGCCGAGCCGGCGCCGCCGCACGGCGTCGAACCGGCCCCGCCGCGCGATTGGTGGCGTGCTTGGTGGGAAGCGTGGCGGCGGCCGGATCCCCCGCTCTCCAGCGCCCGCGAGAGCGTCGCCCTCTATGATTTTCGCTACGAATTCGTGGAAAGACCGCGAGAAATCCACAAATATTCACGTATCTGGCAAGGGGCCGTGGCGACAGGGGCCCTGGCCCACTCATTGGGGCACGGTCCCTTCCCCAATAGCTTGCTGGCTTGGAGTTGGTCTTGCACTTATAACGATCTCTTTCCTCCGGGAGCGGTACAACCTGCACGGCAGCCTCGCTCCTCCGAGGAATTAGCCATGCGGGCTTGGGCTAATTACGTGAACAGCCAATTCTTCGAAGCGCCCTCGCTGTATTTGGCCGTTCGCGCCGCACGCCGCGCCTTGGCGCTCAATCCCGAAGACGAGCTTACCTATTTCCGTCTGGGACAGACTTACCAACACTTGCGCAATCTGCCGCAGGAAAGCCAGCTGTACAACTTGCCTCCGCAATTGGCCTTCCAATGGGTGGACGCTATCCGCCGCACGCAAATGGTCGCCGCTTTCCAGAACTGCCTGCGCCTTCTGCCCGATGACGACAGAGCGGCGCAAGCACACGGGGCGCTCTTCCGAATCTACGGACAGCTCAACTACTTCGATGCCGCAGTTTATCACCGCCGTCAAGAACTGGACAAGCGGACGGCAGCAGGACCGCCGCCAGGCATGTCGTCCACGCAGTACAATCAGGCACTCGATCAGATGTCCACGGAGTTGACTCGCTTGGAAAGCGAGTTGGAACGCCGGAGGAACCGATACGAGGTGAACGCGGCCGCCAAGTCGGGCTTGGAAAAAGTCCAGGCCGCGCTGCAAGAGGGGCTGAGCGAGACCGCTCTGGCCGTGTTGGAGCAAGATACGAACGTGAACGTCAACAGTCCGACCGACCTGGCCCTGGTCAAGGTGGTGACGGGAGTGGCCCTGGATCTGGGTCGGCTGGACAAGGCCCAGGAGTTGCTTCCGGATCCCGAAGGCCAGCCGGTGAAGCCGGAAGAGCTGGAACTATACGTGCGCCTGGCCGCGGCCCGCGGCGATTACGCCGAGGCAGACCGCCTCCTTGAGGATGCCTTGCGAAGTGCCTGGTCGTCGTCGGGCCAGTTGCATCTGGCCAACCCTGCTTCCCAAATCGGCCCGCTGATTGGGCGGATTTTGCTAGCAGAAGGGCAGCGCCTCTTAGGGGCCCCTTGCCTGCCTTGGCTGCCGAACAATCTTGCCGACCTTTTTCAGCAACCGTGGTGGGCCCAAAACGCCTCCGAATTCTGGAGGCGTCGCTGGCGCCTGGAAGTCCTCGTCAACGGTCTGATCGCCGCCAAGCAGCAGTCTGAATGGCACTTCATGCGTGGCTGGCTCGCCTTGGAGGCAGGCCGATGTGCCGAGGCGCGCAAGCATTTTCAAACCGCTCGCGATCTCACCGTATCCAGCAGGCATTGGGTGCCTGAGGTCGATCGCCTCAACGCCTGGTTGGTCCCTCAAGAAGAACAGGCAGGCTTGCAGCAACTGGACTTTCGCCACGTTCTTTTGCACGAACAGAGCAGGCGCTACTTGCGCTGGCTTTCTGAGTCCTGAGGCCGGTGGTTGGAGTGTTGCGTCCTATGGCGTTGGACTCAGGCCCCAGGCCCCCAAGTCCCGAACTCCACTCGGGCTTGACCGCCGCTGAAGTTGCAGAGCGTATCGCGCGCGGCGACCAGAACCGCGTCTTGCGCTCCGACTGGGCCGAATATCTCGCCCTTGTCGTCCGCAATCTCTTCACCCTCTTCAACCTCCTCGTCGCTCCCGCGGCTGCGGCCTTGTTCCTGCTAGGGGAATACGGCGATGCGGTCGCGGTCAGCGGTATGGCCCTGACCAATCTATTGCTAGGGCTGGTTCAGGAGGTCCGCGCCAAACGCCATCTCGACCGCCTCACGCTCTTGACGGAAACCCGCGTACGCGTGCTGCGCGACGGCCAAATCCAGGTGGTTCCTTCCGGAGATGTGGTGCGCGACGATGTGGTGTTGTTGTCCGCCGGCGATACCGTAGTGGCTGATGGCACCGTGCTGGAAGCGCACTTTCTGGAAGTGGACGAGGCACTGTTGACCGGCGAGTCGGAGCCTGTGCCGCGCCAAGCCGGAGAACGGTTACTATCGGGCAGTTTCTGTGTGGCGGGTGAGGGCGCTTACCGGGCTGAAGGCGTCGGCGTCCACTCCATCACGGCGCGAATCACTGCCGAGGCGCGCTCCTACCGCTACAGTGCCAGTCCGATCCAACACAGCATCAATCGCCTTCTGATTGTTCTCACAGCTGCGGCCATCGTTCTCTGTCTCGGCTACGGCGTATTTTACGGCCTGGGCGAGGTATCGCGGACCCATCTATGGAAGATGATCGCGGCCACTATTACCTCGATGGTGCCACAGGGGCTGGTAGTGATGGCTACTTTTGCTTTCGTCCTGGGTGCTGTGCGCATGAGCCGCCGCGGCGCTCTTGTGCAGGTCCTCAGCGCCGTCGAATCGATGGCCTCCATCGATACGCTCTGCATGGACAAGACCGGCACCTTGACGACCAATCGTCTGCACCTGGAAAAATTACTGGTGCTGGACGACGAGGCGCCGGAGGAAGGAGTCCGTGAGCGGCTGCGCCTGTTCGCGTCGGCATCGCCAGACCATTCCAATAAGAACATCGCCGCTCTGCGCGCGGCGCTCGGCCCTCTCCCTTCTTCTTCATGGCGAGGAGGGCAAGGAGAAGTGGAATTGCTCGATCAAGTTCCCTTCAAGTCGCAAAATCGTTACAGCGCGGTGCGCGTGCGCCATGGTGGCAGCGAGTATGTTTTGGTTTTGGGGGCGTGCGAGGCATTGGAAAAAAGATGTCTGGGATCGTTTTCGACCAAACGGTCTCAGGCATCTTCTTTGGCGGGCTTGCGGGTGCTGCTCTTCGCCGAGGCCGTGGACCCTCCGCAACGTCCCTTTGCTGGCTCACTGGAAGGCTTTGTCCTGCGGCCGCTGGCGCTGGTAGCGCTAGCCGATGAGCTGCGCCCGGAAGCGCGGCACGTCCTGGAAGAACTGGCGAGCCAAGGCATACGCTTCAAAATCCTGTCCGGCGATCATGCCGACACGGTGCGGGCACTGCTCGCGCCGCTGGCAGCCGATACCGATGCTCCTGCGGTTAGGGCACTGACGGAAACGCCAGTAGTCTCCGGCGATGAGCTGCAAACTGCATCCGATCCCACGGAGTTGATACTCACGCGCTGTGTCTTTGGCCGTGTCTCGCCGACGCAGAAGGCGCAAATCATTGCCGTCCTGAAAAAACAAGGCCATCGCGTCGCCATGATTGGCGATGGCGTCAACGATGTGCTGTCCATCAAGAACGCCCATCTCGGCATTGCGATGGGCGACGGCGCCGCCGCCAGCAAGACTGTCGCCGGCATTGTATTAGAAACGAACAATTTCGATCTCTTACCGGAAACACTCGATGAAGGCCGGGCCATCCTGCGTAACTTGTACCGGGCCGGCAAGGTATTTCTCGTGAAAAACGTCTTCACACTGGTCCTGATCGTCGGCGGCTTAGGCGTGTTCGGCCTGCCCTTTCCGTATCTGCCGCGTCAGGTAACACTGCTGAATTTTCTGACCATCGGTGTGCCCACTTTCCTTATCATGCTCAACCGCCAACGCGCTTCTCCGATCACTGCTGCCCATTTTCTCCGCGAGGTTGGTTCCTTCGCGCTCCGCACCGGCGTCGTCATCGGCCTCGCCGGTCTACTGTTGCTCTGGCTGTCGCATCACGTCTGGCAACATGACGAAAACACACAGCGAACCCTGCTCTTATCGCTGCTGGTGTTGCTGGGATTGACCACGCTGCTGCGTGCATTAAGCGATAGCGAAAGGTGGGGACTATCTCTTGCGGGCGCGGCGGGCCGGTGGGTCGCGGCGGCGCTGCCACTGTATCTGATTGTGATGTACTGGCAGCCGGTCGGCAGCTTCTTCGCCCTAACGCCGTTGACCCTGGAACAATGGGCCGCCGTGTTGTGGATTGTTTGCGGTTCCTGTCTTATTCTGTGGTTTGCAGATGCTCACATCCACCATCCCAGCCGGTTGGTGCGATAGCCCAGGGCCTGATATACAGCATCGACGAGACTTTGCCCGCGTTCGTTGAGACAAACGCCGCGGCCTTGTTTGTTCATGGTGTAGCCAAATGCCATGTGTGCTCCGGGATCGGCAAAACCCAACGAGCCGCCCATGCCCGGATGGCCGAATGCCTCTTCGGAGAGAATCATGCTATCGCGCGCATCGGGCGGGCCGTGGCGATTGTCCGACGATTTCCAAAAACCCAGGGCAAGACGCAGGCCGATCAGCAGTGTCGCATCGACACCCACAGCCGAGCTGACAGCGCTCATCTGTTTAAGGGTATCGGCATCAACGAGTTGTCCGCCTCCCAGGGCCAAAGGGGTGTACAGACCAGCCAGGCCGCGCGCGTTGGTGATGCCGCCCTGGCTGGGCAGCACTGCCTGATGCGCCGCGCGCGAATCATGATCGCCGACCGCTGCGTGCCGGCCGGTGTTCTTCACCGTCCGTGCCTGAATGCTCTGCGGATCATTGGCCATGACCGTGAGGAAGCGCGAACGCGGCTCGCCCGGCGGCGGCGGATCGGCACGAATGGTCGGTGCTACACGCGGCTCGTGTTCTTCCGATAAACCGATGTGAAAATCGAGGCCGAGCGGTCCTGCTACCTCCTCACGGAAAAACGCATCCAAGGGTTTGCCCGATACACGCCGCACTACTTCGCCGACCAAATGGCCGAACGTCGTGGCATGATAGCCCTGCCGCGTACCCGGCTCCCAGAATGGCGTCTCAGCGGCCAGTACACTGGTCATGTATGACCAATCGTACAAGCCGCCGGCAACAAGCGGTTGACGCAGGGCTGGCAGACCTGCCTGATGATTGAGCAACATGCGCACGGTGATATTTTCCTTACCCGCTTGCGCAAATTCCGGCCAATACGACGCCACCGTCCGATCGAGGTCGAGCAAGCCGCGTGCAATCAGCATGTGGGCGCACAGGGCCGTCGCCCCCTTGGTGCAGGACCATACCAAGCCGATGGTGTCGCGCTCCCAGGGCCGCCGTGTGTGCCGATCGGCGACGCCGCCCCACAAATCAACGACGGTTCGCCCTTCCATCATCACGCACACAGACGCGCCGACCTCACCGCGCTCGGCGAAATTGCGCGCAAACTCGTCGCGGACACGTTGGAAGCGTGCGTCACATATGCCCTGTATTGCCATGACGCCTCCCTGTTGCCAGATGGTGTTCTTCAGATGCTCCATCTTTTCCGGTGTCATCTAATCTCAACGCTACTATCAGACTACGGAGGCCGATTCAGGTTGTGGAGGAATACGGATGAACAAACGCAAATCCAAGAAGCAAAGCAAGCAGATGCCCACGGAGGCATTCAAGATTATTGCCGAGAAGCCTGTGGGAGGTGACGATGTATACGGGACGCGGTAGAGATTGACACAAACAGGGGCGAGCGGGGGGTGTGCCCCCC
>JAJPIY010000372.1 GCA_021324515.1 Planctomycetota bacterium
ATGCGGAGTTTTTGATGAGCATGAATTTGAGTTGACATGGTTAGCCGCGAGCCGGCGGCGAGCGCGGCATGAGTTGACATGGTTAGCCGCGAGCCGTAGGCGAGCGCGGCATGAGTTGACATGGTTAGCCGCGAGCCGGCGGCGAGCGTGGCATGAGTTGACATGGTTAGCCGCGAGCCGTAGGCGAGCGCGGCCGCGCTCGCCTACGGCTCGCGGCTAAACGGATTGTTTCTATGCCAACCCTTTACGAAGGCTCGCTGGCGCCGCCGCCAGGGCGATTTGCCCTGATTGCGGCGCGGTTCAATTCCGCCATTGTCGATCAGCTGGTCGCCGGGGCGCTGGATGCCTTGAAACGCCACGGCGTTGCCGACGATGCCATCGACATCGTGCGCGTACCCGGCTCGTTCGAGATCCCGCTGGTGGCCCAACGGCTGGCCGGCAGCGGCCGCTATGCGGCGGTGATCTGTCTGGGCGCCGTCCTCCGCGGCGAGACCGGCCACTACGACTATGTGGCTGGCGAAGCCGCCGCTGGCGTGGCGCGGACGGCGCTGGCCACCAACGTGCCGGTCATCTTCGGCATCCTCACTTGCGATACACTGGAGCAAGCCCTCCAGCGCGCCGGCGCCAAGTCTGGCAACAAAGGCTTCGATGCCGCCTTGACCGCTATCGAAATGGTCAACCTGCTGCGCAACCTGCCGCAATGAATTAAACCTATTGGGGACCTCTCATGTCACTATCCGAGACCAAAAACGAATAGATGACAGTGGCTGATCTCCTGAAGAAACTCGGCAACGTCCCGCCGGAGCGCGTCCACCTGGGTCCACTACCGGGGACCGCCACGGAACAAGACGTTCTCGAAGCGGAGGGACGCACAGGACGGCTTTGCGAGCTGGTCGATGGGGCCCTCGTGGCGAAGAACGTAGGATATTACGGATCTTTTTTAACCCTTAAGGTATCGGGAACAGCATAAGCTCGGCCTCCTTGCCGGCGAGCAAAGGGCCTTTCCGTCTCTGGCCCGGTTTATACTGGGCACGGGGAGATTTGCCACTTTGGCGAGCGGGGGGTGTGAACCCCCCGGTAGCACAACCGGGGGGTTCACACCCCCCGCTCGCCCCTGTTGGCGACCGTTTCTACCGCGTCCCGTATATTCTGTCTTTGCTGTCCTTAGCGTCCTTGGCGTCCTTGGCGCCTGGGCGGTTCATGGGGACGTTGCAGGGGGAGGTGTCGGCGGTGGCGTCGGTGCTGGCACCGGTGTGGACGGACGCGGCACGAGGGGATCGAGGTGAGTAAAATCAACGAGGACCGTGGCCCCGGCCCGGAGGGCGACATGACGCACGTCGTCGACAGGCTTGTCGTCGAACTGCCAGCGGGCGCGCACTTCGTAGGCGTATTCTTTGGTTGGGTCCAGCGGCGGCGTGCGGTAGTGACGTATCGGCCCTGTGCTGCGCATTTTCCGACCGTCGAGCCAAATTTCGGCCCCCACAGGCACTTGGACTTTGAGTAAGGCCGTCAGCGGCAGGGGCGGTGGCAACGAGGCGAACGGCGGCCGGGGAACGTAAACGGGCAGGGGCGAGGGCGATTCCGTTGTATAGCTGGTGTTGCCGTAGGTGAAATAGGCCGCGCTGGGTACGGAAGCTACCATCGGATCATACCCGCTGTAGCCGTAGCCGCCGGGATAGGGAAGAAACACATTCGGATAAGGGAAATAGCCGCCGTATCCAGGCCCGGCGGGCACCCCCGGTCGTAGCGGGGCGGCCATCCCCGGTACGGGACCGGAAATGCCTCCAATAGGCGCCTGTCCGGAGACACTCGGGACGGCCAAAGTAACCAGGACCAGAAACGATTCGGGCAGCCGCCGGGACAACCTGCTATGCATAGGAGTGTTCCTGTGAAAGATCGAGCGTTCGCATTTCCGCTACCCGAATCCTACAACATAATGGAACATAAGTTTGGCCGCCGATGTCGGCCGTCACCCTGAATCCCTCAGAATTGCGGAGGAATAGCTCCCATGAAGGCCCTTCTCGCCATGTGCAGCACGGTGCTGTTGGCCTTGGCTTGCCCGGCAGCGGAAAAAGCGCCGACCGCCCTGCCGCGCAGCCGTCCCGAGGCCCAAGGTATTTCGCCCGCGGCCCTCCTTGCCTTCGTAGACGAAGCCGACCGTAAAATCGATTCGTTGCACAGTTTCCTGCTGGTGCGTCATGGCCATGTCGTGGCCGAGTGCTGGTGGGCCCCTTATGACGCTCAGACCCACCACGAACTCTACTCCCTGAGCAAGAGCTTTACCTCCACGGCCGTGGGGTTGGCCATTGCCGAAGGGAAACGGAGTCTTGACGACCCTGTGTTGAAATTCTTCCCCGAGGATGCTCCCGAGCAACCGAGCGCCAACCTCAAGGCCATGCGCGTACATGACCTCTTGCGGATGTCCACCGGCCATCAAACCGAACCGCCTCGGCGAGATGAAGGAAAATCAAGCAAGTTGTCCTTGAGTGGGGCCCATGCTGATGCAATCATAATTCCAGGCCCGACGGTGCTAATGTACCCAAAGGAGGACGAGCGGTGAAATTCCATGAAATGACGTTTCCGCAATTGCGGGGAGTCCAGCGCGATCGCACTGTCGTGCTCGCGCCTATTGCCGCTTGCGAACAGCACAGCCGGCACCTGCCGACGATAACCGACACCGTACTGGTCAGCAGCGTTGCCGAAGGCGTTGAACGCCGTCTGCCGGAGCAAGTGCTGCTGCTGCCGACCCTGTGGCTGGGTGCTTCTTCGCATCATCTGCGTTTCGGCGCCACGTTGTCGGTCGAAGTGGATACGCATGTTGATATGTTGTGCGACCTGCTGACGCCGTTGCTGGAAGACGGCTATCTGCGCGTGCTGGTGCTCAACGGTCATGGCGGCAACATTGACACTATGCATGTGGCCCTGCGACGTTTACAGCCGCGCTTTCGGGGCTGCATTCTCTCTGCCGCCTCCTACTGGGAGTTGGCTGAGCGCGAGTTGGCCGCCCTGGCCGAAGGGCCGCGAAAAGCGATGGGGCATGCGTGTGAATTCGAGACTTCGATGATGCTGGCGCTGCGGCCAGAGTTGGTCCAGCGCGAGGCCATCCGCGATGATCCGCCCCGCGACGATCCGGCCCTGCGCGGCCTGTTTCTCGCGGAGGACATGCGCCAAAAGACCGATCACGGTTGCGTCGGCTACCCAGAGCGTGCCAGCGCCGACAAGGGGCGGGCCTTCCTTGCCGCAGCCATCGAGCGGGCCTTGGAAGTGGTGCAAGCGCTGTTGAAACGGCCATTGCCTGATTGACCGTTTGTCGTTCGGGGCCGTGTTCCTGGGGCACAGGATTCCAAAACCGCTTTCGGGCGGCGCCGTTCCGAAAGGTAGTATGAGAGGGTCTATGGGGAAATTATGGCGAGGAGTTCGCTCCCGCCTCACCATCGATCGCAGCCGCTTGCGCCGCGACTTGCTCGCCGCTTTGACTGTGGCGGCAGTAGCCGTGCCGCAGGACATGGCCTATGCGCAGATCGCGGGTATTCCCCCGCAATATGGGCTGTACACCGGCTTCGTCGTCACGGCCCTGGCCGCCTTGTTCGGTTCCTCGGCCCAGCTCATCAGCGGCCCCACCAACGCTGTTTCTCTCGTGGTCTTCAGCGCCTTGGCCACGCTTGGTTTTGGCCCCGACCAGGCAAATGCAGAAGAGATGATTCGGGCGGTGTGGCTGCTGGGGTTCCTGGTGGGCACGATTCAAATCCTCATTGCCCTGCTCAAACTCGGCGATCTGACGCGCTATGTGTCCGAATCCGTGCTGTTGGGCTTCATGGCTGGGGCCGGCGTGCTCATTATCCTGGGCCAGGTCCCCAATCTGCTGGGCATTAAACCGTTGGGCGACGGCCATCTCTCGGTGTTGCAACGGCTGTGGCTGACACTGCGGGAAGGCGACGGCGTCGATCGACCGTCGGCTTTGCTCGGCCTGGGAACGCTGGCGCTCTTGGTTCCGATGCGTATGCTCAAACAGCGGTTGACGGCGCCGTTCCCTGACTTGTTGGTGGCACTAACCGTGGCGACGATTGTAGCGCCCTTTGTGGGTTGGCATCCCAAGGGAGCAACTCTGGAGGTGGAGCGCGGCCTGCCGGCGCCTGTGCTTCCGCCGTTGCATCGGCTTGATTGGATTCGGCCGCTGGGCGGCAGCGCGGCGGCCATTGCCGTGCTGGGACTGCTGGAAGCGGTGGCCGTGGCCAAGGCGATTGCTGCTCGCACCAAACAACGGCTCGATTTCAACCGCGAATGTCTGGGACAAGGCTTGGCCAACCTGACCGGCTCGTTTTTCCAATGCATGCCCGGCTCCGGCTCTCTGACACGCTCGAATATCAATTACCAGGCCGGCGCTGTTAGTCGCTGGGCTGGGGTGATGTCCGCCTTCGTCGTCGCAGCCGCGTTGCTGCTGTTGGCCCCTTTGGCGCGGCATGTTCCCAAGCCGGCCTTGGCCGCCCTTCTCATCATCACCGGCTATCGCCTCGTCGACCGAAAGCGCCTGCTCTACTGCTTGCGCGCCACGCGCTACGACGCCGTCATCGCTCTGAGTACAGCCGCCGCAGCCATACTCATCAGTGTGGAGTTGTCTATCTTGATCGGCATATGTGTCTCGTTTCTGTTGTTTGTGCCACGGGCGGCCCGTCTGCAAGTCACGGAGATGGTCGTTGGCCCCGAGCGCGTGGTGCGCGAACGCCATCCGGATGATCCTACCTGCGGCCGCTTGGCGATTTTCGCCCTGGAGGGGGAACTGTTCTTCGGTGCCGCGCCGCTGTTGGCGGAGTTCCTCGACTTGCTGCGCCAGCGCGTCAAGCAAGGTGCCCGCGTCCTCATCCTACGCCTCAAGCGGACGCGCAATCCGGACATGGTCTGTCTGGAAATGTTGCAGCAATTTTTGGAGGAAATGCAAGATCGCAAGGTGCCGGTGCTACTATGCGGCATCCGTCCGGACTTCGAACAAGCCCTGCGCAATTTGCGCTTTCACCATTGGCTGCCGCAAGATTGCGTTTTCCTGGAAGACGTAACGATGGGTTCCTCGACGCTCAAGGCGGTGCGCCGCGCCTACGAGTTGCTCGGCGACGACCTTTGTCCCACCTGTCCGCGCCGGGAATTTGGCGATAAACAAGAGTGGTATTATATGATATAAGCGCCGGACGACACACACGTTGTAAAGTCGTGGCGGCGTACCTTGCCTGCATGACGAACCTCTGCGTTTTCCCTGCCACTGTCCTCGGCATCCGGCATACTCCGTGCTCTACTGGACGCGGTAGAAAAAGGCGAGCGGGGTTACATCAGCGCCCGGCGAGCGGGGGGTGTGAGCCCCCCGCTCGCCAGCACCGCCGGGGGGTTCACACCTCCCGCTCGCCCATGTTTGTGTCGGAAGCGAGACAGGTGATGGATCATGAGACTACTCTCTAGACGGACTCTAAGAACACCAAACGAGCAGGTCGGTTATTATCATATTTGCCGTCTTAAATTGAACTATTACCGCGGCGGTCTGCGGCAGGCACTGGCCCATGCCGATCAAGCGACGAGCATCTTCCGCCAAGGCCAGTTGGCTGAAAGCGTCGGCCAGCCGGCTATCTTCGAGTACATTGCGGGCCACGATGGTGAACAGCGCGTACACCGAAGGAGCGGTCTGGTTGCTCGTGTGAGCGGCGGGATGGGCCGCTTGCAACAGCCCGATGAGCCGGTCCAATTTAGGATCGTTCGACTCCGGCAAATCGAGCAGGTCGAGCGGCTGGCGCTCCCCCATCAAGGAGCGGATGCGTTCCAGCTCGACCGTCATGGCGGTGGCGATGGCTTCGGGGGTTTGCGGCACGTCGGCGCCCAAAAGCCGCGCCGCCGCCAGGCCATACTCGACAGCCTCCACCTGTAGGCCCATTTGCGTCGCCTGATCGGCCGATTTTTCCAGGTAATAGAGCGCCCGCGCCACACGCTCCGGCTCGGCCTCGACCGCGCCGATCGATTGGTGCCAATGATGGGCCAGCGTGGGATAATGGCCCTCGTAGTCGGTATGGTCGGCGAAACAAGCCTCAATGGCCACGGCAGCGACCTGATGCAGTTCACGGCGGCGCTCGCCAGGCAGACGCGCGTAGACGGCTTCGCGGATCTTATCGTGCAGAAAGCGAAACACGCCGATGGGATGTTCTTCGAGGACTTGATTCGCTGCGATAGGCGCCGAGGATGACCACGTTGCGAATGTCCCAAACGCCCTGATGGAACAAGGCGAGGAAATTCAGGGTCAACTCATCTGCCCATTGCAGGTCATCCAGCAACACAACGACCGGCATACTGCGTGCAAAAGCAGCCAACGTCTCGGCCAGGGCATCCATCAGGCGAAGGCGCACGTCGAAACCTTCGTTGCCGTGCTCCGCCGCATCCTTCTTCTCGTCTCCGCGCTCTGCGTGGGAATGTACACGCCGCTGCCTCGGCAGCGTAGCCAACGAAGGTTCACAGGCGGCGAGAACCTGAGCGCGGGGGCCGAGAAGCCGCTCCGTCTCGCCCGCTCCCAGCTCAATGCAAGCGTCGGCGACAGCCTGCAACACGGCTCGGAATGGGTAAAGCGGCCGCGAGCGGCCGCCCGGGCCTTCCCAGCCGCCTCCGCCGCCCAGCGGCAAGCAGTCGCCGCGGATCACCGTCAAGCCCATTTCTTCGAGCCGGCTGGCCGCTTCCAGGATCAAACGCGTTTTCCCGGAACCACTCCGTCCGCGCAGAAAGAAACAACTCGAAGCTCGCCCTTGCTCGCGCTGCGGGCTGGTGGCGAGCTGAATACAGTATTCAGCTCGCCCTTGCTCGCGCTGCGGGCTGGTGGCGAGCTGAATACAGTCCTCCAGCGATTTCAGCACCGCATCCCGACCAACGAAATCCGGACGATAGAGATAATCGCGCGCCGATCGATCGGCAGCCCAATCTCCTACTTCGGCGCCCAGACGCAACAGCGCCGCCACCACGGCCTGAGCATGTCCAATGCGCTCGCAAGGACGCTTGACCAGCAAGCGAAGGACCAGCTCTTCCAGCGCGGCGGGAACACCCTGTACCAGGCGGCTGGGAGGGATCGGCATGTGATGGAGACAAGCATCCAGAAGAGCGGCCCGCGATTCAGCCTGAAACGGCAATCGACCCGTCACCCCTTCATAAAGGATGCAGCCCACGGCATAGAGATCGGCCCGCGCATCCACGTAGGCGCCTAGAATTTGCTCAGGGGCCATGTAGGCCGGCGTCCCTTCATTCTTGCCACCGATTTTGAGCTTCTCACGGCCGTCGGCGCCGAAGTACGAGGCCAGACCCAGGTCGAACAGTACGGGAGAACCGTCCGGGCGGACGACGATGTTGTTCGGCTTCAAGTCTCGATGGACGATACCCTCGCCATGAAGATAAGCCAAGACCGAGCAAAGCCGGGCCATCAGCGTCAGGAAGTCCCGGAGGGCCGCGGCATCCAGGGGCATGGGTGCTTGCGGCCGCAGGCGAAAATCTGCGACCACGGACGGACAGTCAACTGATTGCGGATCGGGCCAGGGTGCCGTTGTGAGCATCGAAGGCGTCGGGCCACTCATGAGGCCGTTTGAATGCTCCCAGGCTTTGCGCAAATAATCGTGGAGAGTCATCCCGGGGAGCAGCTCCATCGTATACCACGGCAGTCCCTGCGTCTGTCCACTGTCGAGGACCGGCACCAGGCCGCGATGCCGGATGCGGCTCATGGCGTACATCTCGCGGCGGAACCAGTGCAGGATGTCACGCCGGCACGCACGCACTGTCTTGAGCGCCGCTTCCTGACCCGTCTGCTCATGCCGGACACGATAGACCAGGCCCATTCCGCCCTTGCCGAGCAGTCCTAAGACGCGATAGGGTCCGTAGACCAAGGGGGAATAGTTCAACTCCGCAGCGTCCTCTGCTTCGCTGCACGTTTTGCGCTTGATCGTGAGTACGCTCGTACTGCGGGGTTGCGCTCGCGTCTGAGGCTCCGTGGCTGTTGCCCGATCGTATCCGCAAACAGGACACGGCCCTCCTCCCCAAAGACAGACGGTCTCTTGATCGGACCCAGAACCACAGAATGGACAAGGATCATGCATCGCGAGTCTCGGCTGCTTGTCCCCTTCTTCTGTTACCTGAGTGTCCGTCTACATAATAATCTTGGGCGGAGGAGACGTCCACAACCTTAAGGGGGAAAATAATGCGCCGATTGGCGCGACGATCGCCTGTCAGACGCCGCGTCGCAGCAATAGGGCCGACGTCATGAACTCGGGGCCGAGGGCCAGCAAGACCAGATTGTCCTGTTCAAGGCCGCTCTGCCCGATCTGGAAATTGCGGAGTTGTACCGTAAAGGAGAACCGCATCCCTGACTGCGGCCGAGGCGTAACGTGTACATCTGCTGATCTTGATTCCAAATGTTCCAAGGGAGGTTTTCATCATGCGTTGCGTTCGCTCTTGTCAGCGCTGTAGGGCCTTTACGCTGGTCGAGCTGCTGGTGGTGATCGCTATCATTGCCGTGCTTGTTGACCTGTTCTTGCCGGCGGTGCAGAAAGTGCGCGAGGCTGCCGCCCGCAGCCAGTGCCAAAACAATCTCCATAACGCACTCATGGAGAAAACACTTGGTACTCACCGCATTCCTAGAGCGGTTGCACTGGCTCCAGCCGCCGCCTTTTGAGGGGATCCGAACGGTTTCAGACATCATCGGAGCGACCACCTCTGGACTACGGTGACCTCATACGCTGCTGGGGCGCATCGGTATGGGGAGTATGGCGGGATAAGCACCATAACACTATTACTAGGCTTGTTGGGGAGTTAATACGTACTGCCTAACAACACCATGCACCAGACGGCACTACGCACCGCCGCTGGTGCTGAGCGTTCGGCGCCGCAGAAGATGGCATTCGATGACGCCCGACGGCATCCAAGAAGTGTTGCTCTCCGTATCGTTCAAATAATAACTCGCTGATTGGTGGACTACGCCCCCCGGCATGTCGTCAATGATTGAAGTATCTGGTGTTGTTCCCAAGAATTATTTTCATGTTTTCTGCACGTTCTGGAACAGGTCCGCCATTTTCATGCCCAGTCCCAGGGAGATGCGGTAGAGGGTTTCGATGGAGGCGGAGTTCTTGCCCAGCTCAATCTGCGACAGGTAGCCGAGCGAGACGCCGGTGCGCTGCGCCAACTGGGCCAAGGTCAGTCCGAGTCCTTTGCGGCGTTCCCGGATGACCGCCCCTAGCGATTCCCGCAGCGCCTCTTCCGATAGGCGCAACAGGCCGCGATTCTCCAGGCAGCGATGGACGACGCGCTGCAACTCCGCAACCTGGAACGGCTTGGTCAGGTAATCGTAGGTACGGGCGCGCAGGCAGCTAAGGGCGCTGTCGATCGAGGGATGGGCGGTAATCACGATAATACTGGCGTCGGGCTGGGCCGCGCGGAGCAATTCCAATACCTGTTCGCCTTCCAGGCCGGGCAACATGTAATCAAGGATGATTACATGATAAGTCTGCGCGTTCAGAACGTCCGCCAGCTGGCTAGTATCACAGATAGTATCGACCTTGAAAGTAGAAGATAGGGCTGCCTGAATCATGCGGCAAATCGCTTCATCGTCATCCAGAACGAGGATGCGCACCTCGCTGGAGCAGTACATTTCTGCGGCGGTGCGATCGCAGGGAATGGAAGAAGCCATCAGACCGGCAGGATTGACAGGAACGCTAATCACGGCAAGCTCCTTCGTTATCTAGATGACTGCTTTTGGAGTTGCGGCCATAAGCGAACGGTTTCTTCTCCGTTCCCTGAGGCGCAGCTCCGCAGCGGCTTACGGTGCGGCGCCAGGCGCCGTAGGTACGACCAGGCGGGCGATCGTTCCGCCTTCCGGCCGGGGCAGCAATTCCAGTCCGCTGCGGTGCGCAGACAGGATGCCATAGGCCATGGCCAGGCCCAAACCACGTTTGCGCGGTTTGGTTGAAAAGAACGGCTCGGCGAACAGCTGGCGTTGCGCTTCCGGCGTCAATCCGCTGCCGTTGTCGGCAACGCGGATTTCCAGATGGGGCCCCGGCTGAACATCGCCGAACAATTTACCAGCTTGCCAAGCATTCACCTGGACCCTCCGCGCCGAAACGTCAATGACCCCGGCGCCAGAAATGGCTTCACAAGCGTTGTCCAGAAGGATGGCCAATACTTGCCCCAGCACTTCGGACTTCATGGCAACAACCGGCAGGTCTACAGGCAGATGCAGTTTCAGTTGCACCTCAGCACGCCAGGCGCTTTGCAGCTCGGCCAGCACGTTGGCCAAATTTCCTCGTTCCACGCTCCTGCGCTCCGAGGGAGAACGCCCTGTCGGCCGCCGTGCGAACAGGCGAAGCTGATCGATGTACTGAGCGCCATTCTGGGCACTACGATAGATTTCAATCAGGTAATTGTGCAGGGGAGAGTTAGAAACGGCTTGATGGGCCAGGGAGAGCTGACTGAAGCCGAGAATGCCGGTGAAGAAGTTGCCGAAGTCATGGACGAGGCGGCGGACGATGCGTGCGGCCATTTCCATTCGTTGTCGGCGCAGGCCCCGCTCCAACTGCACGGCCCACGGCGCCGGCGTTTTATCTAAGGTCAAACGAGACGCTAAGATCTGCCCCGTCAACACGAGCAAGGCAGCTTCGCTCTCGCTCCAGTGCGTGCGATTATCGTCTTCCAGCCACAGCAGCCAGCCGCCGACCTCCGGCGTCCCTGCAAGCGTACCCAAGCAACTGCCGCCGTCAGGACGAGGGACCGTTAAGGCGCCGCGCGGAGAGGGAGGAGGACCAATCGACAATTGATGATTAAAATATAATTTCATATCTTCGATCATCGATTGACACGTATCCCTTGAAGACGAACAGCTGCACAACGGCGCCCCTTCGGGGAAGGTCGCCAACCCGGCCGCTGTCGCTGTGAAAGCGACAGCCAGTTCCTCGAGCAGACCTTCCAGGTCCGTAGGATCTTCGGGGGGCATAATCAGGAGGCGATGGAGAAACTCCAAGGCTGATCGGCTCGAATCGAGCAGCGGTGTTCGCGACTTCGCTGGCGCGCCTGGCATTGCAAAAAGCCCTTGCAGCAACCCTTAGACCTCCGACAGGGCCGTCCAACAATTTCAATCCGACGTGAAACTCTAGTACAAAAAAGGATGGGCCGTCAAATCTGCAAAGCGGGTTTTCCACGCAAGAAGTGTGAATAGAATAGACCAAGGCCCAGCAGCTGGCCCGCTGGGTGCTCTTCTGGTTTCTTGGGCGCTTAGAGGAGAGATGAGGAAAGAATATTTATGGCGGCGAAAAAGATCCTGATGTTGGTCGGTGATTACGTAGAAGATTACGAGGTCATGGTGCCGTTTCAGGCGCTGTTGATGGTCGGCCATACGGTCCATGCGGTCTGTCCGAATAAGGCGAAGGGTCAGACAGTGCGGACGGCCATCCACGATTTCGAGGGCGATCAAACTTATAGCGAGAAGCGCGGCCACAACTTCACGCTCAACGCCACGTTCGCCGAGGTCCGTCCCGAGGCTTACGATGCTTTGGTGATTCCCGGCGGCCGGTCGCCGGAGTATCTGCGGCTCAACGACGAGGTGCTGCGCATGGTGCGTCACTTCGCCGAGACCAAGAAACCTATTGCCGCCATCTGCCACGCTGCGCAACTCTTGGCCGCCGCCGACGCCTTGCAAGGCCGTAGCTGTTCGGCGTACCCTGCCGTCGGACCTGAGGTGAAAGCTGCGGGGGGACGCTGGGTCGATGTCGGTTTCGAGCAAGCGCATGTGGACGGCAATCTCGTCACCGCCGCCGCCTGGCCGGCGCATCCGCAGTGGTTGGCTCGCTTCCTCAGCGTCCTCGGTACACGGATTGAACCATGATTTTTCCTGGGTTTGGCCGCAAGCTATAAGCGGGCGCTTGCCTACGGCTCGCGGCCAAACGGTCGAGAACGTTATTCATGCACATTTGTTTATTCGACATCGACGGCACCTTAATTGCCAGCGGCGGCGCGGGCAAGGCGGCCCTGGAAGCGGCCCTGGCCGAAATGTTCGGCGTCTCCCACAACCTTGAGAAACTGCAACTAAGTGGCCGTACCGATTATGCCATCATCGCCGACTTGCTCCGCTTGCATGTCCTCGACGATACGCCGAAGAATCGTGAATGCTTTCTCAACGCTTATCTGCGCCACCTGCCGCGCTATTTGCACGCCGGTCGGGTGTTGCCCGGCATTAGCGAGTTGCTGGCTCACCTGGACGAACGCCCGGATGTGGCCCTCGGCCTTCTGACCGGCAACGTGCGCGCGGGAGCGAAAGTCAAACTGGGCTTCTTCGGCCTGTATGACTACTTCACTTTCGGCGGCTATGGCGATCATCACCTCGACCGCGACGATGTAGCCCGCGAGGCCTGGACCGAAGTGCAGCGCCGCTTCAACGGCTCGGTCTCCCCGGAGAACATCTGGGTCATCGGCGATACACCGCTGGACATTCGCTGCGCTCGTTCGATTGGCGCACGGGCCGTGGCGGTGGCGACCGGCTGGCACAGCTTGGCGGAGTTGGCCGAACATCAACCCGATCTGCTCTTGCCTGATTTGTCTAATCCAGACCTCTTATTGTCGAATTGGGAAGTGCTGGGGAATTAGGCGAAATCCTCTTCGTATAAATATTGCCGCTGGGCCAGCTCTTCCTCCGTCTGTTGATTGTCGCCGCGCAGGGCGGGACCAAGCACGCGCCGCAGCATGTCGATCCCCGTTTGCGTCAGAGCATTGCGCTCGATGTCGAGCAACTCCAGCCGCCGCAAGTCGGGACAATCGGCCAGGATGCATGCACCGGTGTCCGTGATTTCGCCATACCGCAGGTCGAGTACCTGGAGACGTTTCAGGATGCCAGAGGTAACAATTTCCGTACAACCGACATCACCGAGGTCGGAACGGTGCAATTGCAGGTGCGTCAACCTCCGTAAGTGCCGCGATGTGACGATGGCGCGCACTCCGGCTAGACCGATGCCAGGGCCAATGAAGGGGGGAGGATGCAAGAAAAGATGCGTGAGGTTCCCCAGCGCAGGATTATCAGCCAGCACTTCCAAAGGATATTCGGTTAGATATTCAGTCCAGTAATAGATTTGCAGAACGCGAAGAGACGACAGATTGGGCAAGGCAAAAAGGTGAGTGGCATTGTAATCCGCGGCGAACAAACGCAACTCTTCGATGCGTGGCAGCTGAGCAATTAACTCGACGAGATCCGGGGATTCCACAACTTGGGACGGATCGTAAAAACCATTCATCGGCCTGCCCAATTGGAACACCCGTAGATTGTGCAGGAATGGCGAGTCTAGTAAGGCTTCAACCAGACCGTCATCGTTTTCTAGGACTAATTTCCGCAGCAGCCGCGCCGCCTGCGCCGAACCCAGTGCTAGCCTTAGATCGGCGCAGGGGACCTTATCTGCGCTATCGCGCACAAGGAGCGTGTCGAGCCAGCCGCGTACAAAGCGATATTCAAGGCATGGAATATCTGCTAAAGTGCCCAGCCACTCGCGCTCGTGTTCCCTTAACAACTCCTCGGCGCGTACCTGCAATTTCCGCTTTTCCGCCTCGCTGCGTTGCGGCCCTTCCAAAGCAAGCTGAAGCTGAATGAATTCGCCGCGGGGGTCGCCCTGTTCTTGCAGGTAATCGGCGTAGGCATAGTGCGTCGCCAAATTGTCGGGATCCTCGATGAGGGCCGATTCCAGGGCATCGCGAAGAGAGAGCATGGCAACATCCCGGCAAATACATGGGCAATCCTTTTCAATTTATGCGCAATCGCCGCATCGCCAAATACTTCCTACGATTGGCCCTCGCGTTTCAATACACGCAAGAACAATTCGCGCGTTTGTGTCCGATGGTGCTCCAGCTCGGCGAGGAAGCGCTCGCCCGTCTCATAGTCGAGACGCCGGGCCAGCTTGTCGATTTCTTCCGGCGTTTCAGGCACTTCGTCGATGCTACGATTGTGGACAATACGGAGACGGTTTTGCACTCTCAACAGAAAATCGTAGGCGGCAGTCAGGGCGGTCTGCTCCTCTGCGCTCAGCAGTCCGGCTTGGTGCAGCGCTTGCAGCGCCTGCCAGGTGTTTGGCAAGCGCAGAGCGGGCCATTGGCGGCCATATTTGATCTGCAAGAGCTGTACGAGAAACTCGACATCGGCTAGGCCGCCGGGGCCGCGCTTGAGGTTGGTCGACGGCCGACTCGCTTGCAAGCGCTCGCGCATGTCCCGGATTTCGTCAACAATGTCCGCACGCCAGGCCAAGCCATACGCTCCTTCGGCGACGGCAGCCATCACTTGCTGAGCGAAAGCGGCGTCGCCGTAGACGATGCGGGCGCGCGTCAACGCCTGGCGCTCCCAGAGCTGCGCCCCGCCTTCGGGATGAGAAGTGCTGTCCTGCTGCGTGATGAAATAACGGCGGAACTCGCTCAGCGGAATGACCAGGCTGCCGGATTTTCCCGTGGGCCGCAACCGCATGTCGATAGCATACAGTCGGCCCATCGGTCCCTGGTAACTGGTCGCCTTGATGATGTGTTGGGCCAGCTCGGTGAAGAAGTGATAGTTGTCGGTCAAGTCGAAGCGGTCGAAGCGCGTCGAGCCCGGCGGCGGCTGCGTGCGGCCATCGCCTTCGTAGACCATCATCAAATCGAGGTCGCTATGGTAGTTCATCTCCCGGCCGCCGAGTTTGCCCAGGGCCAGGATGGCGAAGCGGCTCGGTTGGCCGGCCCGCTCTCCTTCACTCAGCACCGGCACCCCGTAGCGCTTCATCAACGGCGCATATTGCCGTGAGGCGATCTGTTCCAGAAGCACCTCAGCCAAGTCGCTCAGCGCCGCCACCGTCTCCCGAATGGGGTCTTTGCGAAGAATGTCACGGACGCCGATGCGCAACAATTCCTTGTCCTGGAAACTGTGCAAGATGGGCTCCAGGTCGGTGGCGCCGCGGCACAGATCGGCTAATTCGCTCCGCAATTCCTCAATGTTGCGCGGCTGATTGAGGACCAGGCTGTCGAGCAATTCGTCGATCATGCCAGGGTTGTTGATGAGGATTTCGGAGAGAAATTGGCTCCAGGCACACAGATCGACATAGAGTTTCAAGCTCGGCGGGTTGAAGCTGAACAATTCCCACAGCACCGTCTTGGCGCCGAGCGAGTTGGTGACTTTCTCCAGATTGACCAGGGCCATGTCCGGATCGGGCGTTTCAGCGACGGCGCGCAGCAGGGCCGGCGCGATGCTGGCCAGGAAGTGCCGGCAGCGGCGTGTAGACAGAAACGGCACCGATTCCTGAGCTAGCTGTACAAGGTTGTGATACGCGCCCTGCACGTCGCGGAAGGGATAGCGGCCCAAGACGGCGCGAATCGTTTCCGGGTCGGGATTGGTGTCCAGGATCAGGTCGGATTCCGGCTCCGATCCTTCGGCCTCGCCAGCGAACGTCTCGTGCAGCAAATGATCGAGAATACGCCTTGTCAGCTCGGTTTTTTCCTTATAATCCCGCAGAAAGGCGTTCAGAGGTCCAGGATCGCGGCCCGAATATCCCATGCGCAGGGCGAGTTTGCGCAGTTCGTCTTCGCCTTCGGGAAGGCGGTGCGTTTGCAAATCGAAAAGCAACTGCAAGCGGTGTTCGACCTTGCGCAGGAAGCGATAAGCGTCATCGAGGACGCGATATTCTTGATCCGTTAGGCAGCCGACGCGCTCAAGGGCAGACAGGGCGAGCAAGGTGTTGCGTTGGCGTACTTGCGGCAACTCGCCGCCGTTGAGCAGTTGCAGGAATTGGATGGTGAACTCGATGTCGCGGATGCCGCCCCGGCCGGTTTTGACCTCCGTACTGCTGGTGCCGGCTTGGTTGGTTTTGTGTTCGATGCGCCGCTTGATCGCCTTGATCTCGTTGATTTCGGCGAAAGAAAGATATTTGCGATAAACAAATGATTCGATGGCTTGCAAAAAGCGCTGCCCCAGCGCCAGGTCGCCAGCCACGGGGCGGACCTTGATGAGCGCCTGTCGTTCCCAAGTGCGGCCCATCGCATCGTAGTAAGCCAGCGTACTGGCCAGCGAGCGCGCCAACGGGCCGCGATGTCCTTCCGGACGCAGGCGCAAGTCGATGCGGAAGGCATGGCCGCGGTCGGTGTGCGAGGACAATAAGCGCACCACCTCGGTGACGACGCGGGCGAAAAATTCGTCGTTGCCGACGCTGGTGATGCGTTTGCCCTGCGTCGTCCCTTCATCAGAATAGAGGAACATCAAATCGATGTCGCTGGAATAATTCAGCTCTTCGCCGCCGTGCTTGCCGAATGCCAGGACAACACATGTTACTGGCCGACCGTCCTCGGTGCAGGGTTGGCCGAAACGTTTGCTGACGTGGCGCAAGGCGACGGTCAGGGCGACCTCAATGGCGACATCGGCAACGTGGGCGATGTCGCGGGTGATCTCTTCGAGGGGCCGCTCGCGGATGATATCGTTGGCGCCGATGCGCAGCATCTGGCGCTGGCGGAAGCGACGGAAGGCACGGAGCACCGCCGAGTCTTCGTAAGCGGCATCGACCTCAGCTTGCAGCTGTGCTTGTAACTCTTCTTTGCTGGGGCTGCGGCGCAGCGGCACACGCAGCATGTCGAGATAATCTGGATTAAGACTTAGAAGATCGCTGAAGGTCTGACTGGTGCTGAACAAATGCAGCAGGATTTCTAGCAGCCGGGCGCGATTTTCCAGCAAGACCGAAAGCCCCGAGAGGCCGGCCGGATTGGCGAGAAAGCGTTCGAGGTTGTTCAAGGCCATGTCCGGATCCGGACAGCGCGGCAGCAGGCGTCCCAGCGGCGTGCAAAGCTCGCGCAGGCCATCCAGCGATAATGCTTCGGCCAGACCGGTCAGGTTGCGCCAGCCACGCTCCGGATCGCGTAGGCGCCAACTACGCAGCAGCGAACGCGCGCCTGTAAGAGAATCGACGCAATTCCGCAGTTGTTCCCGTTGCATGTCATGATCGCAGGAGAGGAAGCTATGGTTAGGAGAGGGCGAAATCGTTCAACACACAATCAACTTCGTATTGATTCGAACCGAGATAGATACAGTTCCAGAACATACTCGCCGCCGTGGGCCAGGTTGCCGATCAAATTGTCCCCTGTCGCCTCGGTTCGTACTCGGCCCATTAGGGTTTGCTCCATGATGGTTCTCCCTGGCTCGTGTCCCCCGTTGATCAGATCAAAGGCAGGCTAACGCGCCGGCCAGTCTTGGGCAAGGAAAAAAGCGAGGCTTGCGGGAGACGATCCGTCTCGACGCCAACCCGTGTACTCGTCGCTACTACACCGAACAGCGTAAAAGCCGTCGCTTCCTCGATGCGGACTTGCACCATTTGGCCGATCAGTCGTTCGTTGCCCTCGAAAACAACAATGTGGTCCGTCCTTGTTCGCCCGGTTAGTTGCCTCGGTCCCGGTCCCGCCTCGTGCTTGAGCGCTGTCTTGCTCGGCCCTTCGACCAGCACCTCCACCGTCTGCCCAATGCGGCGGCGATGGTCGGCAAGACTAACGCCATTTTGGATAGCCAAAAGGTCATTATTGCGGCGCTTCTTGACTTCCTCCGGCACGTCATCGGCGAAGAGTTCGTCTGCCTTGGTGCCCGGACGCGGGCTGTATTTGAAGATGAAGCTGTTTTTGAAACCGGCCTCACGCACCAGATCGCAGGTTCGCTGGAACGATGCCTCCGTTTCGCCGCAGAACCCGACAATGAAATCGCTGCTGATGGCCACACCCGGCACGCGCTCCCGGCAGCGCTGGAGCATGTCGCGGTAGAACTCGACTGTGTAGAGCCGCTTCATGCGCTTGAGCACTTCGTTGCAGCCAGATTGCGCAGGTATGTGCAGATATTCGCATACTTTAGGCAAATCGCGGACGGCGTCGAGCAGGTCGTCGCTCATGTCGCGCGGGAAGTTGGTGACGAACTTGATGCGCTCGATTCCCGGCGTATCGTGGATGCGCAACAGCAGGTCGCTCAAACGTTGGCGGCGGCCATCGGCATATTGATATTCGTAACTGTTGACGGTTTGGCCGAGCAGGGTGACTTCTTTGCATCCCTCGTCGGCCAACTGGCGCACTTCGGCGGCGATGTGTTCGGGCGGCCGGCTCTGCTCGGGACCGCGAACGCTGGGTACGATGCAGTAGGTGCAGAACTTATCGCAGCCGATCATGATGCGGACGTAAGCCTGAAAGGGCGACGGTCGCATCGAGGGATCGCGCAAGGGGTCGTAGCTTTCGAAGCTGCGCTCGACCTCAACGCGCGAACCTTCCTTGCGATCGAGACTGAGGGCCAGCTGCGGCTTGCCTGTTTGCTGGACCGCAGCGATTAGCTCCGGCAGACGGGCAAGCTGTCCGGTGCCGCAGACAATGTCCACGTGCGGCGCACGGCGCAAGATCCCTTCCTTGTCCTTCTGGGCCATGCAACCAAGAACGCCGAGCACTTTATCGGGATGGCGCTGCTTGTGTCCACGGAGCCGGCCCAGCGCACTGTAAATTTTGTCTTCGGCATGTTGGCGGACGCTGCACGTGTTGAAAAGGATCACGTCGGCGTCGACAGCGTCATAGGTCAACTCGTAGCCCTGACGGCGCAGCGCCCCGACCACCAGTTCGCTGTCGAGGACGTTCATTTGACACCCGACAGTCTCGATGTAGAGTTTTTTGCTCATGAGGATTCACGATTCCTTGCGCTTGCGGCGTGGGCCTTTCAGCCGGGCCAGTTCCTCTTCCAGGGCGCGAATGCGTGCTTCCGCCTCATCCGGCCGCGCATATTTTCGGCCCGTGGCCTTATTGACGACTCGCAGCCGGCCATCCGTATCGAAAATCACGCGGAAGCCGAGGCGACTCGTTACCCCTCCGTCGGCATCGTGCTCATCCTGCCAGGTACGCTCCGGCTGGAGTCGTTTCAATATTAGCCGCTGAGGAAGGGAGCGGCCGTCAATATCCACGAGTAAATATTCTTCAATGCCCGTCATCGCGTAGATGTAAGGTTTCTCATCGAGGTCGCGCCCCTCGGCCGTGTCTTCCGAGAGCACCTCGGCCACAAAAACCGGAGGAGGACCGTCTGAATCAATATGATACGAACGCAACGCATCCGGTTGGGCGACCAGCGGCGTGACGACCATAACGTCAGGAGAGACATAGACGCGCGGAAAGCGGGGCTGATAGTGCAAGTTCATGTTGGAGAAAACCCGGTAGTGGGGTTGATCGGCCAGATGCGCTGCGATGCCATAACGAAGAATGTGTTCCGCCAGCGCATGGAGGTTCGCTTCACCTATGTCCCACTCCCGGTCGTCTTCGTGCAGAAGAGGGACGTTCTGGAACTCTTGCAAACGTTCCTCCAGGGTCCGCTCCGCTTCTGGGGATTTTCGTTGGATCATAAATGACCCCCGTTCGCAGCCCGAAGCGTAAGCGAGGGCAGAGGTTCCCTCGCTTACGCTTCGGGCTGCGAACCAAGCAACTTGTCCGCTGGCTCTCTCTACGTCTACTATATCACTTTGAGGCGTTTCCCAACCACTTAACATCGCAAGGTCAAGAGCGTAACCTCGGGGCGGCACAGGTAGCGCAGGGGATAATCGCCGGACAGGCCGCGGCTGACGTGCAACAGCGTCGGGGCTTCGTCGAAGACGCCGCAATCGTAACGGCGGCCATAACGACTGGGGACCAGCACGGAACCGAACAGCGGGAAGCGCACCTGACCGCCGTGGACATGGCCGGATAGCATCAGATCAATGCCGGCCCACCGCGCCCAGCGGATGTTGTCCGGCGTATGACTCAAACAAAGGCGGAAAGGTTCGCGCGGACAGGCCGTAAGGTCTGGCCCTGGCTTCAGCCACGGACCTTCGTGGCCAATGACCACCAA
>JAJPIY010000270.1 GCA_021324515.1 Planctomycetota bacterium
CGGCTCGTGTAAGCTGAGGCGCGCAGAGGCGCCGGCTCATAAGGGGCCACTTGCCCGGCGGCGAGATAGCCGCTGTAAAGGCGATAAATCTCGTCGGTGAAGCGGGCCAACGCTCGGTTGACGCGCATCGTCTCCTTGGCCACGATCAAGGCGAAATAAGCATTACGGACATTGGTGGAGAGGTCGCTGCGGGCGCGGCGTAGGGCCAATTGGGCGTTGTCCAAATCTTTCTGGGCCGCTGCCACGGTCAGTTTCATTTTGCCCCACATGCGGAAGGGCTGGTCGATGTAGCCGCCCTGGGCGCCGGCGTTACTGTTGTTGTTCGTCGGCGACGCCTGATAGGCGATCGTTGGGTTCTGGTAAGTTTTGGCCTGGACGAGGGCGCCCTCGGCAGCTTTGACGTCTGAGACGGCCTGGCGAAGCGTCGGACTGTTTTCGACGGCCAAGCTTTGCAAGTCGGCCAGCGTATACGCTTGCCCGTTCGGACCCGGCTGCGGGACCGGCTCGTCCGGCAGCGGCGGCAACTCGGGATAGAGCTGCTGGAGAGTCTGCTGCTTCTGCTCCGGCGTCATCTTGCTGAAATCAGGCAGGGAAGGCGCTTCCGAACCGGGAACGTCGGAGGGGATTGTCAACTCGTATTTCGGCTGTTTTTCTGTCGATTTTTCCGCTTGCAAAAGGGCGACGGTGTGAGTATCTGCTTCTGGCTCGGCCAATCCTTCTTTAGCGGTCTTTCCAGTTGCCTTTCCCGAAGGAGAAGTTGCCTCCGTCTTCGGCTTGTGCGCAGCGGATTCCGGTGGGGCCGGATCGAAGGGGCGGCTGGCCAAGTCGAGCAGGATGCGATCGGTCTCCTGCACCACCGGTCCCCCTCGGCAGCCGCTTAGGAGCAACAGACTCACCAACAAGAGCAGCCGCACACGGGGCATAGCAATCTTCTTCCGTCGTTGAACAAAGGCTACTAGGGTCATGTACGAAAGGCCCCGGCAGACTTTGCTATCTCTGACGGAAGTATCGGACAGAAGGTGGGCGATATTTATTTTTTCGGTTTTCCCAATGGATTTCTTCAAGAACGGTGGTGAGATTGTTTTGTTTCTGTTCATTTTGGACAAATTGTGGACAGGCCGTAACACTCTTGGAGCGGAGGGACATAAGCCCCTAAGCTCAGCGGTTTTCCCACTCTCCCCCTTTGCAACCCGACGGCAGATGCGATAGGATTCGTGAAAGCCCTTTCATCCCGGTGACGTCGCCGAGGCCGGGTGGATGCTATGGACTACGACGTGATTTGCTCCTGGTTAGGACTACCGCCGGGAACGTGGCCGCCCGATCATTATCGCTTGCTGGGTTTGCAACCCGGTGAGGACGATACGGCATTGATCGAGCAGCACGTCCACGAGCGTCTGGATACCGTCCGCCGCTATCAGATGACGCATCCCGAACAAGCGACAGAAGCGATGAATCGGCTGGCCCAGGCGTTCGTATGCCTAACGGAACCGTCGTCCAAAAAAAGCTACGATGCTCAGTTGGGCATCTCCGCCGCCACTCCAGGGCCAATGCTTCCGGTTGCTGGTGCTCCTGCCTCACCTTCCGTCTCGCAACCGAACCCGCTCGATTGGTTGCCGAATGCGTCGGCGGCTGTTCCGGTTACGCCTGCTCCGTCACCTGAGGAAGTGCGGAATTCCACGGCCCCAACGCCACCGCCGCTAAGGCAGCCTCCGCCCTTGCCTCCCAGTGCCCAGACAGGCGAGGCGCCGGCCTCGTCGGCGGCGCTTCCCCTGGCGATACCTGTTCCGCCACCGCTGCCGATGGGGCTGCTGCTAGAGCCGGCTGATCCCGCCCTGGAAGCGGCGCAGTCCGGTCCCGCTCGTCGCGGCATCGCTACCAAACGGGCCCTCTATCGGCGCATCGCACGCACCCGGCAGCTGCTGCGCCTGTGGAGCGACCTGGGCAAATATCTCCGCTCGCCCAAGCGCCGCCTGAGCCGCTCTACCGAGGGGCCGGAACTGGTCCGCCTCCTCAATGAGATCACCCAATTGCTTCAGGACTTCCCGCCGCTGCTGGGCGAAGCCGGCCAACCGGGTTATCTGGTCCTGGCCCTGACGCAGGTAGACACCATCAAGGTCTTTCAGAGTTTTTCGCCGCACCAACGCGAAGCGCTCAGCCGCGATTGGAACGCCGGGGTCAAACTGCTGACGGCCCATCGGGATTTCTTGCGCCAGGAGTTGCGGGCCTTACGCAAGCGGCCATTCCCCCAGCGCCTCCTCCGCGCCAGCTGGTCCGTCATCGTCGAGCAACCCGGCACAGTTCTCCTCCTATTGGCGCTGTTGGCCGTCAATGTGGCCCTGTGGCGCAGCTATGCCCAGGAGTTGTGGGTGCGACTTCTGTCGCACTGAGAGGAGTCGTTTTCTTTCTTTGCTGGAATAATCCGTAGCTTCGGCGCGAAGCGTCCTATCCTATTTCTTCCACCAAAACTACGCATCTTCTCCAATTGACACGTCGTTGACATTGAAGCTATCGTTAAATGTGTTCTTGCAGATACGTTTTGGGAAGCCAACATGGTTGCCACCGGAACTGAGATGCGGGTACATGAGCTTGCTCAGCATCTTTTCGACTTGGTCACACACTTTTGTCTGGTTTCGCCGCGCGGCCGCCGCCGCAGCGGCGATCTCAAGGAAGTCGAATTTTTGACGCTCTCCTTGTTACACCATCACCAGACGCTAATTGTCGGCGACATCCAGCGCCAGCTCGGCGTCCTTCCAGCACAAATGTCGCGCATCATCCGCTCGCTGGAAACCCGCGAACGGCCGCTCATCACTTGCCGTATCAATCCGCACGACAAGCGTAAGATTAACGTGGCCCTGACGCCTGAAGGGATGACTGCCTTCCAGGAGTATCAATCGGCGCGCCTCGGCGGCATTTGCAATCTGCTGAGCAAACTGTCGGAAGAAGATCTGGAGGACTTGCAGCGTCTGCTGAACAAGCTCCACGAGGTCGTAGGCCCCCCGGCGCTGTTGGGTAGTTAAGGGGGTAATTTGCCGCGCTGCTAACCGATCTCGGCCAAGTCCAGTGTTTGGCCATATTTGGTCAGCACTGCTGCGCGCAGCAGGGCGTGTTCAGGGCGGCGCAGGCCGGGGTCTTCAGCAACCAAGGCGAAAGCATCCTTGCGTGCCGTGCGGAGCAAGTCCGCGTCCGCGATCAAGTTACCCCAGCGCAATTCGCCTAGACCATGTTGACGGGTGCCGAAGAACTCCCCGACACCGCGCAGCTTCATGTCCTCCTCAGCCAGGGCGAAGCCATCGGTTGTACGCAGAAAGGCACGTAGCCGGCGGCGTGCCTCCTCGCTGGGCGGTTCGGCAAACAAGAAGCATTGTCCGGCAGACGAGCCGCGGCTGACCCGTCCACGCAACTGATGCAGCTGCGACAAACCAAAACGTTCCGCATGTTCGATCACCATCAACGTTGCGTTGGGCACGTCCACGCCCACCTCGATGACCGAGGTACACACCAGCAGATCCAGCTCGTGCCGGCGAAAGCTGTCCATCACGGCCGCCTTGGTCTCGTCATGCTGCCGGCCGTGCAGCAGACCGACGCGGAAATCTCGGAACGGTCCCTCGCACAATTCCCGATGCATTTGCGTCGCTGCTTTCACGTCGAGCGTGGCCGATTCCTCCACCAGCGGACAGACGATATAGCCTTGCTGTCCCTGGGCCAAGCTGTCGCGCAGACGGGCATAGACGCGCGCGCGCTGGCTGGCCGGCTCCCAGCGCGTGACCACAGGTTGCCGGCCTGGCGGCAATTGGCGGAGGATGGATACGTCCAAATCGCCGAATACCGTCAAGGCGACGGTGCGCGGGATCGGTGTGGCGGTTAAGACCAGATAATGCGGATCGAGGCCCAGCCGACGAAAACGGGCCCGCTGATGTACCCCGAACTTATGCTGCTCGTCGATGACCACCAGTCCCAGGCGCGCAAAGCGCACGTCCTCCTGCACCAAGGCTTGCGTGCCCACAACGAGATCGATGTCGCCAGCCGCCAGCGCGGCCAGGCCCTGCCGCCGTTGGGCCGGCGTCAGCGCCCCGGTCAGGAGCAGGCGGCGCACCCGGCTGTGGGCCAGATACCGATCGAGAGTGCGTGCGTGCTGCTGGGCCAGCACTTCGGTCGGCGCCATCAGGGCGGCTTGATGTTTGTTCGCCACCGTGGTCAGCAGGGCATACACGGCCACAGCGGTCTTGCCGGCGCCGACGTCGGCCTGCAACAGCCGCTGCATCGGTTTATCCTGGGCGAGATCGCGGCACACCTCGGCGACGGCCCGGTCTTGATCGGCGGTCAAGGGGAAGGGAAACAGCCGACGAATGCGCGCATCGATGGCGGGCGTCGTCGTCAAGATAGGCGCTCGTCCTTCCTCCCGCATCTCTCGCCGCCGTAGGGCCAGTGCCACTTGGAGAATCAGAAACTCTTCGTAAACGAAGCGCCGCCGTCCGCGCGCCGCCGCCGCCAACGTGGGCGGAAAGTGAATGTCACGCAGCGCCTGATCGCAAGTCGGCCAATCGTGTTTGCGCCGTAAAGCGACCGGCAATACGTCGGTCACATGCGCGGCATAGCGGTCGAGGAGCTTGCGAAGCAGCGAACGCAGATGTTCGGGCCGCAGATCTTCGGTGAGCGGATAGATCGGCGCCACCCCTAACCGGGGGGCGCTGTTGCCATCGAGTATCTGCACGCGCGGATTGCTCATCTGCCAGTGATCGCGGTACCACTTCGGTTTGCCACTGAACGAAAGCTGCTGGCCGTAACGAAATCGCTTGGCCGCATACGGTTGATTGAACCACACGCCTTCCAGGCAATTCTTGCCGTCATCGCTCAGGACCACGCTCACCACCGTCCGCCCGTCGCTCAGCGAACGCCCCTCGATCTCGATGACTTCCCCTTGCACCGTCTGAATGCTGCCCGCTGATAAAGCGGCGATCGACCGCACATCGGTGAGGTCTTCGTAAGCGCGCGGGAAGTGGAAAAGCAGATCGCCGACCGTGCTCAGCCCAAGCCGCTTGAGCAGCTCCAGCCGAG
>JAJPIY010000391.1 GCA_021324515.1 Planctomycetota bacterium
ATGCTGCACCGCATCATTTTGCAATCGCTCCAGGTCGAATGCGTCGAGGTCAAGGATGGGGCTTCGGCCCTGGCGGCGGCCTTGTCCACCGGGGCCAAGGGCGGCCCCTTCGATTTGATCTTGCTCGATCTGGGTTTGCCGGACATGGACGGTTACGAGGTTTGTCGCCGGCTCCGCGAGCGTTCGGCCAATCCGCACCTGAAAATCATCGTGATCTCCGGCCGCGGCGATGCAAACGACCTGGCCGAATCTTTGCCGCGCGGCGCCGACGATTACGTCGCCAAGCCATTCGAGCCGCGCCAACTCCTCGCCAAAATCGGCCATGCCCTGCGGATGCAGGACGCCCAAGCGCGCATCCACATGCTGACCGAGCAACTGATGCTGACCAATCAACAGTTGCAGCAGAGCCTGCAATCGCGCGGCGAGGACGTGCGCCGCGCCCAAGACGCCCTGCTGTTCGCGATGGCGAAAATGGCCGAATCACGCGATGGCGAGACGCCTGGCCATCTTCGCCGGTTGCAGCTGTACACGCGCGTTTTGGCCCAGCAAGCCGCCTGCCAGCCGCCGTGGACCGGCCTCATCGATGAGCGCTTCCTTGAACAACTGGAACGCTGCGTGCCGCTGCACGACATCGGCAAAATCGGCCTGCCCGATAACGTGCTGCTCAAGCCGGGACGCCTCACGCCTGCCGAACGCGCCTTGGTGGAAACGCATCCCTTGATCGGCGATCGTATCCTCGAAGGACTGGCCCGCGAGCATGGCCATTCGCTGGAATTTTTGGGCATGGCCCGGACCATCGTGCGGCACCATCACGAACGTTACGATGGCCGCGGCTACCCGGACCGCCTCGCGGGGGACGCCATCCCGGCCGCCGCCCGCCTCGTCGCCCTCGCCGATGTCTACGATGCGTTGCGCCGCCGCCGCCACCACAAGGCCGCCATGTCCCATGCTGTAGCCATCGAGGTGATGCAACACTCGCCGGGACAGTTTGATCCGACTTTGTTAGCGGCCCTGTCGCTCTGCGCTAACGAATGGGAAAATATCTACCGCGATGTGGGCGAGTAAAAGCATGAAACCACCCCACAGTGAGGGGGGTTACGTATATCAAGGGCGAGCGGGGGGTGTGAACCCCCCGGTAGCATCACCGGGGGGTTCACACCCCCCGCTCGCCCTGTTGATGTAACCCCGCTCGCCCTGTTGATGTAACCCCGCTCGCCCTGTTGATGTAACCCCGCTCGCCCTGGCGATTTCGTTTCCTTTATTCTAGCCAGCTATACGGATAATTCGGGTCGTCCATTGCCAGCGCCTGGCGCGTCAGGCGCAACGGCTGTACCGTATCGATCATGACGGCCAGTTCGTCGGTGTGCGTCATGGTCCGACTGGCCACGATGGTTCCTGGATGCGGCCCATGAGGGATGCCGCGCGGGTGCAGCGTGATCGACCCCTCGGCGACGCCGCGGCGGCTGCCGAATCGGCCACGCACATAGTACAGCACCTCGTCGGCCTGGACGTTGGAATGGGCATACGGCACCTTGATCGCTTCGGGGTGCGTATCGAGCATACGCGGCGCGAACGTACATAACACGAAACCGGACGCCTCGAACGTCTGTTGTACCGGCGGCGGCTGGTGTACGGTGCCGGTGATCGGCTCGAAATCGTCGGCGTTGAACGTGAACGGATAGACGAAGCCGTCCCAGCCGACTACGTCGAAGGGGTGCTGCGCCAGCACATAGCGCGTCCAGCGGCAGCCATCCTTAATGAGGACGGGCACGTCCTCTTCGCGGTCGAGGACGAGCAGTTCGCGCGGCCCGTGCAGATCGCGCTCGCTGTATGGAGCGCCGAGACGGAGTTGCCCATCGGGGTTCAGATAACGCGGCGGAATGACCACGTTGTGCGTCGCCTCGATGACGAGCAAGTCCGGCGGCACGTCGGTCTCGAAGTCGAGCCGATAGGTGATGCAACGCGGAATGACGACGTAATCGTAGGGTTTGAACGGCAACACGCCGAACATGCTGGATAATGTCCCGCGTCCCTTGTGAATGAAGAGCACTTCATCAGCAGCGGCATTGCGATAGAGTTCGGCCTGCGGCTCGGTGGGACGGCAGCGGGCGATGGTTACGTCGGCATTGCCCAGCAACGGCACGCGCCCGCGGATGGGATCGCCGGCCGCTGGCATATGCCCTGAGTGGAGATGATGATGCCGCAGCGTCGGTTCCTCGGCAAAGTCTAAGGCCGTCTGTCCCGCGGCTTCGACTTTGCGGACGCGCGTCGGCGGCCGCAGATGGTAGACAATACTGTAAGCGCGGCCGAAGCCAGCCGTCGTGAGCACTTCTTCGTAGTAGATGCCCTCGTTGCGGTAGCCAGGCTCATGCCGGTGGGCAATGTGCCGTTTGCGCGGCAGCGAACCGATTTGTCGATATGGAGGCATGGGATTTCTCCATCACAGCGTTCCGCGGCGGGCCTGTTCGCGCTCGATGGCTTCAAACAGCGCTTTGAAATTGCCTTTGCCGAAGCTCTTGGAACCACGCCGTTCGATGATCTCGAAAAACAGCGTTGGTCGATCTTCGACCGGCTTGGTGAAAATTTGCAGCATGTAGCCTTCCTCGTCGCGGTCCACGAGGATGCCCAACTCCGCTAGCTCGGTGACGTCCTCGTCGATGGCGCCGACGCGCTGGGGCAACATTTCGTAATAGGTGGGCGGCACGCGCAGGAAGGAAACATCGTTGTGACGCAGGGCGCGCACGGTGGCCACGATGTCGTCGGTGGCCAAGGCGATATGCTGAACGCCGGGGCCGTGATAAAAGTTCAAATATTCCTCGATCTGTGAACGACGACGGCCTTTGGCCGGCTCATTGATCGGGAACTTGATGCGTCCGCCGCCGCCCTGCACCACCTTCGACATCAACGCCGAGTATTCGGTGCTAATGTCCTTGTCGTCGAAACTGATGAGCTGGGTGAAACCGAGGACGTACTCGTAGAAATGCACCCATTCGTTCATCTTGCCTTCCTCGACGTTGCCGACGATGTGGTCGATCGTCTTCAAGCCGACTGGGTGAAAGGTGCGCGGACTATAGCGGTCCGGATCGAGCGGTTTGTACCCCGGTGCGAACACGCCGCGGTAGCGATCGCGGTTGACGAAACTGTGCGTCGTGTCCCCGTAGGCGCGGATGACTGCATATTCATAAACGCCGTATTCATCTTCGAGCAAGGTCGGCGGCGTGACACCGAGGGCGCCGCGCTCGGTAGCGATACGATAAGCCGCAGACACATCGTCCACGGCCAAGGCGATGTCTTGCACGCCGTCGCCATGCTGAATGATGCGATAACTGTCGGGGTGTTCAGGCCCCAAGGGCGAGGCGAGGACGAAGGTGATATCGCCCTGGCGGAGGACGTAACCCGCTTCGTGCCGCATCTTAGTTTCTAGGCCGGCGTAGGCGATCACGTCAAAACCGAAGGCGTTGCGATAGAAATAAGCAGACTGGCGGGCGTTGCCGACAAAGAAGCGGACATGATCGATGCCGCGAAGGGGAATATCAGGGTGGTCCATGTGAGAAAACCTTCCCGGCGAGTGGCCGGCATAAGCCGGCTGATTCAGCCGGCTTACGCCGGCCACTCGCCAATTACAACACGGGTATCCCAAACCGGCGCACGAGTTTTTCCAGCTCGCGGCGCAGGAACAGAAACGACGGCGCGATGAACAGCTTGTCCTGCATGCGCGACGGATCGTAGTCGGTGTTGATGACCACATCGGTCTCGAACGGCCGCCGTGTCACCTCGGGAGAGAACAACGCATAAGGGATTTCACCGATCGAAGAAAGAATGCCGGCGCCGAACACTTTGATTTGGCCCGCTTCTTCCAGCAGACCAAACTCTATGCTAAACCAGCTGAAGCGCTTAAGGGCCAACACCTGCTCGCCGTTGGTCGTAGTGGACACGGCCTTGCCGATGAGGACAAGCAACTCGGCGTAGTCACGGTTCATTAGCGGCGGGACGTGGCCGAGACAATCATGGATCATGTCTGGCTCCGGGGTGAATTCCGGGTGCGAACCGTGACGGAGGAACTGCGTGACCGGAAAACCGCGCGCACCGATGTACTGATAAAAGGTCCGGTAGGGCAGGGCGCCCTCGGCGGGAACCAAGTGCATGTCCGTCTCGCGTTGCAGACGTTCGCTGAGATGGCGCAGCTGCGGAACCTCTTCGCGGGTGATGGCCAACTCACGCTTGGCGTCCAGATAAATTTGGCAAGCGTATTGGCGGTGCAATTCATCGAGCTTTGGGCTGACTTCGCGCCAGATGCGGGTTTC
>JAJPIY010000307.1 GCA_021324515.1 Planctomycetota bacterium
AATGGCTCTCCCTCCCCCCTCGTGGGGGAGGGTTGGGGTGGGGGGGAATGGCTCTCCCTCCCCCCTCGTGGGGGAGGGTTGGGGTGGGGGGGGGAATTGTGCCCCATTCAACTGTGCCCAGTATACCTCGCCCCATCGCTCTTTCGCTTCCTGTTGGAGCAAGGGCCCTAACTGCTCTGTTTCATCTTGCCCGCAGGCCCCGCTTTTGCTAGACCTTACGAAATTCCGAGAAGCGAGGGCGACATGATTCCGATCGATCTGAGTGGCAAAACAGCGCTGGTCACGGGCGTCGGCGATAACGAGAGTTTTGCCTGGTTCATTGCCAAGGCCCTGCAAGCAGCCGGGGCGCGTCTGGTTCTTGCGGTCCATCCGCGCATGGTCCGCATCGTCGAGGGCTTCCTCAGCGGCGATTCCCCCGAGGACGTGGAAAGCCGAAAACTTCCCTTCGGCAAGGGCAGCCTGACGGTTGAGAAATTGCTACCCTGCGATGTCAGCTTCGACCGCATGTCCGACGTACCCGATGCGACGCGGAACGATCGCCGCTACAAGCGCGTCGAAGAGCAATACGGCGATTACTCGATCGAAGGGCTGATGAAAGCGGTCAAGGAATCACACGGCGTCATCGATGTTCTCATCCACAGCGTCGCCTTCGCCCCGGAGATCAAGAGCAAACTGGTCGAGACCACACGGGCGGGCTACTGGACGGCCCTCAGTATCAGTGCGTACTCGCTGACTGGGCTGGTGCGGGCGGGCTTGCCGTTGATGGAAAATCGCCCCGACGGCGCCTCGGTAGTCGGCCTGACCTATCTAGGCGGCGTGCGGGTGGTGCCGCACTACGGCGGCGGCATGTCCACGGCCAAGGCCGCCCTGGAGATCGACGCCAAGCAGCTGGCCCACAATGTCGGCAGCAAAGGCGTCCGTGTCAATCTTATCTCCGCCGGTCCCTATGCTTCGCGCGCCGCCAAGGGCATCGGCGATATCCAGCAGATGATCGATTACGCCGCTCAGCGTTCTCCGCTGCCGCGCGGCATCCGCCCGGAAGAGGTGGCCAACGCCGCCGTCTTTTTGTGCAGTCCGCTGGCCTCCGCCATCACTGGCCACGTCCTCTACGTCGATTGCGGCTACAACATCATGGGCGTGTGAAGGCGAACGGCCAGCTAACGCCGGTCGTTCGCCTGGCGTACTTGCTCGAACAGGAAAACGCCCTTTTTGTTAGATATTACTATGTCGAGCAGTTTGTCGCCGTTGACGTCAGCGATGGCGAACTGCGTACCGATGCCGGAATCGTCGTCGATCTCATGCGGTACAAAGCGGATTAAACCATCGCTGGTTTTCTTGGCCTCGAACCAGTACAGCTTGGCAGGGAAGTTGGGATCGGCGTCGCCGTGCGGCCCGTGTGCCCACCAGCGCTTGCCCGTGACCAGATCTTTGAGTCCGTCGCCGTTGATATCTACGCAGTGCAGGGCGTGCGTCTGGGAAACCAACTTGGGGAAAAGGACTTGTTTAAGGAAGACCGGCGAATCGCCGCGGCTGGGCCGTTGCAAATAGGCCCAGATGCCATATTGATGGGCGGAACTGCTGAGAATGTCGGCCTTACCGTCGCCGTCGATATCGTAGGCGAACATATCCGCGCAGGCGTCACCGAGATTGGCGGGATGGAACTTCCACGGCTTGTCGGCCAGCGTAGCCGGTTGTTCCCACCAGCCGGCGGTGCAGATCACGTCGAGCTTGCCGTCACCATTGACATCGCCGGCCCCCAGCCCGTGGGCAAAACGAAAGGTGCCGGGGATGATGTGGCCTTTGGTGCTCGGTTCGCTGATCGGATGCATCTGCCACAGCTGCGCCGGATCTTCTCCGGGCGTGAAATAGGCCATCTGCCCCTCGTTGTCCTTGCCTTTGGGCTGCCATCCCATAAGTAAGACACGCTTGCCGGTGCCGAGTAAATCCACATATGCCGGCGTCTCATTGCAGGCGCTGTGCCAAATCATATGTTCTTTCCACAAGCCATCCTTGCCCTTGGGGTTTTCGTACCAGTGGCAGGGCGCACCGGGAAAGCCGATGACGATTAGGTCCGAATAGCCATCGCCGTTGAGGTCGTCGGCCCAGCAGGCGAAAGAATTGCTGTAGACGTTTTTGTCGCCTTCGCGGTAATCCTCCTTGCCGGGACGGATGCGGTGCGGCTTCCAGTGTGGCGCTTCGTACCACAACTCGCCGGTGAGAATGTCCATCTTGCCGTCTCGGTTCACGTCGGCGACGGCAACGCCTTCAGAGAGAAACCGTTTGTCGAGCACCGTCTTTTTCCAGCGGATGCCTGTAGTTTCACTCCTTTTCTCCTCGGCAGAAAGGAGAGAGAGGATTAGAAGAAGAGAGGCCAGAGAGGCCATCAGCCCGGTGTGCAGTCTCATATACTGTCCTCGTGGGAAAGGCGAATTCGCGATTCCGGTTTTGCGGTTCAATATATGGAAACAAAGCATGCGCAGCTTCAAAAGCCTTAACGAGCAAGAGATCTTGGCCCTGGCGATCTCGCTGGAAGAAGAAGACGCTCGTATCTATGACGATTTCGCTGAGGGGCTGAAAACGAGCTATCCGGCCCAGGCCGAGGAGTTTCGCCGTCTCCGTGCGGAAGAGGACAGTCATCGCCATCGTTTGCTCGATTTGTACCGCAAGAAATTCGGCGAACACATTCCCCTTATCCGCCGACAGGATGTCAAGGGCTTCGTCAGCCGCAAGCCCGTGTGGCTGGTGCGGCCCCTGGGACTGGATGCGGTGCGCAAGCAGGCCGAGCTGATGGAGCTGGAGACCAAGCGCTTTTATGAGAAAGCAGCCCGCCAGGCGACGGATGCCAGCATCCGCCAACTGCTCGGTGATTTGGCCGAGGAGGAACGCAAACACGAGCGGCTTGCAGAAGCCATGGTGGCCGAAGCGCTCGATACAGAGGCGGCGACGCGCAAGCGCGAGTTTGTACTACAGGTGGTGCAGCCGGGCCTGGCGGGCCTCATGGACGGCTCGGTTTCGACGCTGGCGCCGCTATTCGCTGCGGCGTTCGCCACACACAACAACAAGGAGACGCTCCTGGTCGGTCTGGCGGCAAGCCTCGGCGCCGGCATCAGCATGGGGTTCGCCGAGGCGCTGTCCGACGACGGCAGCCTGACCGGCCGCGGTCGGCCGTGGATGCGCGGCCTGATTTGTGGACTGATGACGGCCTTGGGGGGGCTGGGCCACGCCTTGCCCTATCTCATCCCGGATTCTGCGCCCAACGCCTTCCAACTCGCCACAGGCGTGGCCATCGGCGTCGTCTTGGTCGAGTTGATAATCATCGCCTGGGTCCGGCATCGCTACATGGACACACCGTGGAGTTCAGCGATCTTTCAAGTGGTCATAGGCGGTTTGCTCGTGTTTCTGGCCGGCGTGTTGATCGGCCACGAGTGAGTTACGGCCTGTGTTTCTGGAAAAACTCCAGCCACTGCAAAGTCAGGACATCGCCAAGTGCCTGAGAGCGACGCAGCTCCTGCGGCGACTGGCCCCAGTAAAAACCCAACCAGCCGGCCGCTGTTTTCTTGGAGCCGTCGATGAATTCCTCCAATTCTTCGATGGAGCATTTCAGCGGAAACGTCTCTTCGATCAGCACGGGCTTGCCCACATCAAAGCCGGCCAAGGTCTGGAGCGCCTTGTCGATTTTCCCCTTTGCGGGGTAGATGTGTACGCTAAGGAAATCGAGGTCGACGGCGATCTTGGCAGGATCGAAGCCGGAATACAACATGCCAGGACGGTCGAGACTCCAATCCACCAATCCCACTGTAATGAGGTGCCGATTATCTCCTTTGCGGATCGCTTGCGTCAGCATATGCACCCATTGGCGCGCGATCTCGGCACGGGGACGCTCCATTTGATCGAGGGTGATGAACTGAACAAAACACTTGCCGGCGAAAGGCGGTCCCAGCCAGTCGCCAGCCTTGCGCCGGCCGCCAGGAACAACCGGCTCATTCATCAAGTCGTAGCAAAAAACGGCGGGGCTGCCGGCGCAGCGGCCGGCGACCGCCGTCCAGAAACGGGCCTGCACCGCCCAGCGTTCTTTTTCCGTCAAGGCATCGTACCAGGCCGGCACGTCTTTCTTGTGGTAGCAGCCTAATCCTGTCAGGTCGAGATACAACCCGGTGTGCTCCGCCAACTTCACCAGTCGTCCCAGCTGCGAAAGCGCTTTGTCATTCGCTTTGTCTGCTCGCTCCATGAAGCGGCCGAGCTGGAGGTGGATACGTACCACATTGGCCCCGAGCTTTTTCATGGCGGCGAAATCTTCCTCGACCTTGGCCCATTCCTCGACCCAATAATCTTCCAGCAGCCGGCCACGATGATCGCGGTCGTAGTTAAAGCCCCACGGCACAAATCGTTGTCCTGATTGGGCCAAGACAAAGGACCGTTTGTTCTCGCTTAGCTGGACCCATTCCATCTCTTTCGCTGTTTGGAATGCCTGCGTCGGTGCTATTGTGCTGAGCAGCACGCCGAGAACCTTCGCCGAAATCCATCGACTCATTGGCTACCTCATTTCTACGGGCACTACTTGTATTCGTGCTTCTGTCTTGGTGAGATCAGTGTATCGGATCTTGCCGAAGTGCGAGCGGCTGATTAGAACGGAGTATCATTTTCACCTTGGTAACACACATCCAGGAGGTGCATCATGGCAACGCGATTGTGCTGGCTGGGACATGCCTGTTTACTGCTGGAAAGCGACGGCAAACGCATCTTGATCGATCCGTTTCTCACTGGCAATCCGGCAGCAGCGACGACGGCGGACAAGGTGCAAGCCGATTTCATCCTGGTCTCACACGGCCACGGCGATCATGTCGGCGACACGGTGGCCATTGCCAAACGCACCGGCGCCACGGTGGTGTGCAATTACGAAATGAGCAGCTGGTTTGAAAAGCAGGGCGTTAAAAAAGTCCACGGCCAGCAGCACGGCGGCGGCCATTCTTTTCCATTCGGCTACGTCAAGCTGACGTTGGCCTTCCACGGCTCGATGTTGCCAGACGGTAGTTACGGCGGCAACCCCGCCGGCTTCCTCATCACCTTCAAGGATGGCACGCGCGTTTATGACGCGGCAGATACCGGCTTGTTCGGCGATATGCGGCTGATCGGCGAAGAGGGCGTCGATTTGGCGACGCTGCCGATTGGCGACAATTACACGATGGGACCGGACGATGCGCTGCGGGCTGTGAAACTGATTGGGCCACGGCAGGTGGTACCCATTCACTACAACACCTGGGAACTGATCGCCCAAGATGCCGCCGCCTGGGCTGAGCGTGTCCGCAAAGAGACGCCCAGCCAAGCTATCGTGCTCAAGCCCGGCGAATGGGTGGAAGTGAAAGCGGCGCGGCGGTAAACGGCTCACCACCCCAGCAGCCGGCGTAGTTCTTCCAGCCCTCCGTGCAACGCCGCCTCGATAGACGGATAGGTCGCGCCGCTGTCGAGGCGGCGTCCGTTGATCGTCTCCGTGATACGGCAGCCGAACCGCCCTTTCACGGGTACCGCCATCAACAGATATTGCGGCTCATCATCGAAATAGACCAACCAGGAGCGGCCGTCCTTGCTTTCTTGCAAGTGAACGCCATGCTGTGCTAGCCAATCCGGTGTCGCTACGGTCATGCGGAACCCTCCTTTCATGCTCACTCCGGCAATGGTTGGCCCTTGGTTTCCGGCGCGAACGGCAGGGCAAGCAAGCCTAACAAGAAAAAGGCACACATGGTCACGCCTGCATAGCGCCAACTCTCGACCTTGCCGTAGCGACCGAATACCTCGCTGGCCAACAGCCCTAGCGTCAGGGGGCCGATAGAAGCGATATAGCGGCCGACGTTGTAGCAGAACGAGGTGCCGGTGCTGCGTAGCCGCGTCGGAAACAGCTCCGGGAAATAGATGGCATAGCCGCCGAATAGCGCCAGCTGGCAGAACCCCATGAGCGGTATCATCCAAAAGACATCGCTAAAGACCTTCAAATAGGCGAAGGTGAAGGCGGTGGTCAGCATGGCCAACACAAACGAGAGGGCGAAAGCGGGTTTGCGCCCCATGACGGCGGTGACGCGGCTGAAAGCATAGATGCCGAAGAACGCTCCCCCGTTGAGCAACAGCGATGTGATGCCGACCCAGAAAGCCACCTTGCCGTCGATTGCGCCGCTGGCCAGTCCTTGCTTCTGGAAGGTTTCACGGAAGACGGCGCCGATCAGCTCGAAGCTAAAAAAACCGATGCCCCACAGGCCGATCACGCCCGAAGAGGCCAACAGCAAGCCGACGATGGCGTTGCGCCGCCAGCGCGGATCGCCGAACAGTTCGGCGTAGGAACCAAGCCGTTGTTTGGCCTTTTCCGCGGCTGCCGTCTGGGCCCAGCGCTGCGGTTCTTTGAGGCGGCGCATGACAACGACCGCCAGAATAGCTGGCAGCACTCCGACGACGAACATCATCCGCCAAGGCGTCTCAATCAGGCCGGCTGTCTTCATCTCCCCCAGGATCATGCCGATCAGGGCTGCCATCACATTGCCCACAGCGGACAGGGCTTGTAGCAATCCCAAGGCGTGCGGCCGGGCGCGATCCGGCATGACCTCGGCCACTAAGGCCACGCCCACAGCAAACTCCCCGCCCACTCCCAACCCGGTCAAAAAGCGGTATAAGGCGAAGTCCCAAACTCCCACCGATAAGGCGCTCAGACCGGTAAACATCGAGTACAACAAAATGGTCAGCACCATAGTGCGGGCCCGTCCCATGCGGTCGCCGACGACGCCAAAGATAATACCCCCGGTGGCCCAGCCGATCATAAAGATCGTGGTAGCGATGCCGCTCCAGAGTTTGACTGCGTCGGAGCCAGGAGGCTCTGTCAGCAAGTCCGCCATGGCCGGTGCCCGGCTCAGGTTGAAAAGCTGCTGGTCCATCGTGTCGAACAGCCAACCGAGCGAAGCGACGACGAAAACGAACCAATGATAGCGATTCAATTCGCGCCACCACGGCCCACCCGAGGAGATGACGGCAGGGACGGAAGGTTTTGGAGAGGAAAGCGAAAGCTCGTCATTAAGATGCATGGTCGTAGCCCGTAGTCCGTAGCAACAGAGCAGATATTTCATTGTTACGGACTCTCCCGACGACTGACTACGGACGCCCTCTCCCGATGGACTTCGGGGTAGCTGAAAAGACCGTTGCTTGATAGGTTGGGAGGTAGGAAAGCGGGCGTGGGGCCCGCACTTCCAGGCTAAGGTTGCCATCCTTCCATGCGACAAGTCCTTTTCCACATCCCGCTCAAGGCCGATTGGCTGCCGGCCCATTTCCCACTGTATTTGTTCGTGTTGGCAGTCGGGTTCATCCTCGCGGCGCTGGCCCGGCTCTCGGCTCGCTCTATCCGACAACCGGCTGTCCGAGAATGGTTGCGCGGCGCGGCCTCCTGGCTGGCCGGCTTCGGCATCCTGGCGGCGCTGGTTATCTGGTTTACCGCTGACAAGCTGCCGCAAGGGCTACCGATCTACGGCTTCGGCATGATGCTGTTTTTGGCCTTTCTCCTTTGCACCGGATTGGCCAGTCGCCGCGCTGCCCGCGAAGGCATTGCCAGGGAACACGTTCAAGACGTGGCCATCTGGCTGTTTATCGGCGGACTGATCGGTGCCCGCATCACTTTCCTCCGGGCTGAAAGAAACCTGGCCTTCACCGAGATGCTCCAGGAGTTCTACAAAATCTGGGACGGCGGCATTGTGCTGTACGGCTCGGTCCTCGGCGGCTTGATCGCCTACTTCCTCGCTTACCTCTTGGTGTTTCGCAAATACGGTCTGGCCACCCTGAGATTAGCAGACGTTCTGGCGCCGTCGATTGCTGTCGGGCTGTGCCTGGGGCGTTTCGGCTGTTTTCTCAACGGCTGTTGTTACGGCCAGGTCGCCTGTCCGAGCTGTCCCGTTTATGCCGTTCACTTTCCGCTGTCGGCCCCGGCGCGCGAAGGCTTAGTCGAACAGGGCTATCAAACGCCGGCCGGTTTCACGCTGGCCCCCGCTCGCCAACAGCCCAAGGAAATAGGGGCGCGGGTGGGCAAGGTTGATCCGCGATCGGACGCCTACCGGGCTGGTCTGCGCGACGGCGACTTGATTTTACGAGTAGGATATGGAGCGGCCCCGAATTCCACACGCATCAAAGATTGTAACATCCAAGTGATCGAGAACGAGAAGACCAACCGAATCACTCCGCCCGTAGACGTGCTGACACACTGCCTGGTTTTCAACTGGCCGCGCGGTGAGACGCAGCTGCGGCTGACAGTCAAACATGCCGCCAACGGCGAAGAAGAAGAACTCCCGCCGATCGCGCCGCGGACGCTCGGCTTGCACCCGACGCAACTGTATGAAGTCGTCAGCATGGCGCTGTTGTTTTTGGTGCTGACAGCGTACTATCCACTGCGCCGCCGGCCGGGCCAAGTGATAGCTGTGCTGATGGCCGGTTACGGCGCCCACCGCTATCTGAATGAGTTGCTGCGCGACGATCCGCGGCCGCAGGGACTGGAGAGTTATGTGAGCATCGTCCTGGTCGTGGCAGGCATTGCTTTGTGGACCTATCTCCAGCTGCATGGGGAGAAGAAGGAAAGAAAAGAAACCGTTTAATCGTGATCGGATGGAGAATGCGCCAGCTTGGCCGTATTTCCTGTCGGGTCGCGGTAAAGCGGATAACGGCCGTAACGGTTCAGGCGTGGCAGCCAGTATCTCCAGGTCAGCGCTATGCCCAGCGCCAATCCGATATGATCGATGAGGACGTCGCTGAACTGCCCATGACGGCCAGGCACAAATAGCTGGCCGAACTCGGTACCAACCGTGTGCAGCGACAGAAAGGCCAGCAACAGCCAACGCCAGCGTCCCAGGGGCAGCCACTGGAGGTAGCCCGTCAAGAAAGCGTAGGCCGAGACGTGTAAACACTTGGCGGCAGGGAAGCGCAAGGCCTCCGGCGTGATCTCCTGGCCGATTTGCGCGGGATAGATAGTCAGCAAGGCGACTGTCCACAACGTGAGGCACAAGCACCAGCCCAAGCCGCGCACGATTAATTTCCGTACACGATCTGAGTCCCACGTGTCGGCCATAGTTCTCTCCTCTATACCGTTGAGCATTCCTAGTTGTGTAACAGGTGGTTGCCACCGCTGTCAAGGCAGTCCCTTTCCGCATTGGGCTGTTCGCTGTTTCAAAGTGGGTAAGCGCATTGGCCATAAGTCCCCAAACGATGGTCGAGGAACTTTGCCTCGTTTGACACAGTGAACGGCCCTGCTCTCTGCAACGAAGGCGCAGCGATTCGCCACAGGTTTTGTTAGAATGACTCTAGATATTATCCGTCGATTCTTAGGTCAGGCTTTCCAAGCTTGACCGCCAGGCGGGAAAGCCTGGTTGTCCGATGAGCGATGAGAAAATTAAACCATGAGTGAAGCGGAAGAAAAAGATCGCTGGAGCGCCCTTGCGGAAGAATTGGGCCTGCCTCCGGAACCGCCTCCAACGCCGGCCCCAGCCTCTGCCGCTCCCGAGACGCAAGGCCCTGCCGCGACCGAACCTGCACCTGGGGAAACTTCTGAACCGTCGGTGGAGGAGACAGAACATCTCCCCCGCGGTCGGCGGCGCCGTAGCACCCCGGCTACAGAAGCAAGGCCCGACGAATTGACCGAAGCAGTGCCGCCAGATAAGCCCGCGGAAGCTGCTGAGGCGCCTGCCGATGAAGCGCGTCCTCGCCGGCGCCGCCAAGTCCGCGGCAGCAAAAGGTCGCAGAAGCCAGCGGCTGTCGAGGAACCGGCCGCCCCGGAAGCGGAAGGAGTCAGTGATGAAGGACGGCGCCGCCGCCGCCGCCGTCGCAGTAAAAAGACCGAGAAGGAAGAGGAAACGGTTGCGCCCGAGAAGGACGAAGAGAAAGGCGAAGAAGGACCGGCCGTAGGGCCATTCCTCGAAGAGGAAGAAGATGAGGAAGCCACAGATTTCTCGACTTGGAACGTGCCTTCCTGGGCCGAGATCATCGCCGGCCTGTATCGCCCCGACCATTGAAGAAGAAAGGCAAAGGGCAAGGGAAAACTGCTGGGCCTCTGCTCCCTGACCCTTGGCCTTAATACTGAGGTGTTCGGCTCATGGCTGACGCAATTATCGACATCGTTGGGCCGGAGGATCTAGAAGAGATCGTCAAACTCTTCAATCAGATCTTCCGTCCGCCGCGCGATGCGGAGTTCTTCAACCGTCGTTACCTGGGCCGCCACAACGTGCTGCAAATGGTGGCGCGCATTGATGAGCGGCCGGTCGGCTTTTTTTTGGGGTTTGAGCTGAAGCCGAGCGTGTTCTTCGCCTGGTTTTATGGGGTGCTGCCCGATTTCCGTCGTCAAGGCATCGCTTCGCAGCTCATGGAAGCGGTCCACGAGTGGGCGCGCGAGCATGGCTACGAATCGATCCGTTTCGAGTGCCACAATCAGCACCGGCCGATGTTGCACCTCGGCATCGCCCTGGGATATGACATTCTCGGTATCCGTTGGGACCCCGACCGCGATGCCAATCTGGTGTTGTTCGAGAAACGGTTGGTATGACCGAGGCCGTCAATGCCAACGGCTGAAAGCGTCTTCGCCGCGGGTGTAGGTGATGTCGCCGTGTAGTACGCCGCGCGTGGACAACAATTCTTCGCCGAGCCGGCGCACTTCGGCAGGCAGGCCGCGCAGTACCGACACCTCCAGACAATGACGCTCGCCAAGATGGACGTGCAAACTGGATATGACCAAGTGGTGATGGTGGTGTTGCTTATCGATCAGGCGCGCTGCCAACTCGCGGGCATGATGATCGTAAACCAACATGACCACGGCTACCACTTGTTCGGCAGAGCCGTCTTGGACATCACTGGGCTCTTCACGAATGAGGTGGGCGCGGATCAAATCTCGGATGGCTTCGCTGCGCGTGGCATAGCCCCGCGCAGTAATGTTAGCGTCGAACGCCGACAACAGGGCGCTTTCTAACGAGATACTGATGCGAGTAAGGTCGGCCATGCGAAGTCCTGGTAGGTCCTTGCAATCCCTCTGTCCTCTATTGTCCACATCTTTTTTCATTCCACAAGCGGAACTTTTCCCCAAGCAACGTGGTCTAATACTGTAGTATTCCCTCGCCTTGGCTACAGAAGGAAAAAGGAAATAGGTGAACTTCTGTTCTCATCTCTGTGAGGTAGGGCACATGCGTATCTGTACGGGAATAGGCTGTTTTCTTGGTCTGGTTGGCCTGATCGCTTCCACGGCCGCAGCTCCTCCCAAGGGAAAATCTACCACGTCTTCCCCTCATGTAGACGCCGATGTACTCCCTCCTGGTCATTTCATCGGGACCATTGTCAGCACACCCAACAGCGATCGCATGTTCACTCTCAA
>JAJPIY010000345.1 GCA_021324515.1 Planctomycetota bacterium
CCTCCATAAACGCGATGCGGTTGAAGGCGCGGATCACGTACGCGTTGGACGCGCTTTCGACAAGCATGCCCACCAATTTCGCCCGTTGTTGCTGGACGGCAAGAATGGCCTTGGTAGCGGCCTTCATGAACGCAAAGACGACACCCACGACGAGGCCGATCGCCGCCACCGCGAACAATGTCATGCGCGTGTCGATGTAGAACAGGGCCGCGAATCCGCCGGCGGTAAATAGCGCGTGGCGCGAAAGCTCGACGACCTTACCCGAGATGCCATCCTGTACGAGTGCTAGGTCGGAGCTGAATTCGGATGCGATCTGGCCGAGCGGCCTCCGCTGGCTTTCCTCGAGCGGTTGCCGTAACACATGAGAGTGGAAGCGGGCCCGCACGTTGTTGACAATCTTTTCAGACGTCAACGTGATCATCATCGCCTGCACCAGATTCACGATTGCGTTCACGGCCAGCAGGCAGGAGGCGATCAGAATGGCGCGCAGTGCCGCCGAGCCGTCGCCGCCTTTGGCCACCTCCTGCAATCCGGCGATGAATTTACCCAATTGCGGCGGCAAGAGAAGGTAGCAGCCCGTTGCGATTACGACAGTGACGAACGCCGTACCGTAAATCGCGGAGTAGGGCTGAACCAGGCGGTAGAGTGCGCGATAGGGTTTCATGCGGCACCCGCGGCTGCTTCCTTGTGCATTTGTCGAAACTGGCCTGCCGCGGTGTGGAACAACCAAACGGCATTTAGTGTCATCGGCAAATGGAACGTCAGATCGGCCGGGCCGGCATTCTCCTGGTTGGTCAGCGGGCTGACAAAGCCGTATCCTCCATCGCGCCTCCGCTGCACGGCAACTTAGTTCAGGGCTTCCACCGTTTCCTCAGCGATGGCTCCTTGCTGCAACACGAGCCGCAGGACCTTGCAGCCAATATCCACGCGATAATTTCGCAGCTCGGCCAGGGCGATGAGGGAGAGAATATGACTCTGGGCGGCATCGAGCGGAGTGCAATCGGCAGTCAGGTGGTCGACCATATCGGTCAACTCGGCGGTCGGCGCACTCAACCAGGACGGCGGTCTCTTCATGAGGCCGGCGGCTTGCGACGACGGCGCGGCCATTTTCACGTTGTGTCCGAGCGCGCGCAGCCGCGCGGCAACCAGGCGGACACGACCCATGCTGGATACCTGGCTCGGCTGTGCGGCGAGCTCTCTGGCGATCCTCTCGGTCATGATGGCGAGGGCGGGTGTTTGAAGTCCGGCGGCGCGCAGCATGCAATCGGCTTCAGCCACCAGCAACGGATCCAAACCGAGTTGGCCGGCATTGGGATCGGTGGCAATGGCATGCGCGTAGGCGGCGAGATCGTCGTGCACCCGTGCGGCATCCACGCCGCCGGGGCCGGTATAGCAGTCCGCGGTGGCGAGGCAGCAGCGGCCAAAGAAAGCCTGGAGGCGTACGCCGGCGTGATCGTACCGCTGTGCGAGCGTCCGCAGATATTCGTCCGTACGCGAAGCCTGCTGAGGTGTCAAAAAGGTCTGGTCGTGCATGTGTGTTCTCCTTGCTGAATACTTTCGATAAAGAGCGCCAAGCCAACTCCGCTGCGAATGCGAAGGCCCCGGACCGGCCGCTCGAAATAGTCGGTGTCGCGCGAGATGTCGTCGGGCGGCAATCCCAGGCTCTCGGGCGACGCGTCGACGCGGCTGAGTGCAAGGCGCGTGGCGTGCTCCAGGTGCTCCGGCAGACCGAAGAAGCGGTGACAGAGGAACGCCAGCACTGCAACCCAGTTCCAGTTCCCGGCACGCAGGGCCTGGGTCAGTAATAAACGCGGAAGCATACCCGGGGTGCCCGGCGGCACCAGCGTCCGCAACTGCTCAATGCGGCGAAGATCGATCAACTGGGCTACGGTTAACAGCAGCGACAGGTCGTATTCATTCGACTTGGCCCTGAGACAACGCTTATCGAGCCGGACCGTCAAGTCGGCGTGTTCGGCCTTGGGGAGAATCGTCTCGAGGCCGCACTGGAAGAACATAGCGCTGACTGAGAGCTGTGTCAGCAGGGGCCACTCACTGCGGCCGATCAGGCCACGATCGCAAAGCGCCTGCAGAACGTCTCGAGGTTGGCCTCCGGCAAACAGCAACAATAAGGCGATGTGATACGTGAGCTGCGCCTCAGTGAAGCACAGCGACTCCAAGATGCCGCTCTGAGACCAGCGCGCCGCAGCCGCGCCCACGGAGGAAGCCAACCGGCGGCCGGTGGGCAGGTCGCGTCCGAGGACGAGTACTTCGGCGATGGTTCCCAGTTCTAACAAACCGGCGCGCGACGGAGCGGCTTCAAAGTCGCCGAGCACGGTACTGAGTTGCTCCTCGAGCTGAGCCGCCAGCAGCTCGTGAGCTGCAGCCCGCGCTTGACCGTCGGGTGTAAATAAAGTCCGTTCGCACGAAGCCGTTTCCGCGATTTGTGCCGCGCAGGTCATGACAGGTTCGCCTTTCGAAGAAATGAATACAGCAGCACCGAAACCAATGTTGTGTGGTACAAGGACGCGAAGTCGGCACTTCCGTTCTTCGCTTTTTCGAATACAGCCCTGGTGGGAGGAAGCGATCCGTCGCTGAAATGCCAGCCTTCGAGGAATCGCAGCGCCTGACGAAAAATCAGTCCGTCATGGCCGCCTAGCTCCATTCCGCACATGAGGCAGCATAGAAGCAACTCACCCAGAACGTCGATGTTGTCGCCGCGCACCATCATCGCGCTCAATTGAATCAACTCACGCCGCAACCGCAGATCGGTCTCTTTGTCCAGGTGTCGAGCCGAAGGCTGAAGACCGATGTCGGTTAGATAAAAGACCGCGTGAGTCAACGAGTACAGGTCGCCTATGCTGTAACGCGCCAGGTGTTGCCGTCTTCCGAACGCCGTATTTTCGAACCACGAAGCCAGGTAAGGCTCGTAATCGTGAATACCCGTGACACCCAGGCTGTAGGCGAAATCCATTTGCCGGTAGGGCAACCGATCCATACCTTCGAAGAACCGGATCCTGGTCAGGTAGCGGAAGTAGGTGTCTTCGAAGGGCAGCGGCCGGCCGGTGGTGTTATAGAATGGCGCGAGGAGCGCCAGGGGAGTTGCCGCGGATGGGTCATAGGCGGCCATCTGGTGCCAGTCGAAGTTGTTTGCCGTCTCGATCGCAAAAGTGGTTAACGGATCCATCAAGGGATAGCGAAAACCGTGCCTCTTGAGGACGGTCAGAAGGAACATCAGCTCCACCAGCGGCTTTACTTCCCACGGCATGTCCCCGTCTTTGGACTCGGTGATCTGAAAGCCGCCGCGGTTGGCCCACAGCCATTCCAGGCCTTTGTGAGCCAGGCTTTCCGGCTTGCGGCGATCCAAGAGAGTAGTCAAGAATTGCATCATTGGACGATTCCCCTAAGACATGGCTTAAATTAAGATTCCGGACCGGGAGGACAAGGGCGTTGCTTCGCCCTTGTCCGCGGTGCCAGTGATCAGCCTTTAACGATCAACACGTAGTTGTTGTCGGCGAGGATCGTGAAACGCGGCAGGCTGCGATCGAGATCGAGCCCTGCGTTCGTGCCGTTCAACGCGCTCATGTCGGACAGGAAATTGAACATGGTGTTTTCTCCTTTTTCTCTTGGGGTTAACTCAATTAACGGTTAGCGAATCGTCTTAATTGCCGACGATCGCGACGTACCAATCCAGGGCCAGCGCGTGGAAGCGCGGGGCCGACATCTCCGTGCCGCTGGAAACGGTCACGTTGATCTGATCGAGGCTGTTGAGAAAATTGAACATTGTCTTCTAAGCTCCTTTCTGGGGTTTTACTCTTTCGAGTTTTTTATTACCCGTGTTGAGCGGGCATGTTCATTTATATCAACTGTCCATTATTTTGAATAGTCGGCGAATTTTGCTATTTTGCGGCCATTTCTGCCATGCGGCGACTGACCGCCGCCAATCTGTAACGAGTCGGACTGACGCCGTGAACCTTTCGGAAGTCCCGCACAAAATGACTGCGATCGGGTAAGTTCACGGCGGCGGCGACGGATTTAATCCCATCGTTGGTTTCGGCCAGGAGCCGCTTGGCCGCTTCGAGCCGGACGAGTTTCAAGTACTTCATGATGGAAAAGCCGGTAATCTCCTTGAACAGGTGGGCAAAACGCGAAGGAGAAAGTCCCACCATGGAAGCGAGATCGTGAATGGAAAGTTGACCGCCGTAGTGCCTGTCGATGTAGGCGAGCGCCGCCGTTATGCGGCTGTCCACGTCATCCACCGGCTTGGTGCGTGCGGCATGCGTTCGATTGGGGTGGTCGACGAAAGTGCTGTACATTTCAGATATCTTCCTCGCATTCCCGTCCCGGCCCGCCGCTAGTCCGCGGACGGAGCGAATCGGCAGACGGGCTCGTTTGTGACGTGAGTCAATTCTCCATGCTTTAGCGGGGATCCTGGCCGGTTTTGGAATTTTGGTCAGGTATCTAGGCAGGCGCAGGTAAACCCGAGGAAACCAAGGCCGGGATGGCCGGAATGCCGGATGGCGACACGCCGGCCCGCGCGTCGGGCGGGAGCGAATTGGGAAGGATGTTGACCAGCGGTTTTCGTTCGCGTTGCGGTGCAGAGTCGCGCCGGGGGCGGGCGCGTGCGTGTGCGAAAATCGTTGCGGCCATGCCTCGATCGGGAAACTGGGGATTCATCGTAAGGGCGCTGCGATCGCGCAATTACAGGCTGTTTTTCGGCGGGCAAAGCATATCGCTGGTGGGCACCTGGATGACCCGCATCGCCACGAGCTGGCTGGTGTACCGGCTCACACGATCTCCTTTTCTGCTGGGGCTGGTGAGTTTCGCGGGGCAGATCCCGCTGTTTTTTGTGGCGCCGATCGCCGGCGTGTGGGTAGACCGTTGGGACCGGCGCCGCGCGCTGGTGGTGACGCAGATCCTCTCGATGCTGCAGTCGTTCGCGCTGGCAGGGCTGGCGCTGGCGAAAATCATTACGGTTTGGGAGGTGATCGGCCTGATGCTGTTCCAGGGGCTGGTGAACGCCTTCGACATGCCCGCGCGTCAAGCGTTCGTGATCCAGATGGTGGAGGAGCGCGAATACCTGGGCAATGCGATCGCGCTGAATTCGTCAATGGTCAACGCGGCGCGGCTAGTGGGCCCGGCGCTGGCGGGCGTGATTATCGCGGGAGTGGGGGAAGGCTACTGTTTCCTGCTGGACGGCATCAGCTACATGGCCGTGATTGTGTCGCTGCTCGCCATGCATATAACAACGGGCCCGCCTCGGCGGCCAGGCAAGCGCATCCTGCCGGAACTGGCGGAAGGCTGGAAATATGTGGTCGAATCGGTGCCGATCCGCTCGATTCTGCTGCTGCTCGCGCTGGTCTCGCTGGTGGGCATGCCATACACGGTGCTGATGCCGATTTTCGCTTCGCGGGTGCTGCATGGCGGCCCGAATACGCTGGGTATTCTGATGGCGGCGTCGGGTGTAGGGGCGCTGACCAGCGCTATCACGCTAGCGATGAGGAGGTCGGTGTTGGGTCTCGGAAGGATGATCCCGATTTCGGCGATCGTTTTCGGTGGCGCGCTGATCGCGTTCGCGATGTCGCGCATGTTGTGGCTTTCGATTCTGCTGCTGCTGGGCACCGGCTTCGGTTTTTTGCAGCAGATGGCCGCCAGCAACACGATACTGCAAACCATCGTTGCAGAGGAGAAGCGCGGGCGCGTGATGGCGTATTACGCGATGGCGTTTCAGGGTACGGCGCCGTTCGGAAGCTTAGTAGCAGGGGCTTTGGCGGCGCGTATCGGAGCGCCGGCGACGCTGGCCGGAGGGGGCGCTCTCTGCATCGTGGGCGCGCTTTGGTTCGCGCGGCAGCTATCGGAAATCCGGCGCGCGGTACGGCCGATTTACAGGGAAATGGGAATTCTGCCGGAGGTAGCGACGGGCGTTCAAGACGCATCGGCTTTGCAGACTCCGCCGGGGAATTAGGAAAATCGAGAAGGAGATTCGATGCGTTCGCACCAGCTCAACCGAATTCTATTCGCCTCTCTTTGCGCGGTGGCATTCTGCCATTCCGCCCGGAGCCAGTCCCATTCGAGCAAAGCAGCCGCGAGCCCGGCGTGTACGGGCGATAACGCCGGGCTGAAATTGCCTTCCGGATTTTGCGCCGGTGTTGTTGCCGACGGAATCGGACACGCGCGGCATCTGGTGGTGTCGCCGTCCGGAGTGGTTTACGTGAACACCTGGTCCGGCGCGTATTACGGTCACGAAACTCCTCACGCGGGCGGCTTTCTCGTCGCTCTCGAGAACAAGGGGCCGGGAGCGACAGCGAATGTCCAGCGGTTTGGGGAAACGCCTCAGACCGGCGGGGCCGGCGGTACGGGTATCGGTCTGTACAAGAATTTTCTTTTTGCCGAAATCAACGACCGGATCGTTCGGTACGCGCTTGCGCCCGGATCGATGGTTCCTCGGGGCGCCGCGGAAACGGTGATTTCAGGCCTGCCGCTC
>JAJPIY010000189.1 GCA_021324515.1 Planctomycetota bacterium
GTCTTGAGGATTATACGAGCATTCATGACCAACGGCGAGACGCGGACGGTCCCGAAAAAACCCTTGAGCTTGAAAAAGAGAAAAATTCTGTTGACATTTCGCATTTTCTCCATACTATCCAAATTGAAAAATCCGGGGCACCGTCGGATGATGCCCCTCATGGCTACTGTAACAAGGAGACACCATATGATGTTTCTGCACTCACTGAGCACGTTGTTTCGTAGGCGACCTCAGGTGAAGGTGCCTCGGCCGCGCCCCTCTGCCCAATTACGGCTGGAGCTACTCGAGGATCGTGTGGTGCCCAGCTTCACAACTAGTACCTACACCAACGCCACTGTCCAGATCACACCGGGTTTCACGGTGACGGAGAAGGTCACGGCCACAGTGACGCTTTTCCCGAGCTTCGATTCTTCCAACGGACAGATCACTCCCATTCCCTCGGGAGCCACTGCTCCTACCCAGGGGACGGTCCTGTTCAATCTGAACAATATGCAGCAATCAGCTACGCTGAATAGCAACGGGCAGGCGACAGCCACCTTCCAGGTGCCTTTGTTGGCATTTTTGACCAGCCAGACCTTGGAGGTGAGCTATCAAGGCTTCTTCGATAGTTCCACCAGCAACGATTGGATTGGGAGTGACTTCCTCGCGCCGCTCTACAAAAACTGGGACAACGTACTCTTCCCTGGGACGCTCACGTTCAACCAACTGACTCCGCAGCAAGTATATGCTGAGGACATTTCTGTGTTCCAAAATTCTGGGGTGCAAACAACCTTGACCCCTTACAACACCGCCCAAGGGGAAACGGACACCCTTACAACACCGATCGGCCCGGTCGCGTTCCACTACGTCGATCCAGGGACCATCGATACCATCACGGCGCTGGGCATGCAATTGCCGGGTATCTTCGCCCTGCGGCTGAATGCCTTTGCCGGCATTCCCACCTCAAGCTCCAGCAGCTCGTGAGAATCCCGGAACCCCGGCGAGCGGGGTTGCGTATATCAAGGGCGAGCGGGGTTGCGTCAGCGCCCCGAGTGAGAAAAATACTCGGGGCGCTGACGCAACCCCGCTCACCTGCGTCACTCGGGGCGCTGACGCAACCCCGCTCGCCTGCGCTTTGTCGCTAAACACTCAGTATCCGGTCGCGCGCCGCGATCTCCCAGGTTCCGACGACCTGTCCGTTCTCAATCACATACGCCTGACGATGCAGCGCCACCGTTGGGCAAACGTGTGTGGGAATGGCGAAGATTTCGTCACCGGGACGATGGCGCTGGGCGATGGGCGTTGGATAGAATTATTCAGCTATTGGGAAGATCCCTTCCTCACGCAGCGCGGCACGAACTTCAACGAACTCCGGAGCATTCATCGCCAGTACGGCGATTGTCACCCGGCCGACGGCAGTGCGGCCGACTAGGTAGGGACCGTCCCAGCGAAAGTGTCGCCTCCATTTATGGCGCCGGGGATTGAAGAGCTTGGTGAGCTTCTTGCTTTTGGGATCAATCCCAGCGATATTTGGCCCTTTGTGGCTGTTGCAGTGCAAACAGGATAAGGCTAAGTTGCTGAGTACCGTTGAGCCACCGTGTTGCCGAGCGATGACATGATCGATGGGGAAGGGGATCGTGGGGTAGAGCGCTTTCGGCATGTGGCAATATTCGCAAGAATGGTTTGCCCGGAGGCGTACAGCCTCGGCTAACGACTCATCCATGAGCGTCTCACGAAACTTTCTTGCGTTGGAGGGATTTGCGTGCCTTGGAATGGAGAAGCGCGAGCAGGTGCCCCGCTTTGACGTAGTTCCGCAATTCTTCTTGCTCCTCTGGCGATAGACTCGCCGCTTGGTTTCTTTCCGCCAGATCCCTCATGCGAGCTTGATCTTCCTCATCGAAGCCGAGAGTCAGGATGTAGCGAGCCAACTTATGCGACAGATCTCCCTTATCGATTTTGAGGAGGCGAGCGAAAATAGCCATCTCGCTGCTACTGTTCTGGGTTTTCCGCATTCTTGACATCGGTTGACTCCGTAAACACCTCTCCCAGTTCTTTTATCACGACGGCAGCAGCTTTGGAAGCACAACGTGCCTTCCTTCGCGTTCCATTTTGTGTGCAGCTGTGACCCTCCAGAGAGTATGGCGAGCGCGGTCACACACTCAGCACCCGGTCGCGCGCCGCGATCTCCCAGGTTCCGACGACCTGTCCGTTCTCGATTACATACGCCTGACGATGCAGCGCCACCGTTGGGCAAACATGGGTGGGGATGGCGAAGATCTCGTCACCGGGACGATAGCGCTGGGCGATAGGCGTTTCGACAACGAGGTGTTCTTCGTTCTGCAAGACCACCTGATAGTCCGGCACGTCGAGCAGCAGACAGCGATTGCCAAGGGGGGGATCGGCAGAGACGGCTTTGTAACCCAGATCCAGCGTGAGCCGCACCGGCGTCGGCCGGCTGACGACACGCGTCAAGAGCAAAGCAGCGGGAACAAAGCCGGCAACGTCGGGAAAGCGCGAGCCGTAGCCGTGATCGTGCAGGACCATCGTGCCCGGTGAACATTCCAGGCCCGGCACGTCATGGCGCGCATGAATGGGGAAAGTCGGCGTGCCTCCCACGACGAACCGGGGGACCGGCAAACCTTTTTGAAGCAGCGTCGTCCGCAAGTTGAAGACCGGCCCCAACTGCGTGCATATCGCGGCCTGCCGTTCGACGAAATTCTCTTGGCGATTGTGCCCATCGTAGGCGTGCAATCCGCCGGCCCGCAGGCCCGGTGAACGGTGGATCATCTCGTACAGTTCGATGGCTTCGACGCCGGGCGCGACGCCGGTACGATGTTGGCCCACATCGATGTCCAGCAGCACGTCCACTTGTTGATTGGCGGCGGACAAGGCCTTCGCTAACGCCCTGATCCCTACCGGATGATCGGCCAGGACAGAGAAGCGGCAGTGGGGGTAGGCAGGTATCAGCCGAGCCAGGCGCTCGCAGTTAGGCCCGACGAGGGGATAAGCGATGAGCACGTCCGGCACGCCGCAGGAAGCGACCATCTCCGCCTCGGCGATGGTAGCGCATTTGTGTTTGCGGATGCCAGCCTCCATCTCCAAGCGGACAATCTCGCGTGTTTTGTGCGTTTTGACGTGCGGCCGCAGCCGTTCCGCACCGCCGGCCAACTCGACAGCGCGCGCGATGTTGCTGCGGATCAGATCTTTATAAAAGAGCAGTCCGGGGCTGAAAAGGTGCGACGTATCGCGGATGAGATAGTGCGGATTCATGGGGAAGATCTCGGGGGGCCAAAGTCGATGCCTTGAGACGATTATAGTAGGTGTTGACAGCGAAGGGCGCCATAATTGTTTTCATGGCAGCTCTTTGACCTTGCAGAGTTGACTCGGAGAGGTCATCTTAGGTTTTTAGACCGAGCTACCTATGCATTGCCGAAGGTTCACGGGGAAACGATGAGCCAAATCGACGATTTCGCCGGCGCCCAAGAAATGCCGCTTAGGAGTATCCCTCATGCCACTTCGCTTTCTCTCTATCGGCACTTTGCTCGTCCTCATTTTCTTCCCTTTGTATGCTGCGCACATTCCCTCCGACACGGCCCGCGGCGACCGTCTGCGCGACGGCTATTTCCGCCAGCAAGTGAAACGCATCGCTGATGCTGACCTTGCCGACATCCGAACGCGTGAAGATTGGGAGAAGAGACGTCCGGAATTTCGCCGCCAGTTTCTCGACATGATCGGCTTGTGGCCGTTGCCGCCGCGCACCGACCTGCACGCCACCATCACCGGCAAAGTCGAAACGGACCTATTTACGGTCGAAAAACTACATTTTCAATCGAGTCCTGGCTTGTACGTCACGGCGAACCTGTACGTGCCCAAGCGAGCCAAGTTGCCGGTCCCAGCAGTGCTGTACGTTTGCGGCCACAGCAACACCGTGATCGATGGCGTGTCCTACGGCAGCAAGGTTTCTTATCAGCGCCACCCTGCCTGGTTCGCGGAACATGGCTATGTCTGCCTGATCCTCGATACGCTGCAACTGGGTGAAATTCCGGGCGAACATCATGGCACCTACGCGCGCGGCATGTGGTGGTGGCAGGCGCTCGGTTATACGCCGGCCGGCATCGAATGCTGGAACGCCATGCGCGCCCTGGACTACTTGGAGACACGCAAGGAAGTGGACGCCAAGCGCATCGGCGTTACCGGACGTTCCGGCGGCGGAGCAACGTCGTGGTGGTTGGCCGCCGCCGACGATCGACCGCAGTGCATTATTCCGGTGGCCGGCATTGCTGATTTGTACTCGCACGTAATCGAAGGCGTGGCCCCGCGCCTGCGCGACGGCGTTATTTCCGGCCATTGCGATTGCATGTATTTCGTCAATACTTATCGCTGGGACTTTGGCCGTGTCATGGCCCTATGTGCCCCGCGGCCGCTGCTTTTGGGCAACAGCGACGCCGATGACATTTTCCCGGTCGCCGGCTATCGCCGCCTCGCCGACAAAGTGCGGCGCATCTACGAACTGTACGACGCGGCTGAGCGCTTCCAGCTTTTGGAGACGAAAGGACCGCACAAAGACACACCGGAATTACGGGTTGGCGCTTTTCGTTGGATGAACCGCTGGTTGAAAAACGACACCAGCGATGTCCGCGACGAGGAACCCGCCAAGCTGGCGCCGCAACAGCTCAAGGTTTTCGACCACCTGCCGGCGGATGCGATCAACGCCGCGGTTCACGAATCGTTCCTCAAGCCAGCGAAGATTGAATTGCCGCAGGCGCCGGAAGTGGTGCGCGAATGGTGGAAGGGCCGCGCTCCGCAACTGCTGCAAGAGCTGCTCAGCCGTGTGTTTCGCAACTGGCCAGACCAACCACCGCCGTTGAACCCACGTCTCGCTGAGGATTTCAAGTTCGAGGGTCTACGGCTGCGCGCCTACGATTTTGTCAGTGAGGACCAAGTCGAGCTGCGCTTGTGGCTGATGACGACAGAAAAAACCGATAAACCGACGCTTGTTATGCTCAAAGTGCTGGACGAAGCCAGCTGGCAAGAGTGGATTGCCGATCTCGGCCCCGCCCTCCAAGAAGCGCTGCTGCTGACGAAAGCACCAAGACATGATACAACCCGCTTCGCTCAGGACGTGAAAATGTTGCAAGTGAACAAGGGGGCCTTGGCCTTCATTGCGCCGCGCGGCATCGCCCCCACGCGCTGGTCGGAAACCAGTCCGTTTGATGGCAAACCGAATGGCCATCAGATCCGACGCCGCTTCGCGCTCCTGGGCCAAACACTCGACGGCCAGCGCGTCTGGGACGTGCGCCGTGCTTTGGCCTGCCTGCGCACTGTCGCCGATCTCAAAGACGTGCCGCTGGGACTGCAAGGCAAAAACGACATGGCCGGCATCGCCCTGTATGCGGCGCTGTTCGAACCGGACGTGGCACGTTTGGATTTGTGGCATCCGCCGGCATCGCACCGGCAGGGACCAATTTTCCTCAACGTGCTGCGCGTCCTCGATATGCCGCAAGCCATCGCCCTTGCTTTTCCGCGCAAGGTACGTTTGTATGTCAAGGACGACACCGAGGCGAAGGCGTGGGACTGGCCGATACAGTTGCAGAAGGCGCTGGGGCAGGAGCATTTGCAGATACGACGGGTGGTAAAAAAATAGAATGCTTTCCAGCACTTATCCTCGCTTGCGAAAGCTCCAGACCTGGAGAACATGAACAAGCGATTGTTGTCGGTCTATCTCGAACCGGATGCCCAGAGGGAATTCGAAGTAAACCCGTTCTTGACTGCTGCGAGATTCGCCTTGGTTTTCGGGATCGTGTCGCAATTCCTCGTCGATCCGATGTGTCGCTGTTGTGATGGCCCGACGCATGGCGGAATCTGCCTGCGTCCATAAGGCTGTCACTCGTTCAAAGCCGAACGCTTCCAGCGAACGGTGAACATCACAGCTTCTCCAAATAAGTCAGCACTTCCGCAGTGCTGAAGTCCGGCTCTTGCCGGCGTCGTTGCAACTCTTCGGCATTGATGTGTGGCTCAATCGGTTCATACTGAGAAGGATCGGGAACGGGGATCATTCGCGCCAATACCTTGCCCGATTCGTCGCACAATTCCAGGGGCTGTTTCAAGTCGTGTAGCCGGCTTCGCAGGACTGCATCGACAAGTATCTGGGTCATGTCATCCTCTTCTTAAGGTCAGAAGTGAACGCTTTTCTCTTGCCGGCTTTATTCTACTCTTGCTGAGCGACTCGGATCAAGCGATGCTATTGCCGCGCAAGCTATACGGCACTTCCAGCCCATGCGCTTCCATCAACGTCGCGTCTGCCAATACCGTGCGTGCCGGGCCATCCGCCATCAGTTGGCCGCGATCCAGCAGCAGCACCCGGTCACACGTTTGCAGAATCAGCTCCAGATCGTGTGAGGCGATCATCCGTGTGCCGCCGAGCGTGTGCAACAGCTGGATCAATTCACGACGGCCGCGCGGATCGAGGTACATCGATGGTTCGTCGAGCAAGAGGATGCTTGGCCGCATCGCCAGGACGCCGGCCAAGGCGACACGGCGCTTTTCGCCGCCGGAGAGGTGAAACGGCACGCGCTGCTCCATGCCAGTCAGGCCGACGCGCTCCAGCGCCTCAGCGACTCGTTTGCGCACTTCGTCGGCAGGCAATTCCAGGTTGAGCGGGCCGAAGGCCACATCGTCGAAGACCGTGGCGCTGAAGATTTGATCGTCGCTGTTTTGGAAGACGATGCCGACCTGGGTAGGCAGTCGGCGGCGCTGGGCGGGATCGCGCGGGTCCAGACCGCCGACCTGGAACAAGGTGGTACGGGGTTTGAGGACGCCGGCCAGACACAGAAACAGGCTGGTTTTACCGGCGCCGTTAGGCCCGACCAGTCCAACACTTTCGCCAGCGAGGACATCAAAGGAGACGCCGACCAGGGCAGATGCGCCATCGGGATAGGCGAAGGTCAGATCGCGCACTTGAATGGCCAAGTCGGCGGACACGGCGATCACCCCAACAGGCGAGGCAGCCAATCCCACACCGCCAGCGCCGCCGCGCTGGCCGTGATGAGAACAAACGCCACGACATCGACGGGATGAGTGGCAAAAGTGTTCAGCGCTCGGAATTGTCCATCAAAACCCCGACAGCGCATGGCCTGAGCGACACGTTCGGCCCGCTCGCAGCCGCGCACCAAAAGCGTACCGGCAAGGTGGCCGGCGGTGCGATAGCTGTGCCATCGGGCACGATTGCGGTAGCCACGCACGCGCAGAGCAATCCGCAAGCGGCGCAGCTCCTCGGAGAACACAAAGACATAGCGATAGCTGAGCAAGCCTAGCTGCACCAACAGAGCGGGGATGCGCAAAGCGTGGGCGGCCTTGAGCGTGGCTTCCAGAGGAGCAGTGGCCTGGGCTATCAAGAAGAGCGTAACCAGCGTGATCGCTTTGGCCGTGAGCAGAAGAGCAGACTCGATACCGCGCCCCGAGAGGTGGAGCGGTCCCCATGTCCAGCTTGGCCCATTACCGTCGAGAAGCCAGGGCAAAGGCAAAACGAACAGGAGGAAAAACAAAGCCGCCGTCCCCAGTCGTTGCAGAAACCAACGCGGCGGCAAGCGTGCCAGCAGGGCCAAGAGCAGAGCCGCAGCCAAGGCCACGGCAGCGACCCGGAGCGTGTGCAGCGTGGCCGCGACGGCAGCAAAACACACTAGCGCCGCCAGCTTCCAACGCGGATCGAGACGGCCCAAAAACGAGGAATTCGGCGGAGGTACGGTGAAAGCCAGCGTCATCGCCGTGGTCCGTTGTCCGGGGTCCGTTGTCCGTCGAAGTCGGACAACGGACCAACGGACAACTCCGGTGTCAATATTTTGTAGGCGGTTTGGTCCGCGACATCTCGGCCCTCAGCTCATTTTCGGCTTCCAACCAGTCTTGCATTTCGGTGCCTTGCGGCCGGCCGCGCTTGATCCATTTCTCGTAAGCGCGCTGGGCGATCTTCTCATGGGGGATCACCAGCGGCGGCAGGGAAGTGGGTTGAGCCGAAGGCGGAGTCACTACGCGAGACATGAACGTCCCTCCTTGATCTAATGGACCGGACAATGTGCCCGTATACGATCGAGCTATTCCATCAGATCGGCCGCGCCTCGGCAAGTATTTTTTCCAAGAAATTTGTCAACCGCTCCATCAACGCCTTGCCGTGCTGCCTTTCTACGATACAATCGGGCAACACCCTGCGTTCGCTTCACAAAGGATTCCTCCATGCTTTGGGCCGTCTATCAGCAGCGCCTCAATCCCCTGGCTGACAAACTCCCCGCTTCCAACCTGTTCTCTATCTTCTTCGCCGCTTTGCCGGTGCTGGTGCTTTTTTGGTTGTTGGTACCGCGCCGCTGGCTGGCACCCAAGGCCGGGGCAATGGCCGCCCTCGTCGCCTTAATCGTCGCCGTCACCGTCTACGGCATGCCGCCCTTGATGGCTGCTATGGCTTTCCTCAACGGTGCCCTGTTCGGCCTGCTGCCGGTCGGCTGGACCATCTTCAACGCCATGCTGCTGTACAACATCACGGTACAGACTGGCAAATTCGACATTGTGCGCCGTTCGGTGGCCGGGCTGTCCGGGGATGCCCGCGTGCAGGCCATCCTCATCGCCTTTGCCTTCGGGGCCTTTCTCGAAGGCTCAGCCGGCGGGGGCACGCCTGTGGCCATTTGTGGCGCCATCCTGGTCGGCCTCGGCTTCGATCCGTTCCTGGCTGCCGTCTTGTGCCTGATCGCCAACACCTCGCCGGTCGCCTACGGTGGACTGGGCACGCCGCTCATCACCCTCACCGGCGTGACCGGCCTGCCCACAGAAACACTCAGCGTCATGGCCGGACGGCAACTCCCGCTTTTGTCGCTATTTATCCCGCTCTACATGGTCAAGTGCATGTGTTCGTGGAAACAGACATGGGAAGTGTGGCCGGCCTTGCTCACGGCCGGCGGCTCCTTCGCCCTCTTCCAGTTCTGCTTTGCCACCATGCACGTCTATGTACCGGACCTCGTCCTTTATCCCATGACCGACATCGGCGGCGGCATCTTCTCGCTGATCGTCACCGCCCTCTTCCTCAAGTTCTGGAAACCCCGCCAGGAATGGCACTTCGAGAAGCAAGGTCCAGCGACCGGCGAAACTCCCATCCCACCAACCGGCGAGACACCGGCCCTAGCCTCCCTCAAAGAGCCGCCGTTGA
>JAJPIY010000232.1 GCA_021324515.1 Planctomycetota bacterium
CACCGAGGAACATGCCCTCGACGCCGTCCGCGCCGTCAAGATCGAGTACGAAGTGCTGCCCCATCTGGTCAAGGAAGAAGATGCGCTGAAGAACGATCCGCAAACGGCGCCCCCGGTCGGCGGCAATCGCAAAAACGTGCAGCCGGCGATGGAGGCGGCCTCTCAAGGTTTTGACAAGGGCATGGCCGACGCCGCGGTGATTGTCGAAGGCAGCTACGGCGTACCGACCATTTGCCATCAATGCCTGGAATCGCACGGCTTGGTTGCTGAATGGGACGCAGAGGGTGGCTTGACGGTATGGGCCTCGACACAGGCGGTTACGGCTACGGCCGCTGTACTTGCCGGGCAGCTCCGCATCCCGGCCAATAAAGTCAAGTGCATTACGCACTACATGGGCGGCGGTTTCGGCAGCAAGTTCGGACCCGACATTCAGGGTCTTGTCGCTGCCGAGTTGGCGAAGAAAGCCCAAGCGCCGGTTAAGCTCATGCTTGATCGCGCTAGTGAAATCACCGCCGGCGGCTGCCGACCCTCAGCCTATGGCAAGGTGAAGGTCGGCGCTGCTAAGGACGGCAAGGTCACTGCCTACGAGGTGGATTGCTACGGCACCGCTGGCATTCAATCCAGCGCTACCGTTACCTTCAACGCTTTGCCTTACGTTTATCCTTTCGAATACAAGCGCAAGCACACACGCATTCGAACCAACGCGCAAGCCCAGCGGGCCATGCGGGCGCCCAACCATCCACAGAACTGTACCCTCACCGAGTTCATCCTCGATGACCTGGCGGCCAAGCTAGAGATGGACCCGATGCAGCTGCGCTTGAAGAACCTGCCGCCAAACGATCTCAACGCCGTGCAGAATGCGCCGCACTCGTTGCTGGCCTTGCGGCACACCATCTACACGCGCGAAATCGAAATTGCGGCAGCGCTGTCCAAATGGAAGGAGAAATGGCACCCACCGGGCAAAGGGCCGGGCGTCGTCAAACACGGCATCGGCATGGCCCTACACACCTGGGGCGGACAGGCTGCTCCGCAACGCAACGAATGCACCATCACCATTCATGCGGACGGTTCGGTGGGGGCCCGCACTTCGTCGCAGGACCTCGGCACCGGCCAGAGGACGGTGACGGCCCTGGTCACGGCCGAGATTTTGGGACTGGAACCGGAGCAAATTACCCTGCAATTCGGCGAAAGCGAATACGGCGCTTCCAGCGGTTCGGGCGGCAGCACGACCTGTCCCTCGCAGGCGCCCGCCGCTCTGCGAGCCGCCACGGCAGCGCGCGACGAGCTGTTCGCCAAGATCGCGCCCAAGCTCGACGCCAAGGCAGAAGACCTGGTCATCGAGCGCGGCAAGGTAGTAGACAGTAAGAGCGGCAAGAGTTGGGACTGGAAGAAAGCCTGCGCCGCCTTGGGCGATGAACCAGTCAAAGCAACCGGCTTCTGGACTGCGGCCGAATCGAACAAGCCGGAAAACAAGGACGTGTCCAGTTCCGGCGTCGGCGGCGTGCAGATCGCCGAAGTGCTGGTCGATACCGAAACCGGTGTGGTCCGCTGCACGCAGATCGTGGCCGTGCAGGATTGTGGCATGGTTGTCAACCGCCTGACCTGCGAATCGCAGGTGGCCGGCGGCGTCATTATGGGTCTGAATTATGCGCTATTCGAGGAACGCATTATGGACCGCGCGACCGGCCGGCAAGTCAACCCGGACATGGAATTTTACAAGCTCGGCGGCATCGAAGACATGCCGAAGATCCTCGTACATTTGCATGACATGCCGGAGCGTGGCGTCATCGGCGTCGGCGAGCCGCCGGTGATCTCGACGCATGCCGCCATCGGCAATGCCATTTTCAACGCTCTCGGCGTGCGCGTGCCGCACACACCGTTCACGCCGGAGCGCGTGCTGGCCGCCCTGGCCGCGAAAGGAGGGGGACAATGAAGAACTTCACCTACTACCGACCACTGACCGCCGAGCAGGCGGTGGCCTTGCTCGATGACAAATGGGGCACGGCGGAGCTGCTGGCCGGCGGCACCGACTTGCTCGACTTGCAAAAAGAATATATCGCTCAGCCGGACAAGATCGTCAGCTTGCGGGACGTGCGTAGCCTGTCGGGCATCCGGGCGACGCCCCAAAATCTGACGATCGCCGCCGGAACCACCTTGGCCGAAATCGCCGCCCACCGCGACGTTCGCCGGCTCTTTCCGGCTTTGGCCGCAGCGGCCGGTGACATCGGCGGGCCGCAAATCCGCAACATGGGGACGCTCGGCGGCAACCTGTGCCAGCGCAACCGTTGCTGGTACTTCCGCGATGAGCATACCCCCTGCTTGCTCAAAGGCGGCGACAAATGTTTCGCCATCGACGGGGAAAATCGCTATCATGCCATCTTCACGCAAGGGCACAAATGCGTCATCGTCAATCCCTCGACGCTGGCGCCGGTCCTGATTGCCCTGGGCGCTCAGGCGGACGTTTTTGGGCCTAAAGGGAGCCGTAAAATCTCTCTCGCGGAGTTTTTCCACGCTCCCAGCTCGGCCAGCGAACGCGAGCATGTCTTGGCGCCCAATGAGATGGTGATGGCCGTGACCGTCCCCGCTGCCGGTGCGAAAAACGCCAGCTACGAAGTACGGCACAAGCAGTCCTACGATTGGCCGCTGGTGCAAGCAGCAGTGGCTTTCCAGTACGACAACCAAAGGGCCAAGAACGTGCGCATCGTCCTGGGCCACGTTGCGCCCGTGCCCCACGTCGCCGCAGTGGCGGCCAAGGTGCTCGAAGGCAAGGAAGTCACCGAGGCGACGGCCAGCGCCGCCGGCGAAGCTGCCACAGAAGGCGCCATGCCGCTGAGCCAAAACGCTTACAAAGTCAAACTGGTCGCCGTCGCCGTCAAGCGCGCCCTGCTCACCGCAGCAGGACACAAAAAGTATTGGGAAGTGTGATTCACTCGGCGAGTGGCAACACCCAGGGCGGTAGGGGTGTTGCCCACTACCCCAGTGGATTCACCGTAAGCGCCCGGGGCACAGACCTTCCCCTTGGGCGCTGACCGCTCGACAATTTTTGGGACGAGCAAGATGGCGTCAGCGCCCCGAGGAGGCTTTGCTATTCCTTCCCCCCCTTTGTGGGGAAGGGTTGGGGGGAGGAGCGAGGGAAAAAATGTCCCCCTTCCTCGTGCCAGGTGTAACTACGCCGAAACCCATTCGCGGATGACCCGTCCTTCATTGAGACGAATGGGTCGGTTGTCCGGCGTATAGGTAATCAAATCGAGCGGGATGCCGAGCTTGGTGTAGATGGTGGCAGCGATGTCTTCGGTGAAGTATTCATCGTGCGTCGGTCGGCTGCCTTCCTCGTCGGTACGGCCCAGGACGGCGCCGCCGGGAATGCCCGCACCCGCCAGGATGGCAAAGCCTGCCGAAGCCCAGTGATCGCGGCCGCTTGCCGAGTTGATCTTCGGCGTGCGTCCAAAGTCTGTCATCCATACCACCAGCGTCGTCGCCAACAGGCCGCGCTCCTCCAGGTCGATCAATAGCTGGGGCAACGCTTGATCGATGTACGGAACATGCCTCTTGAGCGAGTTGAAATTGTCCTGGTGCGTGTCCCAGCCGCCATCCGAGATGGTCACGAAGCGCGCGCCCGCCTCGATGAGGCGACGGGCCAGCAAACAACTCTGGCCGAAGCGCGTGCGGCCATAGGCATCGCGCAGGTGCGGCCCCTCTTTGTCGATCTCGAAAGCGCGTTTAGTCTCCGGGGCCGTGATGAGGTTGAGGGCGGCCTGGTAATGCTGATCCAGGGCCGCAAACGCCGCCGGTTGAGCATCGAGCGAACGCTGCAAGGCATCAATGGTGTGCAGCATACGACGGCGGCGCGACAACCGTCCCATGTCGATGCCCTGAGGAGGCGTGATGTCACGGACGCTGAAATTCCCACTATTAGGATCGGAAAGGATCTCGAAAGGATTGTGCTCCAAGCCGAGGTAGCCAGCCGTGCCGCCGCTGAAGGTACGATCCACATTATTGCCGAGTTGGATATGCGGCGGCATGCGCGTTTTGAAACCCTTCAAATGGCTGACGACCGCGCCGTAACACGGATAGGTCAGCGACGGATTGACGGGATGGCCGGACAGGCAATACTGATCGGCGACCCCGTGGCCGGCGTTCTTGGGGTTCCAGCTCCGCAACAAGGCATAGCGCTTTAACTCGCGGGCCATGCGCGGCAGGACCTCGGTGAATTGGACGCCGGGCACCGCTGTATGGATGACATTGAATTCGCCGCGAACGCTCGCGGGGGCGTTTGGCTTGGGATCAAAGGTGTCGTGATGGCTCGTGCCGCCCCGCGTCCAAATGAGAATGCAGTTGACATCGGCTGTTTTGCGGCCCTGACGCGCCTGTGCTTGCTTGGCGGCAAACAGCGTCGGCAGCGATAAGCCTAGCCCCGCAAGGGTGCCCAATTGGAGAAAAGCACGGCGTTCAACGCCTTCACACGTCCACATGCGAGAAGGGAGGAAGTTCAACATGGCAGGCTCTCGAAAATAGGCAGGGTAAGTAAGGTGGGACTCTAACTGCATTCTATCCTAACACAGCAGGCGGCGTAGGGCAAGCGAAGAGGAAAAAAGCTCACGTGTCCCATGCCAGACTCGCCGCGTCGAAGACCGGGCCTTCCACACACACACGCCGATAGTCCCAGCCGTTGGTAGTGCGGACGCGCGTCACACAGCTGAAACAGATGCCGATGCCGCAAGCCATCGGTGTTTCCAGGGACAGATGACACGGCACGCCCCAGCGTCCGGCCAGTTGCGCCAATCCCCGCAACATCGGTTCGGGGCCGCAGCCGACGAGGTGTTGCGGCGGCGGATGCGTGGCGAGCAGTTGCGTCACGAAGCCGGGAAAGCCGAGTGTGCCATCGTCACTGGCGAGATGGACCGCAGCCCCGGCGGCGCGGAAATCTTCGGCGCCCGCAGCGAGGTCGGCGGTGCGGACGCCGTAATAGAGCGAGACGCGGCGGACCATGCGGCGTGGCGGCCGACCCCCGTAACCCCGTGTGCCCAGCAGGGCGCGAACGTAAGCAAGGAACGGCGTTTGGCCGATGCCGCCAGCGACCAGGGCAATATGGTCAAGAGCGGAAAAATCCGGAAAACCGTTACCGAGCGGCCCCCAGACCGCCACGCGATCGCCGGGCTGTAGCGCCGCCAGCAAGCCGGTCAGCTTGCCGACAACGAGATATACCACGTCGAGAGCGATCGGCTGTCCTTCTTCATCGAGAACGGTGTCATACAAGGCGAAAGGTCGGCCCAAGAGCGGATCGCTGTGGCCAGGCAGACGGAGCATGACAAATTGGCCCGGGCGAATGGCGCGGGCCAGTTCCGGACAGTGCAGGCGGAGGCGATAGGTCTGGCGCGCGAGTAAGACGTTTGCGTACACGGCAGCGGTGGTGTGGACGAACGGCATCATGGCGTCGCTTTGGAGTTTGCGGATTTCAGGTCCTGTTTTTCCCCGCGCCGCGCCGCGGCCCGGAGCCGCCGCAATTCGTCGCTTGTGAGGCGGCGGGCCTTGCCGCGCCGCAGTTTATCGAGACGAACGGGACCGATGGCGATGCGGCGCAGCTTCAAGACCTTGTGGCCTAACCGCGCCAACATACGGCGAATCTCGCGGTTTTTGCCTTCGTTGAGGACGATTTCCAGCCAGGTGCTCTCTCCCTGCGTTTTCAGGCGATGCACCCGCCGAGCGCGGACGTGGCCGACGCTCAGCCAGACACCCTTGAGTAGCTGGTCGATGTCCTCCCGCGTCGGTCGGCCAGCCACCTGAACATGATAGGTCTTCTCGACGCCGAAGCGTGGGTGCATGAGGCGATGGGCCAGGTCGCCGTCGTTGGTCAAAAGCAGCAAACCTTCACTCTCCTCATCGAGCCGACCTACCGTGTAGACGCGCTGGCTGACGTGCGGCACCAGATCGACGGCAAGCGGCCGCCCCGCCGGATCGAAGTTGCTACAGAGATAGCCGCGGGGCTTGTTGACTAGCCAGTAGACGAACTTCTCGCCGTGCAACGGCTGGCCATCCACGCATACGGTGTCGGTATCTTCAACCTTAGTGCCCAGCTCACGGACGACCCGACCGTTCACCGTAACGCGGCCGCGGACAATCAGCTCCTCGCAATGCCGCCGCGAGCCGACGCCAGCGTGGGCCAGGAATTTGTTGAGCCGTTCCATACCGAATCATTGTAAGGTGGAACAACGCAGTTGACGAGTTGGCGACGTATCACCCGAAGTCGTTTTGCGGGTAGTACACGCTTTCCTGGTGAGCAATACTGTCCCCGGCTGAATTTATACTGGGCACGGTTGAATTTGGCACAATTCCCCCCCCACCCCAACCCTCCCCCACCAGGGGGGAGGGAGAAAAACGGCCCCCTCCCCCCTGGTGGGG
>JAJPIY010000201.1 GCA_021324515.1 Planctomycetota bacterium
CCGCTCGCCCTCGGTCGTGTCAATCTCTACCGCGCTCCGTATAACTGCTCCGTTGTCGAAGTCAAGGGTTGTGTACATCGGCATTTCGCTTACGAACGGCAAAGCAAAGCGACGGGAGCCTGTCCGTTCCGGGCTGGCCACGCTCTCGGCGTCGGGTTCGCCGTAGACGACACCTTCGGCTATGGCCACGGCACGGACGGGCAGCCGTTTGCGGACCAGGGCGGGCGCATGTCCGCGGCAGACGACGGTGACAGCACGGCAAGCGGTGCCGCGCACGAAACCGGGCCGCTGCGGGGCGGGGCCTTCCACTAACACATCGAGACGCCGTCCTAGTAAACTGCGACAATAGGCCTCGTTCAAGTCGCGTTCTATCTCCAGCAAGCGGGCGCGGCGCGCGGCGACAACGGCGGGCGGCACACGTTCGCTCCAAGCCGCGGCCTCGGTCCCGGCCCGCGGACTGTAAGAGAAGATATGAAGGCGGGCAAAACCGACCTCACGGACCACCCGACAAGTGGCTTCAAAATCGGCGTCGGTCTCGCCGGGAAAGCCGACGATGACATCGGTGGTAAACGCCGGTTGATCGAGTGCGGCCCGGATACGTCGGCAACGTTCGAGGAAACCGGCGCTGCGATAACGCCGTTTCATGCGGGCGAGAATGCGATCCGAACCGCTCTGCAAACACAAGTGCAAGTGCGGACAGATGCGCGGCTGTTCAGCCAAGACGCGCACCAGATCGTCGCGCGCCTCGGCCGCTTCCAGGCTGCTCAGGCGGATGCGGAAATCGCCGGGCAACGAGGCCAACCGTTCCAGCAAGTGCCACAGGCGACACCAGTGGGACTTCGGTTTGCCGCGGCTGAGGTCGATGCCGTAATGCCCCAGGTGGATGCCCGTCAAGACAATTTCCCGATAACCATACTCTACCAATCGCTCGACTTCGGCGCTAATTTCTTCCGGCGTGCGGCTGCGCAGCGATGGGCGGACGTGCGGGATGATGCAATAGCTGCAATTGAGCAAGCAGCCGTCCTGCACCTTGACGAAAGCGCGTTGATGCGCATCGAAGCGGGAGATGCCGGGAATGGCCTGGATGACACCGAACGGCGCCAATTCCTCGACGATTCGCGTCTTGTCGGTGACGACTTTGACGACGCCCGGCAGGCGGGCGATGGCATCGGGGTCGCGTGTGGCATAGCAGCCCATGACAACGATAGCGGCGTGCGGTTGCGTCTGGTGCAGACGGCGCACCGTTTGTCGGCTCTTGGCGTCGCCTTCCGCGGTGACGGTGCAGGTGTTGACAATGCATAGGTCGGCCGGCTGTCCGGGGGCTGCTTCGATGTAGCCGTTGGCTTCTAGCGTTTCTTTGACGTACTGGGTCTCGTACTGATTGACTTTGCAACCCAGGGTAACGAGACGGCACGTGCGTGGGGTGGTCATTGTTCGTTTCCATAACGGGTCGGGTCGGCGATGCCGGCCGCCGTAAAGCCGGCGCGGCGCAACACACACGAATCGCAGCGGCCGCAAGCGGCGCCGTCGGGAGCAGGATCGTAGCAGCTGTGCGTCAAACTGTAATCAACCCCCAGCGACACGCCCAGACGGATGATGTCGGCTTTGGACAGTTGAATCAACGGTGTGTGAATGCGGAATCGCCCCTTGTTTTGGACGCCGGCCTTGGTGGCCACGTTCGCCAGCTGCTCAAACGCGGCAATGAACTGCGGACGGCAATCGGGATAGCCGGAGTAATCGATGGCATTTACGCCCAGGTAAATGTCGAAACTGCCCAGCACCTCGGCCCAGGCCAACGCCAGGGCGAGGAAAATCGTATTGCGAGCCGGAACGTAGGTGATGGGAATGTCCGCGCTCATCGCTTCGGGGGAGCGGTCGCGTGGGAGGGGAAGGTCCGCCGTCAAGGCCGAGCCACCGAAGGCACGCAAATCCAAGTCGATGACGCGCTGCTCCACGGCGCCGAGGGCAGCGGCAACACGGCGAGCTGCTGCCACTTCCGCGGCATGACGCTGACCGTAGGCGATGGTCAGGGCATGACAGCGAAAGCCATCACGCCGAGCGACCGCCAATACCGTCGCGGAATCGAGTCCGCCGCTCAGCAACACCACCGCAGGTCCAGCGTTGTCCCTCATCTGCACCTATCCCTGTTTTCTGCTGCCGGATTTGGTCATAGGGGTCATGGTAGCGAAATTTCGGTCCTTGATAAAAGGGAAAGGCGCTCCTGGCCCAGGCAAGCGTGGATGGTGCTGTGAAAATCTCGCGTGGCGGCGTTCTATTTCAGATGCGCCTGGCGCAGTTCGTACAGTTTCTGCAAAACCGGTTTGATTTGATCGCGGCTATCGGCTATGCCGCAGTGAGGGAATTGATGCGGTTCGGCGTCGCGGAAGTGGACCCACTGGACGCCTTGCACATAAGGTTTGCATAAGACCAGGGCGGTCACGTCGGCGGCCCAGGCGGCCTGCATCTCGACTGTGAAACCGTCGCCCCAACGGCCGCCCTCGACACGCAGGTCGGGATCGGCGTCGGCGTCGGCTTGGGCCGAAGAGGGATAGCCCAGGGTCACGCGCAGCGGCACGCCCAGAAGAGCGTACAGATCGAGCAGGCGCGAGATTTCCAGCAGGTCGCGACAATAGCTGCCGCGCGGCGTCACGCCCATGACCAGCTCGATGTCCAAAGCAGAAAGATTCAGACCAGCGCGGATAAGCGTGTCGGCGAAGAGGAACGGCGAGTGGATGCATTCACTCAGGGCCAGATATTCGCCCCACGGCTGGGCGATGCCCACAACCAGTTCCAAGGAGGGGTCCACATGCCGGGCCGACTCGGCCAAACGATAAGTCAGACTGAGCAGATCGTCTTCGGAGAGCGAAAGGACGTGAGCACAATTGCTGGCAGCGGTCAGTTGCCAGCGGCGGATACGGTTGCGATAGCGCCGTACGGCCGTCTCGACAAACTTGCACATGAACGACGCCATGCCGGCCAAGTCGCGCTCCCAATGCCATAGCCAGGCAGGCAGCTGCGCCGACGAGAAATCGATGAGCGGGCCGGAAGAAATGTCCAGTTGCTGTTTGGCGGCCCAGTCTACTAAGGCGTCGCACTCTTGCCAGCGATACGTCGCTTCTTCGCTTTCCACCTGGCCCCAAGAAAGGGGCAAACAGACACTGTTGAAAGCGGTCGCTAAGAGAGTAGCCAGCTCGGCCGGAGGAACGGCCTGGCCCAGGCGGCAGGCCAGCGTCGAATCGAGCCGGGGCTGCCGTTGATGACGGTTTTGAAAAACCTGAGTAATGTAGGTGGACACCAGCTGCCGGGCCGTCTGGTAAGCCAGATCAAGGACAATCTGGGCATGTTGACTAGCTTTTTCGGGAGGGACGCCCGCGGCGGCATGAGCGAAGGCCAAGCCGATGTCGCGGATACGCTGTTCCAATTCCGGCGCCAAGACCAAACCGCCGGCACGCCAATCGAATGCTTGACAGCGAACCTGATTGACCTTGCCGCGGGCCAATTCCACCAGCAGATTGTAGGGGCGGGCACGTTCGATGAGCGTGGCGGACGTACACATCATCAGGCCGCACTCAGCGACAGGCCACGGTACGACGAGATAACCGCTTTCGTCCACAATCCGGCTGACGCTCAGCTGCCCTGACGTAAAGTGCAGTTGGGTCGGCCAAGGCATGTTGTCCGGTCCACCGGCCATGCAAGCACGTTTCAGCTCCTGAGCAGCATTTGCGGGAAGTCTGTCCGGGAGTTGAAACGTCATTGTGCCCATGAGCGGTCTGCAATTTTCGGTGTTCGGCTGATGGAAAAGCCCCAATACCACTATACAGAAACCTTTTCGCGCCAGCTACTTTTCGAGAGGTCTGCCACCCGATTTGGGCTTCTCCCGGCGAGCGGAGTTGCGTTCGCGCCGGCGAGCGGGGGGTGTTATCCTGGGCACGGTTGAATTTGACACAATTCCCCCCACCCCAACCCTCCCCCACAAGGGGGGAGGGAGAAACAAGGCTCCCTCCCCCCTTGTGGGGGAGGGTTGGGGTGGGGGGAATGGTTCTTCCTCCCCCCTTGTGGGGGAGGGTTGGGGTGGGGGGAATGGTTCTTCCTCCCCCCTTGTGGGGGAGGGAGAAACAAGGCTCCCTCCCCCCTTGTGGGGGAGGGTTGGGGTGGGGGGGAGAAGGGAAAAAATGTCACTTCTCCTCGTGCCCAGTTAACCCCCCGTAGCACAACCGGGGGGTTCACACCCCCCGCTCGCCATGCGCTACCGGGGGGTTCACACCCCCCGCTCGCCATGCTACCGGGGGGTTCACACCCCCCGCTCGCCAGCGCGAATGCAACTCCCCTCGCCCCCGATAGAGCGATCTTACGAGGATGGCAGGGCGACGATGGTGATGCCATAGCGGTCGGCCAAGGCTACCGTTTGCTCTTGATCGAGCACGATGGTTTTGCCGGCCTCAATAGCGAGGACGCGGCCGCCGGCGCGATGTAGGCTTTCGATGGTCGTGCAACCGATGGTCGGTACATCGAAGCGCATGTCCTGCTGCGGTTTGGCGGTCTTGACGACGACGAAACCGCCCGATCGGCACAGTTCGCCAGCGCGCAGAATGGCGCGGTCGGTACCCTCGATGGCCTCGACGGCCAGTACGGCGCGTTCCTTAACGGCGACGCTTTGGCCAACATCGAGTCGGCCCATTTCCTTGGCCAGTTCCCAACCGAAGGCGATGTCGCGCTGTTCGCGGGCAGTCGGCGCCCGGCGGGTGAGGACTGCGGGATTCACGAGCAACTCCGGACAAAGGGTCAATGCGCTTTCAAAGCGCAAGCCGTCGCGGGCGAACTCGTCGATGATCGACAACAGCAGCGTATCATCGCGGTTGTCGCGCCGCTTACGAAAATACCACCAGCATACCGTTCGCCAATCGGGCAGCAGCGTCACCAGCTTCCACGGCTGGTGCAGCAGATTGGCCTTGTGGACTTTGCCCGCCATGACGATCTGCTCGACGCCTTCGCGTTTGAAGCAGCGAATCATGCGTCCCAACCGTGTCGGTCGCGTCCAGTAGAAGCGGTTCACCAGGGTGGCCAACTCCGGCGCGGCCTCTCCGCGAATGGCTACGCAGACAACCGGCAAGCCCAGGCTTCGCGCTTTTTGAGCAAAAGCCAGGGGAAAGCGCCCCCAACCGGCGAGCAAACCTATCGGTTTGCGGTCGGCGGCTTGTGGACTTTGACCCATCGCATTCCGTCGTTCCCAAGACCGCCAACCGCCAATCGCCAACCGCAACCCCATTTTCATGCCGCGCCTCGATCGAGCCCTAATTGCTGCTTCATCTGCCGAACATCGCGGCACAACTCCGGCAGTTTGGTCAGGCTGAGCAGGATACGTTTTTCTTCGCTTTCTGGGCGAGCGGGCGCGCCTAACATGCGTTCACCGGCCGGCACGTCGCGGACCACACCGGAACGGGCGCCGATGACGGCCCTATCCTCGATGTGGACGTGATCGGTCACGCCGACCTGACCGGCTATGACCACGTAATCGCCGGTGCTGCACGAGCCGGCAATACCAACCTGGCTGACAAAAAGGTTGTGTTTACCGATCTGGCAATTATGGCCGATCTGCACCAGGTTGTCGATTTTGGTTCCGGCACCGATACGGGTGGCCTGGAACGTCCCGCGATCGATCGTGGTGCCGGCGCCGATTTCCACGTCATCGCCGACTTCGACATTGCCGAACTGCGGTTTCTTGACGTGCTTGCCGCCCTGAAAACGGTAACCAAAACCGTCGGCGCCGAGTACAGCGTTGGCGTGGACGATGACGCGATTGCCGAGAACGGTATCGTCGTAGAGGACGACGTGAGGATGGAGTACGACATCATCGCCGAGGCGGCAATTGCGGCCCAGGACGACGCCGCTGTAGAGCCGGCAACGCGCGCCCAAGACGCAGCCTTCGCCGATGACCACGAACGGATGCAACATCGCATCTGGCCCAATCTGGGCCGTCGGATGAATGATGGCGCGCGGATCGATGCTGGGCGGTGGTTCGGCTGCTTGGCCGTGCAGGTGCCGTACAATCGTGACGAAAGCCGACAGCGGATCGTTGACTTCAATCAGCGTCAGCGGCGTACCATTTGAACTAAGCAATTCCTGGCGGCGTGCAGCCAGGGCAGGGGAAACGACCGCTGTGCAAGCACGGCATTTTTTCAGATAACGGAGGTTACGATCACTTTCGATGAAAGTGATATCGTCCGGCCCGGCTTCGTTCATGGGGCGAGCGGCGAGGATCGTCCGCTCTTGGCCATGAACGCGTCCTTGCACCAGTTCCGCCAGCCGCGTAACGGTGGTTTGCACGTCTCCGCGCCCCTTTCTTTCCGGAAAGGCGCTACTCCGTCCCGTCGTGGGCCGGTGAAGCGGCGCGATCTTAGCGTGAGGCCGCTAACGGGTCAATGCCTTGCTTTGGGGTTGTCCAAAGGCGAGCGGGGGGTGTGAACCCCCCGGTAGCATGGCGAGCGGGGGGTGTGAACCCCCCGGTATCCGAGGGCGAGCGGGGGGGTGTGAACCCCCCGGTTGCACACCCTCCGCTCGCCTAAATCAGGGGCAGACCCTAAATTTGCTCTGGCAGATGGCTGCTCGAACGCGCACAATGACGGAGGAGCTGTCTGAGCAAGTGAACCAACCCTCAACCAGAAGGGAGGATCAAGTATGTGGATGACTCTGGCCTTGCTGTCGGCTTTGAGCATCGCTCCCGCACAGGCGGGATCGTTAGAATTGAAAAATCCGCGCTTTACCTATGGCATACTCGGCCAGGAGCGCAAAGATAGTACCTTTTTACCGGGCGACATGGTGGTCTTATCCTTCGACATCGAGGGGTTGAAAATCAAGGAAGACGGCACCGCCCAATACAGTATGAGCATGAAGCTGTTCAATCACAAGAAGAACAAGATCGTGTTCCAAAAAGACCCGCAGGAGCTAACCGTGGTCAACTCGCTGGGCGGCTCGCATCAACCGGCCTTCGCACTGACCAATCTCTTTCCGGACACCGAGCCGGGGGATTACACCATGATAGTGGAGGTCAAGGACATCCTCGGCAACACGACGACCAAGCCGCTCGAACAAAGATTCACTGTGCTGAAGCTGGGGTTCGGCATTGTGCGTCCTGGTTTCGTCTACCTGCCGCTCAATGAGGAACAGGCCGGCGCCCCGCCGTTGTTCGCCCCGCCCTTGGCCGTACCTGGCCAAAACCTGATGCTCCATTTCACGGCCGTCGGCTTCACTGAAGCAGGTGAGAAGAACGAGCCAAAAGTCTCGGTGGAAGTGGTGATTCAGGACGAGTCCGGCAAACCTGTCTTGCCCAAACCGATCCCTGGCAAGGCCGTCAGCTATCCTGATGAAAACGCCCGGAAACTGAAGATTCTGCCTTTCCAGGTGCCCATTCAGCTCAACCGCAGCGGCAAGTTTAAGATCGTCATCCGCGCCAAGGACGAGAACAACTCCGGCAAGAGCGTGACCTTCCCCCCTCTGGACCTAACGGTGGTCGAGGTGAAATGAGTATAGGGCAATGCTTAACCGTCTGCTGTACCGCCAAGAGATGCACGGGCTGGTGCAGCGAACTGGTGCAATCGGGAGATTTTCAGCGATGAGTCAACTGCAAGATCGCATCGCTCAGTTTCGCAAGATGGCCAACGACGACCCCGACAACGAGTTGGGCCACTATCGGCTGGGCCAACTGCTGATGGAGGCGCGGCAGTTCTCGGAAGCCATCCAGTCCTTCCGCCGTACTCTGGAGTTAAGCCCGCGTTTTTCCAAGGTCTATCAATTGCTGGCCCAATGTCTGCTCGACGAGGACCGCCGCGCCGAGGCCGTCGCTGTGCTTAAACAAGGCTTCGAGGTGGCCGATGAACAGGGCGACAATATGCCGCGCGAGGCCATGGCCCGGATGTTGAAGGAGTTGGGCGAACCGGAGCCGGTGTCGAAGAAAAAGGCGGCCGCTGCGCCGCAAGGCGTCGGCGGGTTCCGCTGCCGGCGTCCCGGTTGCTGGGCCGGCGACCGGGCGCGGCAACTGGAGAAACCGCCTTTCCATGATGAACTGGGCCAACGCATCTACGAATCCGTCTGTGTGGAATGCTGGATGGATTGGCTCCGCAATTACAGTATCAAGGTCATCAATGAGCTGCGCCTCGACCTGAGCACGGAACGGGGGCAGCAAGAGTACGATCGCTACATGCGCGAATTCCTCGGTTTGGAGTGAGGCGGTGAGCGATGGAGGCAGAGGAATATCTGGCCAGCTTCGGCGTGAACGGCGACTTCGGCCGTTTCCGGGCTGCGGCCCCGTTGCAGCTGCGCCGCGGCGAGCGAGTGGTGGTCAAGGGGCCGCGCGGCCTCGAGGTCGCCGAAGTCCTCTGTCCTGCCACGTCGCGCCATGCTCGCTTTCTACCCAATACCTCTGTAGGGCAATTGCTGCGCCGGCTCACGCCGGCTGATATGCAGAGCGAACGCGAAATGCGTCTCCGGGCGCAACAACTCTTCGAGCGCGGCGAACAGTTGGCCGTTGAGATGGGCTTGCCGCTGGTGCTGCTCGACGTGGAGGTGC
>JAJPIY010000029.1 GCA_021324515.1 Planctomycetota bacterium
AATTGCCGTGCTGACAATTCGTGGGCCAGAGTGCGGGCGTTGGCGACGGTTTGGGCGGCGTAAGAGCGGAAGGACGGTTGCAGCGCTTCCCCGAAAGCGATGGCCTTAGCGGCGATAACGTGCATCAGCGGACCGCCCTGCATGCCGGGGAAAACCGACTGATTGAGCTTGGCGGCAAACTCTTTCTTGCACAAGACGAAGCCGGCACGGGGGCCGCGTAGTGTTTTGTGCGTCGTCGAGGTGACAAAATGCGACCACGGCACCGGGCTAGGATGTTGATCGCCCGCTACCAGACCGGCGATGTGGGCCATATCTACCATCAACAGCGCTCCGATTTCTCCACAAATCTCAGCGAAGCGCGGAAAATCAATGATACGCGGATAAGCGCTGGCCCCGGCGACGATCAATTTCGGCTTGTGTTCGCGGGCCAGGGCCGCAACCTGGTCGAAGTCGATGCGCTCATCCTCTTTGCGAACGCCGTAGTGGACGACGCGATAGAGCTTGCCGGAAAAGTTCAGGTGCATGCCGTGCGTCAGATGGCCGCCGTGGGCCAGGTTCATCGCCAGCATGGTGTCGCCCGGCTCCAGACAGGTGAAATATACGGCCATGTTCGCCTGGGCGCCGGAGTGCGGCTGAACATTGGCATGTTCAGCGCCGAACAATTTCTGCACGCGCTCGATGGCCAGACGTTCGACGACATCAACGAACTCGCAGCCGCCGTAGTAGCGGCGGCCGGGATAACCCTCGGCATATTTGTTGGTCAACACCGACCCCTGAGCGGCCAACACGGCCGGACTGGTGTAGTTTTCCGATGCGATCATCTCCAGGCCGTTTTGCTGGCGCAAACGCTCGCCGGCAAGGGCTTGCCACACTTCCGGATCGTTCTGCTCGATGGGATTCATGAACACCTCGTTTTGTCGGAGTGCAACTCGATTTGGTGCTCGTGCAAGGCGCGGCGCAGATCGAGTCCTGGGTGATAGACGATGCCCTGCCAGCCACAGGCGCGGGCCGCTTCGACATTGCTCGGCAGATCGTCGATAAAAAGACATTGCTGCGGCGCTGAGCCGACGACGGTTTGACAATGGGCGTAGATGTCCAGGCATGGCTTACGCAAGCCGACCTCATGCGACAGCACCAAAGCGTCGAAATGGGCCAGTGTCTGGGCGAATTGGCGGCGAAAATGAACGGAGTGCAGCTCGTTGGTATTGCTCAGAAGCGCCAGGCGGTAGCGCAGCTTCAGGGCCGGCACCAGGGCGCACACTTCGTGGTTGGGGGTGAACATGTCCGCAATCGCCCCATCGAGCTGGGCGTCACTGCACGTCACATGACAGCGTTGCCGCACCAAGGCCCGGAACTCCGGCAAGCTCATGCGGCCCGACTCGAAAGCGTCCTCTAACTCCGGATCGAGCAGATAGCGATTCAAGATTTCTTCAGCCGAGAGGGGGCTGAAAGCGGCCAACTGCTCCGCAGCCTTGCGATGGCTGAAAAAACCCAACACGTTGCCGAAATCAAAGACAATGGTCGTGATGCTCATATCTACCTTATATACCTTTTATGAATTTGCTCGGTCCTCGCAAGTCCAGCCGGGCTTTTCTCTTAACTGTACAAGCGTATAATAATCAAGAGAGGGGGGAGGTAGAAGGAGAGGGTATTTATGGACAATGCAACTATCGCACGCAAGCTGAACGATTATGCGACCTACTTGGAAGGCGAGGACACAAACGTCTATCGCGTGCGGGCCTATCGTCGGGCGGCGGCGACGGTGCTGGCGCAGGAGCGGCCGCTGGCCGAAGTGGTCAACGAGAAAGGCCGTGCAGGATTGGAAGAATTGCCGGGCATCGGTCCCAGCTTGGCGTACACGATTGAGGGACTAATCCGCACCGGCGAGTTCCGCACGTTGCGGCCGGATGCTGGGCATGTCGATCCCGAGCGTCTGCTTACCAGCCTGCCAGGCATTGGCCGGAAGCTGGCGCGCACTTTGCATGACCAGCTTGGTATCACAACCCTGGAGGAAGTCGAACGCGCCGCTCATGAGGGGCGATTGGCGCAAGCTGGCATTGGACCGAAACGGCTGCGCGGCCTCATCGACGCCTTGGCAGGCCGGCTGGGACGCAGCCAGCTGTCGGAGCCGATCCAGGGCGAACCGTCTGTCGCCGTCCTTTTGGCCATCGACGACGAATATCGCCGTCATGCCGAGGGTGCTGCCCTGCCGCATCGGGCGCCGCGCCGCTTCAATCCCCAGCATGAGCCGTGGCTGCCGTTGTATGTCACCGACCGTGACGGCTGGCGTTGCCGTGCCCTGTTTTCCAACACTGCCTTGGCCCATCGTCTGGGCAAAACCAATGACTGGGTCGTGATCGCTTTTCACGACGGTTTTAACTCCGGGCAGCGAACGGTCGTCACCGAAACGCGCGGTGACCTGCGCGGCCTGCGGGTAGTCCGCGGCCGCGAGCGCGAATGCCGGGCGTATTATCAGAAATCGCACTAACTTTCCTCCCCGCGTGTGGCCCAGCTGCTCATCACCCGCGTATGCCAGTCCCTCAGCACGACCAGGAATAAAAACTCCTCCAGCACGCGGACAGAAGGAATCTCCGCGACCCAGAGGTGAGCAGGATACGCCGCCGGACCTATTTTTAGGTGCGTTGTCGTCAACGGAGCATCGTGGATCCCCTATACTTGGCCCGGAGGACTTTGTTAGGCCCGAACAGCCGCTGTGGAGGAGCCAATGGACCTTGTGCCGGAGCCTGCGCGCAGCCCAGATTGGGAGACCGCCTTCCGCCTGATCTTCCAGTATCTTCCTGTCCAGGAACGTGAGAATCGCTGTGCCAACGCCTTGCGGTTGCTTCAGCGCGGCGATCTCTCTCCGCAGGGCCTTTTCCTGGTGCGCAGTCCAGGAGGAGAACCGTGCGGCGCCCTCTTCTGCTTGCCGGTCCCCGGCTGTAGCGCCCTCCTTTGGCCGCCCGGAGTGCGGGGCGATCGGTGCCGGGACACAGAGGATGCCCTGCTGCGCCATGCCTGTACATGGCTGCGCCAGCGGGGTGTGAAATTGGTGCAAACCCTGCTGGCCCCCGACGAAAAAGCCCTTGCCGAACCGCTGCTCCGCAATGGTTTCACGTTCGTCACCCGCTTGTGGTACATGCGGCACGACCTGAATTTGCCCGCAGCTTGCCTGAAGGTCCCCTCTCGCCTGGATTATCAAACCTTCACCGATGACGCCCTGTTCCGGCAGACGTTGTTACGCACCTACGAGGGCACGCGCGACTGTCCGGAAGTCAACGGTGTCCGCAGCATTGACGAAGTGCTCCAAGGCCATCGCGCTCAGGGCGTTTTTGATCCGGAGCGATGGTGGTTGGTCCATCATCAGGGGCAGCCGATAGGCGTGTTGATGATGACGGAGATGCCGGAAAGCGGGGAGTGGGAGTTGGCCTACATGGGCGTCGTTCCGGAAGCGCGGCGGCGTGGTTTCGGCCGCGAGATGTTACGGCGTGCCCTGGGCCAAGCCTGCGCCGCCGCTGCGCCGGCTGTTACGCTGTCCGTCGATGCACGCAATCAACCGGCCTGGGGCCTCTATCGCTCGCTGGGGTTCGAACCTTACAGTCAGCAGCTGGTTTACCTGGCGATCTTTGCTTGAACGAAAATATCGAGAATGGCGCACCACCCGCGCCGCTGTCTCACGAAAAAGCCAACTTTTGCTGTTGGCGAAGCTCCGCCTGCGTTCTAAAATTGCCCATCCTGGCGTGGGATCCTATCCGGAACTGGGACGCCCGTGACTGTCAGTGAGCGCAATCTCCTTCGAGCGCTGGAACAGGCCCTTGTCCAGCGAATTGGCGAACCACGCTATAAGCTCTGGTTTGAAGGCCGGACTCGTTTTCACTGGGACGACGATCAGCTGACGATCGGCGTGCCCAACCGTCATTTCGGGGAATGGGTGGAGAAGAGCTTCGGCGCTGCCGCCGCCGCCGCCGCCCAGGAAGTGTTCGGCCAGGCCATGCAAGTGCGTTTCGTCATCGATCCGCAGCTGTTTCAGGAGGCGCGGCGCGAACAGCAAGAGGCACAAGGAGTCCGAGGTCCGGAGCCAGGGATCCGGGGCCAGGGGTCCGGGGCGAGAGAGGAAAAAGCGGTTGCTTCTTCTTTCACACCTCGCCGCGTCCGTCGTTGGCGTCGTCTGGGCGATTTCGTGGTTGGGCCGTGTAATCGTGTGGCTTATGCCGCTGCCCAGAGTGTCGTGGAGGCGCCCGGCGAGGGGGCCAATCCGATTGTGCTGCACGGGCCGGTCGGCACCGGCAAGACACACTTGCTCGAGGGCATCTACGCTGGCCTGCGCCGGGCGCACCCGGATTGGCGCGTCCTCTATCTGACCAGTGAGGACTTCACCAATCGCTTCGTGCAGGCCATGCGCTTGAACAAGCTGGCCGGCTTCCGCAAGCAGTTCCGCGAGTGCGATGCCTTACTCGTGGACGATCTGCACTTTTTCGCATCCAAGAAAGCCACCCAGGCGGAATTTCTGCATACCTTCGACGCCCTGCTGGCCGATGGGCGGCAGATGGTGCTGACCTGCGATTGTCACCCGCGCCTGGCCGACGATTTCACGCCGGAATTGACCGATCGGCTGTTGGGCGGCGTCGTCTGGGGACTGACGCCGCCCGATGCCGAGACGCGGCTGGCGATCCTGCGCACCAAGTCGTTGCGTGAAGGTAAGCCGTTGTCCGATGAAGTGCTGCGTTTTTTGGCTGAGCAGCTGCGTGGCAACGTCCGCGAGTTGGAAGGCGCGGTGCAAAGTATCCAGCATTACAGCCGCGTCACGGGCCGCGCTATCGATGTGCCGTTGGTGCGGGAGGCGGTAGCGGAGCTGTTGCGTCATGCGGTGCGCGTGGTACAGCTGGCCGACATCGATGCGGCGGTCTGTAGCGTACTGCGGCTGGAACACGGTGCGTTGCAAGCGCAAGGGCGGGCCTGGGCCGTCAGCCATCCACGCATGGTAGCCATGTTCTTAGCACGCAAGCATACGGGGGCCTCGTACAGCGACATCGGCAAGTACTTCGGGGGCCGTAATCATAGCACAGCTGTCGCCGCCGAAAAGAAAATCCGCCGCTGGCTCGATGCCGACATCGAGTTGACCCTCGGCCAACGCCGCATCCGTCTCCGGGAACTGATCGAGCGCGTCGAACGGGAGCTGGGGCGCTGACGCCGCTTACGGCTCCGCGCCGAGAACCAGCGGCCCCCGGCCCCTTGGCGAGGAGAGCAGGAAAAGAAGTGTCCCAACTACCCCTGCCAAGTATAAAACCCGCCGCTTGCCCTACTGCCTTTGGCTTTGTCTCCTTCGACAAGCGAATCCTCGTGTTTCGTATATTGAACAGGGAGTAGGGGAATCAAAATACGGAAGACAGTTATGCACCGACGATTCTTCGACTTTGTGTTGATGGGCGTGGTCCTGGTTTTTGCCTTCTTGGCGGCTTCGTTCGCCGTACGCAACAGCGACTTCTGGCTGCACTTGGCCAGCGGCCGGCTGCTTGCCGAGGGACGTTACCAATTTGGCGTCGATCCCTTCGCCTTCACCACGGAAAACCGTTATTGGGCCAACCATGCCTGGTTGTTCGACTTGCCGCTGTATCTCCTCTACAGTCGTCTGGGCGAACAACTCGGCGGCGCCGTCCTTGTGGTCTTGAAAGCCTTGCTCATCAGTTTGCTTGCCCTGGTGTTGATGAGCTTGCGCCCTCCCGATAGCCGTCAGGGCTGGCCGGCCGCCTGCACGTTGCTGGCCGTGCTGGCCATGAGTCCGCGTCTGCTGCTGCATTCCACCTGTCTGTCTTATGTCCTGCTCGCCCTGACGTTGTGGTTACTATGGAGGCGGCGTTATGCGCCCTTGCTGCTGTTGTTCGTTTTGTGGGTGAACGTCGATGGCTGGTTCCTGCTCGGCCCGCTGCTGGCCGCGCTTTTCTGGGTGGGCGAACGGCTTCAACCCCCTCGTCGCGGCGATCAGGAATTGCCGCCTACGCCGGGTTGGTTGTGGCTGGCCGGACTGGCGGTCTGCCTTGTCAATCCGCATCACTTCCACGCCTTCACTCTGCCGGTCGAGCTGACGCCGCTTCCAGAAGCCCTGCGCCCGGACGGTCGTTTTGCTTCGCTGCACATTTCCCCCTGGCAGATGAGTTTGTACTATCGTCCGCTCATGGGAGTGAATTTGGCCGGCGGCGCCTACCTGGTCCTCCTGGCCGCAGGGGCGTTGTCCTTTTTGCTGAACGTCCGCAACGGGGTCGGCTGGCGCCTGGTGGTCTGGGTGACGTTCGCCGGGCTGTCGGCATGGTTGGCACGGACCATTCCGTTCTTCGCCGTCGTTGCCGCACCCATCACGGCCCTCAACTTGCAGGAGGCTTTGGGGCCTTGCCCAACACGCAATCGTTTGCTGGGGAAGGCTTCTTATTTGGCTCTTTTACTATCGTCCTTAGTGCTCATTGGCCTGGCCTGGCCCGGTTGGCTGCAAGGATTTCAAGACAGCGGCCATCACGTTGCTTGGGCCGTACAGCCCGATAGCTCCCTGCGTCGCGCGGCCGAGGTCCTCCACCTGTGGCATCGCCAAGGCAAGCTGGGCGACGGCCGCGGGTTCCTGGCGGACTCCAGTCTGGTCCACTATTGTGCCTACTACTGCCCAGAAGAAAAAGGCTTTCTTGATCAGCGTTTGCAGTTGTTCCGCGACGTGGCCGGCCCCTACGAGGCGATTCGCCAAGCCCTGAACCCCAACTCCCCTTTTGAGCAGCGTTCCCCAACCGAGCCTGGGGAGGGGGCGGGACGAGGATGGCGCTCCTATCTTCGTGATTGGCACATCACGCATCTAGTATTGTATGATCCTGTCCTGCCGCGCCTGTTTCCTGCACTGCTGCAATTGGCCGACGAAAAAGGCGATTGGACGCTGTTGGACATCGAGGGCCAAACCTTGATCGTGGGCTGGCGCGACGGAAAACAGGATCTGCCCACGGGAGTGCCGCCCTTCGATGCCGAACGTTTGGCCTTCACCGCTGCATCGGCGGAAAGGCCGGGAGCGGCGTTGGCGGAAGCGCCTGGCCAGGGGCCGCAACGCGGGCCGCGCCCCCAAGATTTTTGGGCGCCGTTTGCCAAGGCGCTCGCGCCGTCGCCGTGGCAGACAGAGGCCGCCGCTGTGATGCTGAATTGGTTCGATGCCCGCGCTCCCCAGGAAATGCACAAACGGCTCGTCTGGGCCATCGCTCTGACTGGGTTGCCGGCTTTATCGACCGGCTCGCTGGACGGTTGGCTGCGTCTGGCCGTTCATATGGGACAGGCCCCTCCCAACCCTTGGGACCTAGGCCAGCAATCTCCTGCCTTGCCTTTGCTGGCTATCCGCGCCGCGCGCCAGGCACTGGCCGACAATCCCGATGACGCCCACGCCTATCTGCAACTGGGACTGGCTTACCTTGACCTTGCGCGCCGAACTCCCGAAAACGCCGTGTTGGGCCTTCTGCGCCCCTTGGCGGAGCTGCGCCACATTCAAATCGCCGCCGCTTTGGAAAATGCCCTGCGCAGCGAGCCCAATTCTTTAAATGCCCTGCGCGCCCACGAAGAACTGGCAATCTTGTACGAAGGGCGTCTTCCGCCTTTCCTCAATCCGCCGTTCCTCGATGTCGCCCTGGAGCATCGCCGCGCCGTTCTGTACCTGTCGCGCCGGATCGGCCCTGCCTTCCGCGAAGATGCTGCTGCTTTCGCCCGCCGCCTCAGGGAGAACGAAAACAAGGTCCAGGAACTGGAACGCTTTGTGAGTGATCGCCGAAACGAATTCGCCTTGCGCGCGCGGAACCTCGGTTCCGAGCCGTATCGGAAGGCGGAGTTGGCCGTGCGCATGGGATTGGCCCGCCTGGCCCTGGAAGAGGTCTTGATGCCGTCGTCGATCGTCTTGCTGGGGGGCGAAGGCGTGCGTTTGCAAGCTCGGCTGCAACTAATGTTAGGACAAACAGACATCCTCCGCGAGCGCCTTCAGTCGGCGGATTGGAAAACCCACAAAGCCAACCTCGGCTGGATACCGTTGGAAATACCAGGCCATTCCACCGCTCCGGCCTACCGTCTACCCGCTTACGAATGGCTGCTTTTGTGTCAGGCGGCAGCAGATGGCGACTACGATCCGGCGGAAACGACTCTGCGCCTTCTCCTGGAGGAACTGGGCGGAGAGTCAGCCGTCCAAACAGTGCGCCATTTACAACGGAACCTACCGCTGGTAGTGGCTTCGGAGCTGGGCTGGTGGTCTCAGCCTCAAACCTGGGCCCAGAGGTGGCAGACGACTTTGGAACGATTCTTGGAGATGGCGCACTTGGACCACGCTTCCAGAGATACTGCCCAGCAAGCGGACTTGTACGTTTTGGCTGGGATGCTCGCTCTGGAACGCGGCCGGCCGCAGCAAGCGAAGCGGGCATTCCAGCAAACGCGCGTCCTCAGCCAATTAGGGGGCCTGCCGTTTCCCTCCGAATCCGGCGTCTCTTTGGCCGCGGTGTATCTGCGCATGTTGGCCCAAGCGTCGGCGAATACCGGGTGATCGTCTTGCCTTCTTGGCCCGTTGCCGGTATGAGTCGTCCTCACAGCGGGCTTGGGCGGCTCGATTGTCTGCGGAAATTCCCCTTGTTGTGTAGTCTCCCATTGCTGCGGCGCTTAAAAAGACTATGTTGACAACGCCAGCGAAGTGATTCGCTTCTGCGCAGATCGGGTTGAGTTACTAGAACGCGAGGCCCACGGTGTACATCTGGGTAGAGTGCGGAAAGTTCTTCCGCGAATGTCGGCAGCACTTCCAGACAACGGGAGCGATCTTGCCCAGTAGTCGTTTTCTCGCCCGCGCCCTGGTTCGTCCCTTGCGCGGCCCGCGGCCGGCCTGGCGGATTTTGGAGGTCGGCCCCGGCACAGGGGCCGTGACGCGCGAAATTGCTCGGTGCATGTTGCCTGGCGATCGCCTCGACGCGGTGGAAATCAACGGCCACTTCGCCGAGTTGGTCGAACGCCGGGTGCGGCAGGAACGCCTCTTCGCCCGTTGCCGCGATCAGATTGAAGTCATTCACGCGGCCGTGCAGGAGTTGCTCGGCGAGGCGATCTATGATTTGATCGTGTCGGGGCTGCCGTTGAACAATTTTCCGGCCCACGAGGTGCGCGAAATTTTCGCCACCTACAATCGCCTGCTTAAGCCGGGCGGCATGTTGACGTTCTACGAATACACCCTGGTTCGCCAGCTGAAGTCGCCTTTCGTCGATCGCCGCGAACGCCGCCGGCTGTTCCGGGTCGGCCGCGTCATGCGTGGCTACATCCGCGATTATCAGATCCGGCGCGAACGCATCTTCATCAATGTGCCCCCCGCAACCGTGCGTTATCTGCGCTTCAAGCCGACAACGCCGAGATCGGTGGCGGAGAGCGTCGTACACCCGTCGAGTGTGCTGCAACTCTGAAGATCCTTGTCCTCGTTCCCACGCTTTACGTGGGAACGAGAAATCTCATGGAACGGAAGGAGTCGTTCATGATCCGTCGTTTACCGAGCGCCTGGGGATGTGCTGCGCTCTTGGGGGCGTTGGTCTTGCCGGCCCATGCCATTGCCAAACCGCCCGATCTGCCGGAAGATGGGCGGTTTGAACTGTTGCCCATGCCGCAGGAAGCACCCGACATTACCTGCCCCTATCTGCGCCAGCAAAAGAGTGACCGCTATACCTGGCCGCCTACCGGCCCGAAGACAGGCGGCGATGTGCTTGACAATCTCCAACGGTTGCAACAGGCGGCCCATCTGCTGGAAATAGCCAAGGAGTTGGCGCGTGCTGGTTTCGTCGTCGAGGCGATGGAATGCTGCGTCCGCGCCTCCGAGTTGTGCCCCGGCAGCCCTTGTGCAGAACGCGCTGCCAACACCTTGATCGAACTGGCGTTTGGGATCGCTGCGCCCCTAAACGGTGGCGAAGAGGCCGCCGAACCGCCGGCCTGTCCTTATTGTCCCAGCATCGGCAAACCGATCCGCACGCTTGTACCAGACGCCGCCAAGACGAAGCCATGATAATTCCGGCGAGCGGGGTGCGAACCCGGCCTCGCTCGCCGATGGTTGACGCTCCTGGCTCGTGGACCTAGCTTGAGCACATGACACAGCCAAAAGACCCCGCACCAACGTATCTGCACCAAATCAGTCATCGGCGCATCGATCCACCGAAACTGACTGGGCAGACGCCGTTACCGCACGTCCTCGATGAGGTGTTTCTGTCGTATAACGCCGGTCGGCTGCGGGAAGCGTGCCGGCTGTTTGTCACCAAGATGCTCGCCGAGGATGTCGTTGTCGGTCTGTCCCTCAGTGGTGCGCTGACGCCAGCCGGGCTGGGCATTTCCTGCCTGGTTCCGCTTGTCGAAGCCGGTTTCATCGATTGGATTGTCAGCACCGGGGCCAATCTCTATCACGATACGCATTTCGCTCTGGGCATGGACTTGCATCAGTCGCGGCCTGGCTTGGACGACTTGCAGCTGCGTGAGCATCAAGTTATCCGCATCTATGACATCGTTTTCGATTACGAGAACCTGCTGGGCACCGACCGTTTCTATCGGACGCTGTGCCGCGGCGAGGCGTTTCAGCAAACGTTGGGCACGGCGGAGTTTCATTATCTGGTCGGCAAGTATCTGGCGGGGCGTGAGGACGAGACCGGACGCAAGGGCCGCAGTTTGTTGGCTGCCGCCTATCGGCACGGGGTTCCGATTTTCACTTCCTCGCCGGGGGACAGTTCCATCGGCATGAACCTGGCTGCCCTGCAAATGGAAGGCGGCGCCCTGCGCCTTGATCCATTGCGCGACGTTAACCAGAGCGCAGCCATCGTCTACGCTGCCAAGCAGCATGGCCACAGCGGCGTCCTTATCCTCGGCGGCGGCTCGCCCAAAAACTTCATCCTGCAGACGGAGCCGCAGATCCCGGAAGTGCCGGGCTTGCCCGAGAGCGGTCACGATTATTTCTTGCAGATCACCGACGCGCGTCCCGACACCGGCGGACTCAGCGGCGCCACGCCCCAGGAAGCGATGACCTGGGGCAAAGTCGATCCCCAGCAGCTGCCCGATACGGTGACGTGCTATCTCGATTCCACCGTGGCCCTACCGTTGTTGACGGTCTACGCTCTCGCTCTGCATCCGCCGCGTCCGCCCCGACGTCTGATGGAACGCTTGCCGGAACTAATGCAGCAGCTGGAAGAAGCGTACCGCCTTCGGAAGAGGAGCTAGTCCCTGGCCCTTCTTTCACTCGCCGCCTCGTTTGAACCAGCGCCCCATTAGTCCCTCTTTGCGGGAGGGCGAGGTTGGCGGCGGCGTCGGAGTGGATTTGGACGTTCCCCCTGGCGCAGCACCGCGCCGAGCGGTGACATCTTGAAGCCGGCTGCGCAGTTCCTCGATTTTGCTTTGAATGCGGCCGTCGCGTTCCAGCCGTTCCAGTTCGTGGCGGATTTCGCTTTGGAGGCGTTGCATATCGTTGCGCTGACGGGCCAGTTCGGCGCGTTCACGAGCCATGCTGACTTCCATCTCGCGCATCTGGTCCATGAGTGCCTGTTCGTCCTCTTGCAATTGCCGGCGCTCGCGTTCGAGCTGTTCGCTGAGGGCCAACAATTCCGCCTCGCTAGGCAACTTGCTCGCTTGCGCTTGCGGAGCAGGAGAGGCAGAGGCGACACCCGTCTCGGCCGCCTCTAAGGCGGCTTGCAACTCTTGCACCTGTTGGTGCAACTGGCGGATCGTATCGTTCTTTTCCTCCAACACCGCCTCGTACTCCCGGACTTGCTGCTCCAGGTCAGGCCGAATCTGCCCAACGGCCTCTTGCAAGGCTTGCTCTAATTCCTGACAAAGCGCACGTAGCTGGGCATTCTCCGCACGCAAATGATCCACCTCCGCCGATTCGTCTGTTGACGGCCCCGGATGAGCGACCGGAATGCCATTCATCCCGCTTCGTGGCGCTTCTGTGAGAGGGAGAGGTCTGGCCATGTTCCCTATTCTCCAGTATGTTGGTGCTCTCACCGCGACGCTTGGGATCCAGGATCGCGGTTCAGCGCAACTATAGCTCGAAAAATATAGCGGGGAAAACGAATGCAATACCTATAGGGAGAATGTTCAATTGTCATGAATTGCTCGGTTTATATTGGGCACGGGGAGATTGGACACTTGGGCAAGCGGAGTTGCATGGGGGCGAGCGGGGGGTGACACCCCCCGCTCGCCTCGCGCTGAGTTTAATTCTCTCCCCTGGTCCTCAGGCCCTTGGTCTGTAGCATGTCAGCAAAGACATGGGCAGCAGGTTCATCTAAAAGGCAGGAACAATCATGGAGCAACGCAAAGCGGACAAACAGTTGGCCGCCATCCGCGCCAAGGTGGAAGCGGGGCAACGATTGTCCTTTGACGACGGTGTGTTTCTCTACGATCATGTCGATCTGTTCACGCTCGGCGAGTTGGCCAATCTTGTCCGCGAACGCAAGAACGGCCGCTTTACCTATTACAACGTCAACACGCACCTGAATCCGACCAACGTGTGTGTCTATCGCTGTACTTTCTGCGCCTTTCGCGCGGACCTGAAAAGCCCCAAGGGTTATGTCATGTCCGACGAGCAGATCCTCGAACGCGCCGCCGAGGCCGAGCGGCGCGGCGCCACGGAACTGCACATCGTCGGCGGTCTGCACCATCAACTCCCTTACGAATGGTATCTGAACGTCGTGCGCATCATCCACCGGGCGCATCCGCAGCTGCACTTGAAAGCCTACACGGCGGTGGAATGGGATTGGTTCGCGCGGCTGACGGGCCGGCCGACGCGCGATTTGCTGGCCGAGTTCAAGGAAGCGGGGCTGGGTAGTTTGCCCGGCGGCGGAGCGGAGATTTTTCATCCGGACGTGCGCGACAAAATCTGCGAACACAAAGCCGACGCGGACGCCTGGCTCCGCATCCACCGCGAGGCCCATCAACTGGGCCTGCGCTCCAACGCTACCATGCTTTACGGCCACATCGAACAGACGCCCCACCGCATCGACCACCTCTGCCGTCTGCGCCAACTGCAAGATGAAACGGGCGGCTTTCAAACGTTTATCCCGCTGGCCTTCCATCCGGACAATACCCGCCTGGCCCACCTTCCCAAGCCAAGCGTCTTGATGGATCTTAGGACGATGGCTGTCAGCCGGCTGATGCTCGACAACTTCCCTCACATCAAGGCCTACTGGGTGATGCTGGGCATCCAAACGGCGCAAGTGGCCCAGAGCTTCGGTGCCGACGACCTCGACGGCACCGTCGTCCACGAAAAAATCTACCACGACGCCGGCTCCAATTCGCCGCAGGAACTGAGCGTGGCCGAGATCCGCCGTCTCATCGAGGAAGCCGGCCGCATTCCAGTGGAACGCGACACCCTCTACCGTGAAGTGATCCGTACCCCGGAGCGTTGGCAGACGGGCCGGTCGCTGCAACTGGTCGCTGCGCCATCGGGTTAAGCAGCTTAGTCCGAAAGGCGATTCTGGCTCAAGTATCTCTTCGGGATTTCCGCCCCAGCCACGTAATTCAGCTTGCCCAGCTTGCACATCTGATAGACGTTAATGCGAAAGTCCGGACAAGTGCTGACCAGGCAATACGCATCGGTCGCCGTGAAGCCGAAATCGCGAATCAGCCAATCGATCAGGTGGATCGTCGCTGTTTCGACGGCCACTTCCAGCGGACGGTAGGCGTACACGGAAATGATTGATTGCGCTTTCTCGATGCGCATCCACGGGACGCGCTGCCCTTTGATGAGATCGAGACGGAGACGCACGGTGGCATTCGTCTCGGCGGCGGTGCCGGTGAATTCGGTATCGCCCTGGCTGGCGTGGACATCGCCCAGGTAAAACAGAGCGCCTGAGTGGAAAATGGGCAGCAGGATGCGGTTGCCGGGGCAAACATCGCGGATGTCGAGGTTGCCGCCCCATTCGCCCTGGCCGTCGAGGCTGGTCGTCACCTCTCGATCCGGGGCCACGCCCAGCGTGCCGACAAAGGGCGTGATCGGCCATGTCAGGCGCTCGCTGAAATGTAGCGTGCCGTCGCGCAGGGTGCCGCTGGGACCGGGCGTATGGCGGAAGATTTTCGTCGTGTAATCCCCCGACAGCTCCGGCCACCGCGTTGATTCTCCCAAGGGGCCGCGGCGCGGGCCGATAGCAATCCACGAATACGCGCCGACAACAATGTCTTCGATGTGGACGACGAGCGTGTCGCCGCGCTCCGCCCCTTCCAAAAAAACGGGACCGCCCAGGGGATTGGCCAACGGCGGGCTGCGGTCGAATCCAGGACGCCGAGCAGGGATGGCTTTGTCGTCGGACGTTTTGAAATAGCCGGTGCTGGCGTCCCAGGTCTCGATCTCGAAACTTTCCCCTGGGCGGACGCGCAGCAGCGGTTCATCGCGCCAGTCAAAAGCATATTTGCGGGCCAGATCGCGGACGATGCGTTGCATAGTTTATCTCAGGAGGACGGATGGGCCGTTCGGATGCTTAGGCATACTCTATTCCGTAGCTTGGCCAGGGGCGAGAGGTGAGAATGCTAAGGACTGGCGGACTTTTCCCTCCTCCCACTCCAGCCCTCCCCCACAAGGGGGGAGGGAGCTTTTTTTCTCCCTCCCCCCTGTGGGGGAGGGAGTTGTATTTGTTCCCTCCCCCCCTGTGGGGGAGGGAGTTGTATTTGTTCCCTCCCCCCTGTGGGGGAGGGAGTTGTATTTGTTCCCTCCCCCCTGTGGGGGAGGGAGTTGTATTTGTTCCCTCC
>JAJPIY010000231.1 GCA_021324515.1 Planctomycetota bacterium
CCTGTCGGCGTGGTGGCGTCGATCAGCCCGTGGAATTTTCCCGTGACATTGCAAGCCCGTAAGATAGCTCCGGCCTTGGCGGCCGGTTGTACCATTGTCTGCAAGCCTGCCAGCCAGACGCCGCTGTGTCTGATGCAAGTCTTTGAATGCATGATCGAGGCAGGGTTGCCTCCCGGCGTGGCCAATCTGGTCATTGGTCCCGCTCAGGAGGTCGGCGACGAATTTCTGGAGAACCCTATCTGCCGCAAGATCAGCTTCACCGGCTCTACGGAGGTAGGCAAGCAGATCATGCGCGGCTGTGCCGAGCACGTCAAGCGCATCAGTCTGGAACTGGGGGGCCATGCCCCGTTCATCGTCTTCCCCGACGCCGACCCGGAAGTCGGCGCCAAAATCGCCGTTACCGGCAAGTTCCGCAACAACGGTCAAGTCTGCATCGCTCCCAGCCGCTTCTACGTCCACAAAGATGTGGAGAAGAAATTCACCGAAGCCGCGGTCGAGTTCGCGCGCGCTTTGAAACTGGGGAACGGTCTGGAACCCGGCGTCGAGGTCGGCCCGATGTTCGAGAAGAAGGCGTTGCAGCAGACCATTGATCTGGTCGAAGACGCCCGCCAACACGGCGCCAAGATCCTCACTGGGGGCAAGCGCAGCGACCGCTTCGAGAAAGGTTACTTCTTTGAGCCGACGGTGCTGACCAACGTGTCCGGCCAGCTGCGTATGATGACCGAAGAGCCGTTCGCGCCGGTGATGCCGCTCTTGGACTTCAGCAGGATCGAGGACGTGATCCGTGCCGCTAATAACACGCGCTACGGTTTGGCCGCTTATGTCTTCACCAACGATTTGACAGTGGCCTGGCGGATGGCCGAGGGCCTGGAAGCGGGCATTATCGGCGTCAATGATCCGGTGCCGGCGACACCGCAATGTCCGTTCGGCGGCATGAAGGAAAGCGGCCTGGGCCGGGAATTGGCCCATGAAGGGCTGGAGGCGTACCTGGAGACGAAATACGTATCGTTCAAGCTGCGCGACGGTTAGGGTTTTCCCCGTCCCGCTGCGCCGACGCGAAGGCCCTTATCGGTATGGCAAAACTCGCCCTCGCCGAGGAGGCGAGTGTGCCGATCCTGGAGATAAGAGGATATAGATTGTCCACAAAGTCCATAAATCCGCTCGCGCTGCTGCGCCCCAGACGCAAGCCCGTAGGCATGTCCGCTGTCTTGTTGCCTTTTGAGGAAAGCGGCGGCGTGGACTGGCGAGGATTTCGTGCGCATGTCGAGCGCACCGCCGCGGCCGGGTTGACGCCGGCGGTCAACATGGATACGGGCTACGTTCCTCTCCTGGACGAGGCCACGCGCCAGCGCATCCTCGCCGAAACGCGGAACATCCTCGGCGGCCGATCCTTCGTGGCCGGCGCTTTCGTCGCAGATCGGCCGGGCCACGCCCTCAATCTCGATGCCTATCGCCGAGCCATCGACGCTATCCAGGAACAGGGCGGCTTGCCGATCCTCTTTCAATCCCACGGTCTCATCGAGCAGCCGCCCGACCGCTTGCTCGACGCTTATCGTGCCTTGGGCCGCGATTGTCCGCGTTATCTGGCCTTCGAGTTGGGGCCCGCCTTCGCGCCATTCGGAAAGATTTACGACCTCGAAACCTACGCCGGCCTGCTGGACATTCCCGCTTGCATTGGGGCCAAACATTCCTCGCTGAGCCGCGTCCTGGAATGGCAGCGGTTGATGCTGCGCGATCAGCGCCGGCCGGACTTCCTGGTACTGACCGGCAACGACCTCGCTATCGATATGATTATGTATGGCAGCGATTATCTGTTGGGATTGAGTACGTTTGCTCCGGACCTGTTCGCGCGGCGCGATGCGCTGTGGGCGGCAGGTGACGCGGCCTTTTACGAGATAAACGACGTGTTGCAATATCTGGGCTTCTTTGCGTTTCGTCCGCCGCTGCCGGCGTATAAACACAGCGCGGCGCAGTTCCTCAAGCTGCGGGGTTGGCTTTCCTGCGACGCTACACATCCACAAAGTCCGCAGAGACCCGCAAGCGACCGCGACGTTCTCCGCGACCTTGCGGAACGGCTTGCGGCATTCGAGGAGGCGGCGCGATGACTGTTTATCGCCGCGTCGCACAACTGAAGACCGCAGAGGACTTCCGCGCTCATCTGGCTTCGCTGAACATTACCATTCCCTTCGACGACGTGTTGTATCACGGCCCGGAGGCGCCGCTGGCCCAGCCCTGGGAAGTCGAAGGCGTGCGCATCGGCAATCGCTTTGCCATCCTGCCGATGGAGGGCTGGGACGGCACGCGTGACGGCAGGCCCAGCGAGTTGACACGGCGGCGTTGGCAACGCTTTGGCGCGAGCGGCGCCAAGCTCATCTGGGGCGGCGAGGCCGTCGCCGTCCGCCATGACGGCCGGGCCAATCCACATCAACTGCTGCTTCACGACGATACGCTCGCGGATCTTGCCAACCTGCGCGAAACGCTCTTGGCCGAGCACCACCAGCGCTATGGCCGTACCGACGATCTGCTGGTCGGCCTGCAATTGACGCATTCCGGACGCTTTGCTTGCCCCAACGACTGGGACCGGCGTGAACCGGTCCTGCTCTATCACCATCCCCTGCTCGATCGCAAATTTGGCGTGCCGGCCGATTGGCCCGTGCTCAGCGACGACGACGTGGCCCGGCTGGTCGACGATTTCGTTCAGGCGGCCAAACGCAGCTACAAGGCCGGCTTCGCTTTTGTGGACATCAAACATTGTCACGGCTACCTCGGCCATGAGTTCCTCAGCGCCGTGGACCGTCCCGGCCGCTATGGCGGCAGCTTCGACAATCGCACACGCTTCTTGCGCGAAGTCGTGGCCGGCATTCGCGCCGAGGCCCCACGCTTGGCCATCGCCGTCCGCGTCAGTGCCGCCGATTGGCTGCCCTACCGAGCCGGACCAGACGGCCGCGGCGAACCCGAACCGTGGAACGACCAACGCCACACCGCCTCCCCCCTCTCGTATCCGTATGCCTTCGGCGGCGATGGCACTGGCTTGGGCATCGACTTGACCGAGCCGCGTGCCTTCCTCGACTTGTTGGACAAACTGGGTATTCGCCTGGTCTGCATCTCTGCTGGAAGCCCTTATTACAATCCGCACCTGCAACGTCCGGCTCTGTTTCCGCCCTCAGACGGCTATTTGCCACCGGAGGACCCGCTGGTCGGCGTGGCCCGGCAGCTCGCCATCGCTGCTGACTTGAAGCACCATCGTCCGTCGTTGACGATCGTCGGCTCGGGCTATTCTTACTTACAAGAATGGCTACCGCACGTTGCTCAGGCCGTCGTGCGGAACGGCGACGTGGATTTTGTGGGATTGGGGCGGCTGGCCCTGAGCTATCCGGAACTGCCGGCGGACGTGTTGGCCGGCCGACCGCTCGATCGCAAGCGTCTGTGCCGCACCTTCAGTGATTGCACCACAGCGCCGCGCAACGGCCTGGTATCCGGATGTTATCCTCTCGATCCCTTTTACAGAGGATTGCCGCAGGCACAGATATTGGCGCAAGTCAAAAATCGAAACGCTGCCAAGTAACAGTCAGGCCCTTTCACAGAAGGAACGTTAACAACTAGAGTTTCTTGAACAGTACCAGCGAGCGGCGGCCGCTGCGTTCGTAGCGCTCCCGGCGGTCGGGCGGCAAATCGTCTGGCGTTCCCGGAACGAAACCACCTTTCTGCTGGAAATAGTTGAACGCCTGCGTAGACAGACAGAACAGTTGCGTGTAACCGGCTGCGCGCGCCTGGGCCTCGGCGTATTGCATCAACTTGGCGCCGATACCTTGGTTCTCGTAGCGCGGATTGACGCACATGCAGGCCAGTTCCGCTTGCTTGGACTGCGGATACAGATGCAGCGCGGCGCAGGCCACCGGATTGCGATCGACCTCGAAAACAAAGAAATCCTCGATAGTGCGCTCGATCTCCGCGAGTGTACGTCGCACTAACTCGTCGTTTTCAATACTGGCATGGATAAGCGCGTAGATGGCGCGAGCGTCGCGGCGCTGAGCACGGCGGATGGCTTGGTATTCATTGGCATGGATGAGCGTGCCGATACCCTCATTGGAAAAGACTTCTGCAAGCAGGCCCTCCTCAACGCGACCATCGATGATGTGGACACGTGGCACGCCGCCGCGGGTGGCGCGCACTGCCTGTTCCAACTTCGACAGCTGGAGGAGCGGAACACTGGCTCGCTGCTTCTTGAGGATCGCTTCGGCTTCTTCGACGGACAATTGCCGCAGCAGTTGCAGTGGGCCATCCGGTTCCGCGGGCGCCTGAATACCCTCGAACGTGGTCAGGTAAATCAGCTTGACAGCTTGCAGAGCACGGGCGACTTCCACGGCGACGCTGTCGGAATTGAGCCGATAGGACCGCCCCTCGCCATCGACGCCCAGCGGCGGAATGACCGGCACAATGTCCTGACTGAGCAAAGCGTGCAGCAAAGCAGTATCGACCCGTTCGACTCGGCCGGTATGCTGATAATCGATGCCGTGGAGGATGCCGGCCGGATGGGCCACTACCGCGTTGCCACAGGCGCCGCGCAAGTCGTTGGCGGACAAGCCTTCGAGTATCTCGTGGGTGACGCGATTGGCCGCTGTCAGGGCCAATTGTAAGGTGGCTGCATCCGTGATGCCGGTGCCGTCGATGTTGGAAGGGAGTTGCCCTGTCTGCTCGGCGAGGCGGCGGATCTGATGGCCAGCGCCATGCACCAACGCCACTCCGATGCGCAGGCTCCGCAACAGGGCAATGTCCAGTAACAGATTGCGGAAGTTGTCATGTTCGACAATGGCGCCATCTACGGCGATGACGAATATCTTGTCGCGGAAATGCGGCACATACCGCAGGATCTCCCGCAGATCAGTTAAGCGAAGCATTCCCTCTGCCCTCCCCCCCGCTCCTGTCCCGCTGTTGACCCCCCTATCTGGCACCTTACAATGTTGACATTGAGAAGTGTACCGCCTAACCAGGCCTCTGAGGAGAGCAAGCGTGCCGTTTAGCAGCACTTCGCCGCAGGCGCCGTCAAATGGACTACGTTTGAAATGAAGGGGAGAAATAATGCCGGAAAAGGTCATCATTATCGGTTCAGGCCCGGCCGCCTGGACAGCGGCGATCTACGCCGCGCGCGCCAACCTGCAACCGCTGGTCTATGAAGGGGCCGTCACCGAAGAAAACCGCTTGCAAGGCACTCTGCCCCTAGGACAATTAAACCTGACTACAGAAGTAGAAAATTTTCCCTCTTGGCCGTTCGTCGATGCCGCCGTGATGGAACAGTTCTCGCGCTCCGCCTTGCCCCCCGAGCAGTTTGCCATGCTCGAAGGCTATTATCACGGCAAGCACGGTACAGGGAGGCGCTCGGTGTTTGGTCCCGAAATCATGGCGTACATGCGCCAGCAAGCTGTCAACTTCGGCACGCGTATCGTAACCGACGACATCGTCCAGGTAGACTTCCAACACCGTCCCTTTGTGCTAAAGGCACGTGCCGGACAGACGGTCCAGGCATTGAGCGTTATCGTCGCCACGGGAGCGCGAGCGAACTATCTGGGACTTCCTTCGGAGGAAAAATACAAGAACAATGGCGTCTCCGCCTGTGCGGTTTGTGATGGGGCGCTGCCGCGCTTCCGCAATAAGCCGCTCGTGGTCGTTGGCGGCGGCGATTCCGCCGTGGAGGAAAGCACCTACCTGAGTAAGTTCGCCAGCAAAGTGTACCTCGTCCATCGCCGCGATCAGTTACGGGCCAGCAAAATCATGCAGGCGCGAGCGCTGGAAAATCCGAAAATCATCCTGAAGTGGAATCGCGTCCTTGAAGAAGTGCTCGGCAACGACAAGGAGGGCGTCACCGGCGTGCGCCTGAAAAGCACCGTGGATGCACAGACCGAAACGCTGGAAGTCAGTGGTGTTTTCCTGGCCATCGGCCACACCCCCAACACGAAATTTCTCCA
>JAJPIY010000290.1 GCA_021324515.1 Planctomycetota bacterium
TGGCCGACCAACTCCCGCAGCTGACCGATTCGTTGGCGAAAATCCTCCGCGACACCGCGCGACTCCAGGAAGTCGGCAAACTCTTGCGGCAGACGCACAAGGGCATCGAAAACGCTGTGGCGCACTGGCCGGAGTTGCACAAAAACCTGGGCCGGTCTTCCCTCTTGCTGCGCAATACCAAGATGCAACTCGACTATGTCTTGACGCATCGCGACGCGTATGAGGCCTCCTTGCAGCACACCCTGTTGTTGAGCCGAATGCTCTCAGCGGCGCTGCCGCTGCTGACGGAGCAGCTGGAGATGGAGTTGGGCGATCAGGAGCGCGCCCTGACGGACCTGGACGAAAGCATCCAGGACGTGCAGGAAATGCTTCCGCACGTCGCCCACGGCACATCGAACGTCCTGCAAGCGACCCGCTTGCTCTTGCTGCTGCTGGCCGCCATTTTCGGCCTGCATGGCGGTTGTCTGATCGCCGACGCACGAATGGGCCGTCCCAGGGCTTTTCCCTCGTCAAGTTATACGGGGCACAGGGAGATTTGATACTTGGGCAAGCGCAGTTGCGTCAGCGCCCCGAGAGGTTTCTCGGAGTGCGGTTGCAGTTCTGTTTTGTCCATCGCGTTTTTCTCCTCGCCGGGGCAATTTTGTCGAGATCATGCTTGTCAGGCAGGGAAAACAGCCGATAAAATGAAGAAGTTGACAGGGTGTGGGTGGCTCGTTTTTGGGGCCGCTCCTCTCCCCCACAGGAGTTGAGCATGAAACCCTCTCAAGTTCGCGTGGGCGGCCACAGCGCACAGGGCTTGCGTCCCAACAACCAGGATCGCTATGTGGCGGACACGGCGCGCGATGTTTTCCTGGTGGCCGATGGCATGGGCGGGCAAGAACACGGTGAAAAAGCCAGCAGCATGGCCGTGGAGCTTATTCCGCGCGCCGTTCGGGTACGTTTGGATGCCCACGTCGACCCCAGTCAGGCAGTGATGCAGGCATTATGGGAAGCGAATCGCGCCATCCTGGAGGCCAGCCGCGGCCAAGCCAGTAACCGGCGCATGGGCACGACCGCCGTCTTGGCCGTGCGCCAGGACGATCAGGTCTATGTCGCCGGGATCGGCGACAGTCGTGCTTACCTCATCCGCGGCAACCACGTTGAACAGCTCACCATCGATCACACAGTCGCCGACGCCTTACTCCGTAGCGGCGCCTTGACGCCCGAACAAGCTCGGCAAAGTCCTTACCGGCATGTCCTCTACAAATTTCTCGGTTGCGCCGACCTTTCCGATTCGACCGAGGTCCACCCCTTCACCCCGGAGCCAGGCGATTACCTCCTCCTGGCCAGCGACGGCTTGACCAACTTCGTGACCGCCGACGATCTCCGCGCAGGCGCTTCTCGCCACCGCGATCCCCAGGAATGGGCCAACGAACTGGTGGCATTGGCCCTGGAGCGCGGCTCCCACGACAACGTCACCTGCGTCGTGGTGGCGTTTTCGTGAACGGAATTCCCTCGGCGATCCTCCGCCGTCGCTTTTGCTTCCGGCGCGTGTGTTTAGAGCGCTTCCGGACATAATTTGGTTTGGCCGCGAGCCGCAGGCGAGCGCGAACGTTTGCCTGCGGGTTGCGGCCAAACCGAGTTATTCTTGGCCAATCCCTTTGTCCGCGCGATAGAGGGTAAGGAGGCCGTCGTGGCCTGCGGTGGCAAGCCTGGCGCCATCAGGCGAGAAGGCCAGCCAGCGGACGCGGTCGGCGTGCTTGGCGAGGGTGAGCAACTCGCGCTGGCTGGCAGCCTGCCACAGTTTGACGGTGTGATCGAAACTGGCTGAAGCCAGGGTCTTGCCGTCCGGTGTGAAGGCGAGGCAGTTCACCGGGCCGGTATGTGCTTGGACGTTGTTGCGCACATCGCCGGAGTCGGCCTCCCAAAAGCGCAGCATCCCTTGTATATCGCCGCTGACCAGCGTTTTGCCGTCGGGAGAGAAGGCCACCGCCACGTGTCCCTGCGGATGAGGCGGCAGCGTTCGCCGTACGCGCTTGTCGTATACGTCCCACAAGAATACGTTGCCGTCTTCTCCCGCCAGGGCCAGAGTACGGCCATCGGGAGAAAAAGTCAGAGACCGAATGTTGCAGCCAAGGTGGATTGGGCGAGCGTTCCTGGCAGCTACGTTCCACAAACATACGATCCCATCGCGGCCGGCGGTGGCCAGCATGTTCCCGCCCGGCGCGAAAGCCAGGGCATTGATGGGTTGGGTATGCTCCAGCAAAGCAGCCGTTTCCGTACCGGCGGCCGGATCCCACAGTTTGACGTTGGCTGTGCGATCAAAGCTCCCAGAGGCGAGCAATTGACCGTCCGGGGAGAAGGCAATACAGCTCACCAAGGACAGATGGCCCAGGAGTGTGTTCAAGGGACGCCCGCTGACCGGAGACCACAAGCGCACCCTCTGGTCGTCGCCCGCCGACGCCAACGTCTTGCCGTCGGGAGAAAAAGCGACGGCCCAAACCTCGCGCGGCAAGGGGCCGAGCTGATGTCCCAGCCAAGAAGTCGCTTCCGTGGCACGCGCCACTTGGTACATCCCCAGCTTGCCGTCCTGGCTGCCCACGGCGAGGGCTTGACCGTCAGGAGAAAACGCCACACACCGTCCATGCCCCGGCGAGACCATGAACCAGAAGCGCTCGCGCCGCTCCTTCACGTCCCACAGCTTGACGACGCCGTCTTGGCTGATGGAGGCCACCGTCCGTTCATCGGGAGAAATCGCTACGCCCCAGACCTCACTATCGTGCCCATATTCACCCAACAGTCGATTGGGGTCGCGTCCCCATAGCCGTACTACATGGTCGTGTCCGCCCGAGACGAGCAAGCTGTTGGCCTGGCTACAGGCTACAGACCAGATGCAGCGCTGGTGCCCCTGCCAATGGGCAAAGACGTGGTCGTTCGTCGTATCGCATAAGGAGATTCGCCCATCGACGTGGCCGACGGCGAGGATCGTGCTGTCGGCCTGAAAGGCTACAGAGGCGACCTCGACCGCAAAGGAGATGGTTTTGCGAAACGTCCCGGAAGGCGCCTCCCACAGCTTGACGGTGTTATCGGCGAGGACCGCAGCAAAGCTGCGGCCATCGGGAGAGAAAGCCAGGGCATTGACTACAGCCAAATGGCCTCCAACAAGGGGCCGTGAGTTTCGTGTGGCCGTATCCCATAGGAAAAGCTCGCCCTCGTTGCGGCGATCCGTTTTTTTGCCGCCTCCCGAAACAAGATACTTGCCATCACGGGAATAAGCCAGGGCATAGACAGGCAGCTTGTGGCCCGCCAATTCTTGCTGCATCCGACCGCTGGTCCGGTCCCATAAACAAATGCCGCCATCCTCATGGCCGGTGGCGCAAACAGTCCCATCGGCGGAGAAGGCTGCACACCACAACGAAGGATCGGGCGAGCGCATTTGCCAGCGCAGAATGCGGGCCTGGGCAGACAGATAATACCACTCAAAGCCGCGCGGATCATACAAATCGTCGGCGCCAGCAGAGGATCTGCATATTTGCAGTTGTTCAGCCAGGTCGTTCAAGCGTCGCTGGCTCCCGTGCCGGGCCGCCAGGGTGAAGGCATCAGCGTAACGATATTGGCGTAGGCGCTGGTCTTTTTGGCGAATGATTTTCTGATGGTGCTCGTGTTGTTGCATCGCGGCCGAGAAATCGGCATCATGAGTGCGTTTGATTACCTGGAGGTAAAGGCCGCCTGAAAGCAAGATCAGCCCCGCGAGGCAGATAAAGCAACCGAAGGCCGCCGCCCACGGGCGACGCCGTATCCAACGGCCCAGCCGCTCCATGCGGCGGGGCGGCCGCGCCTGGATCGGCTGGGCGGCGAGAAAGCGCCGCAAATCGCCAGCCAATGCCGCCGCGCTGGCATAACGGCGTTCCGCCCTTTTTTCCAAACATTTAAGACAAATTATCTCTAAATTATACGGAACACACGAGCGCAGCTGCCGCGGCCGTACCGGCGCTGCCAATTGCACTTGCTCCAGCGTCGCCGCAATGGTTGCTTCCTTGAAGGGCGGCCGACCGGTCAGCAGTTCATAGAGGACGGCGCCCAAACCGTACACGTCTGTACGCGGGCCGATGGGGCTTGGCTGGCGCGCAACTTGTTCGGGCGCCATGTAGCTGGGCGTGCCCAGTACGGCGCCGCTCGCCGTCAAGCTGCTGTCGCAATCCATCTGTTTGGCCAGTCCAAAATCGGTCAGCCGCAGCGTGACAGCAGGTCCGCGCCTATCGAGAAGGATGTTGCCCGGCTTGATGTCGCGGTGATAGATGCCGTGCTCGTGAACATACTGCACAGCATCGGCCAGCGCAGCAACCCACTCTGCGGTTTGGCGAGCCGGGACCGGCCGGGTCCGGGCCGCCAACCACTGGGCCAAGCTGCCGCCGTCGCAGTACGCCGAAACGAGGAAGCAAACGCCGTTGGACTCGCCTACTTCATAAAGCGGGACCAGGTGCGGATGATCCAGTTGGGCCGCCGTCCGCGCCTCGCGCAGAAAACGCTGCCGCAGCTCCGGCGCCAACAGCGACACCAGATGAGGCACTTTCAAGGCTACTTCGCGGCGCAGGTCGGGATCGAAAGCCAAAAAGACGATGCCGCCGCCGCCGCGTCCGAGCATGCGCACAATATGGAAACGCCCCAGCTGCTTACCGACGAGGTCGTCCTGCGGCGTGGTCGCCTTCTCCAGGATCTTGGTAACGGCATCGATGCCCGGAGAGGGAAGCCGAAAGTGTTGCAAGCGGCGCAGACAGTTCAAGGCGCGTTGCAAGCGCTGTTGCAACTTGGGGGCCAGAGCGAGTTCGGAAGCCCAATCGGCATCGCCCAAAGCGCTCAACATTTCGCTGTAGCGCGCGAGCAGAAGCACGAAGCGTTCGTCGTCGCCATCGACGGGATCAGGTGGGTTCATGGGGCGAATCCAAAAGTTTGGCCAATTCATTCAGGGCCCGTCCCCACAGCTTGCGGACGGCGTCTATTGTGCTGTTCAGCTTGTCAGCAATCTGCGCAAAGGTCAAGTGCTCGGTCGAATGCCAGAGGAGCACCTGCCGATAATGCTCCGGCAGTTGGCCGATGGCCTTGGCCAATTGCTCATCCTGTTCACGGGCCTGTGCCTGCCGACTGGGGGTCTCAGAAACAGCGGCCGCCGCTTCCTCCAGAGGCACCTCGCGGGCCACGTCTCGTTTTGCGGTTTCGAAATGACGGCGAACGTTCGCGGCGTTGTGGCGTAAGATGCCGCGCAGCCAGGCCAGCAGTTCTTCCTCGCCGCCGCCGTGGAAATCGGAGAAATCGCGGGCCGCTTCCAACAGCGTGTCCTGTACGATGTCCGAGGGGGCCACCTTGGCCCACAGCGCCGGAGCAAGTTCCTTGCTGGCCACCAGGAGCAGATAATGCCGGCACATATCCAACAGCCGCCCCAGCGCCTCGCGGTTGCCTTGGTGAGCTTCAACAATCCATTTCTCCACCTCCACCGCCTCTTTCGGTGTTCCCGATCCCGACGACACGGCCCCATTCCCCCTGTAAACTGCGGAAACTGGATAAAGATTACGTTCCCCAGCATAACGGACGCCCACGGGAAAGACAAAGGGAAAAGGGGCGTACGGCGGATTTCTTTCTCGTTGCCGCGCTCTGCGCGGCAACGCCCGTCTGGATGTTCTGCGTCCCCCTCCTGCGATTGTCGCGGGGAGGAGGGCCAAAAAAATTGGGAAAAATTTCTAAAAAGCACGCCGCTTTTCCAAAAAACCGTGCTTAGGGATATAGAGGAGATTGAGGACGCCCAACTACCTCAGAGTCGCCCAGCAGATGGAATTTCTCACCCTGCTCGGCAATGGGGCCGGATCTTGTCCTCCTTTTCTCTACGAAAACGCTTGGTTTGAGCGCTTGCCGGCGGTTTGGGACCTCGCCGAGGTCTCGCCGACAAGCCGACGAGAGAGTTGCGCGCCCCGACCGTGTGTCTCGGCGCCATCAGCACTCACTTTCTTGGGAGGTTCAACCATGCAACATCAACGTTCTTCGCGGCCCACGTTCAAACCACATTTGGAAGCGCTTGAAGATCGCTTTCAACCATCGTTTCTGCTCAGCGGCAATACCGTCCAGCAACTGGCGCAGCCGCTCAATGCAATCGTCACGGACATGAAAACGACGGCGAATGACCTGACCGCCGCTGTTAATGGTGCGAAGCAGTCCAATGGGGGGCAACTGACCAAGTTGCTCTCCGTAGCGGTAAGTGATCTTCAACGGCTGCTGACGGAGCAGCATGCCATCCACGCCGCATCTTCTGCCGATCAAACCTTCATCAACTCCGTCGCTTTCGCTGAGTTTCAGGCCGGCGACTCGACGGACCTGATCGTTCTGTACTTCGGCAAGGTCTTGAACCTCGATCCTGTGAAATCGTTCACGGATCCGGTCGATCAAGCGGACGGCATTATGCAGAGTCAGGACGTGCAAAAAGACGTTACCGCCATGACAAACAACTTTACCTTGGGTGGACTTGCACCCATCGACTTTACGCAGACGCCCAACTTCTAACCGCCCTGCGTGAGCGTAGTCAACGGCGAGCGGGACACATGCCAATGCCTCGCTCGCTAAACATCGTCGAAGACAGACGCCGCAATCCGGCAACCTGCTTACGAGAATGTTTTCATCCCCCCGTACTTGTTTTTGCTCCTGGAGTGCGACACCATGCGATCTTCCCAGACATCCACTTGGCGAAATTGGCTGCAACGAATGTTCTGGCATACAGCGAACGAGGACCGAACCCTGGCGCGAAAACGCCGAATTCGCCAGCGAGCGTTCCGTCCTTCGCTGGAACGCCTAGAGGAGCGGACGGTGCCGACAGTCCTGAATAGTTCTTTTCAAGGTTTAGCCAACCAGGGCTATGCCCCCGATAGCCAAGGCGCCGTGGGACCGCAAAGCTATGTAGAAACTGTCAATCAGACGATCGCTATCTATAGCAAATCGACGGGGCAACTGCTCCCCGGCACAGCCGGTCCCAATTCCGATTTTCTCGATGATTTCTTTACTACGCAAGGCAAGCTGGCGCCTGTTTCCCTGCCGCCGCCCCCTGCGCCCCCAGGTTCTCCGCCACCGCCCAATCCTGTTCACTTCTCGGATCCTGTTGTCATCTATGACAATCTGGTCGGGCGGTTTATCGTCGGGGACCAGAATATCAGCGACCCGGGGATTACAGGAGGCACCGGCGCCGCTGTGTTCGACATCGCCATTTCGAATAATTCCAACCCTCAATCGTTGACGAATGCGGACTGGAAATTTTACCAGATCGACACAACGGAGAAAGATCCAAAATACAACGGATCAAATCTGCCAAACTTTTTCACCGACTATCCAGGCAACCTCGGCTACAATGCAGACGCATTGGTATTCACACTTAATGAGATAAGTTCCGACGGGAGTGCGTCTCATTCCCTGATCACCACCGTGAGTATGAGTAATCTCGTCAAAGGCACGCTCCAGTACCAACAAGCAGATGCCGGCAATGATCCGCAAAACAATTCGATCTTCTCACTTCGGCCAACAGCCATGCAGGACGACACAGGGAAAACGACGGGCGATCCCATGTGGATGTTAGTTGTGGACACATCTACGAACGCGCAGGGCCAGCACTACAAAATCGACGTGTACTCGATGCCTGTTGTGGACAATACTGGCGCCCTAACGAAACCCAATCTTGGGGCAGCAACTACCCTATCTGTAAACCCTTTCAATGCACCTCAACCGCTCCAACAGCCGAACGGCAAAGCCATTGCTGGCGGTCCTGATGGACAAGTAGACTTTAGAATCCTACAAGCTGCGGAGGCCAATAATGTCCTGGTGGCAACCCAGACGGTAGGTAATACTACCAATTCTATGGAGGATGACGCGCGGTGGTACGAACTCAACGTCAGCCCAGGGATGCCGGCGTTGCTGGACCAAGGCGATGTCAATACCAATGCCGGCCCCCCTTATGCGACTTATGCTGCCTACCCAGGAATCACTATCAATTCCCGCGGCGACATCGGAATGAGCTTCCTGGAGACGGGGACTGTCCCTGGACAGTATATCTCGATGTATGTAACCGGACGAACTCCATCCGATCCCAAGGGGACAATGGAGACGCCTGTACTCGTGCAAGCGGGATTGCAAACGTATTCGGACACGGTAGGCATGCGTGCCGGGGACCTGAGCGGCATCAATGTTGATGCGGACGGCAGTTTCTGGGCTGTCAACGAGTATGCCAATACCATATCCAGCTCGTCTGGTAACTGGGGCACGACTATCTCCCACTTCACGGTCGGTCAGGCTGCCGACTTGTCCGTAGTGGACGTCGGTCCTTCCACTGTCACGGCAGGAGGGACCGCCGCTTACATGATCACAGTGACCAACAATGGCCCTTCCGACATCGACAGTGTCACGCTAACAGACACCTTAAGCTCTGGCTTGATCCTAATGAGTGCCGACGCAGACCCCAACAACACGGACAGTTTCAACAAGACTATTGCCGGGAACACGGCTACTTTCACGCTCCCCACGGGTAGCATCATAAAAGCAGGCACGTCCGATGTCTTCAAGGTTGTCGTCAAGATACCGAGCACGTTTGCAGCTTCCTCTTACATCACCAACACAGCAGCAATTACCTCCTCATCCACTACCGTCCCTGATCCGAATCTCTTCAATAACACTGCGACAGCCCAAAGTACAGTGACGACCTCCGCCGACGTGCAGATCGTCTCCGTAAGCGGGCCGTCCACGATAACGGCGGGCACGGACGTCGCCTATACAGTCACGATCGTGAACAACGGGCCTTCCGATGCACAGAACGTCACGGTCCCCGACCTCCTACCCACCGGGCTGGCCTTCCAGGCGACGCCGGCGGCGCAGTTCAGCGGACCCGATACATTCACCCTCCAAGGGAACAACCTTGTTGCCACCATCGTCACCGCGGGAAACACGGATGTCTTGCAGTTCTTCGCCCATGCTCCCAGCAACTTGCTACCTAATGGCAACCTCTTGACCGATACGGCCAGTGTCACGACAACCACTACCGATCCAACGATCCCCGATAATGCCCAGGTTTCCAGCACGTTAATTACCTCCGCCAACCTGGCCGTAACGGTGTCTCCGCCGCCGCCCGTGGTGGAAGGGGACAAAATAACGTATAACGTCACCGTCACCAACAATGGCCCGTCCGACGCCCAGAACGTCGTTCTCTTCGATGTTCTGTCCACCGACATGACGCTCGTGTCAGCGAACTTCGGTGCCGCGCCCGTTTCGTCCTCGGGAAATACCATCAGCGTTGCCCTGGGCGCCCTGACCGCCGGCAACACAGTCACGGGCACGATCATCGTCCAGACTACGGAGGACGGCGACCTCACCAACTCTGCTTCGGTCTCCTCCTCCACCTCCGATCCGACTCCGTTGAACAACTCCGTTACGGTGACTACGTCCGTATCGGAGGATGCGATCAACTTGATGGGCGGCGTGAGCTTCACCACGGTAGAGTTCGCGGCACTAAACAATGTGATGTTGGCGACGTTTACCCATGCCCAAACGGTCGAGCCGCCCAGCGCCTTCACCGCCCTCGTCTCCTGGGGCGATGGAAGTGTCTCCCCGGTCAACGTGGTCCTTTCCGGTGGCACCTACGCCGTTGCAGGCTCCCACACCTACAACGCGGAGGGCGCCTACTCGATCCTCGTGACCATTTCCGAGGATGGCGCCTCGGCAAGCGCCACGGATGGCGCGTCCATCCACGAAGCACCGCTTCCACCGGGCCTTCCGCAGAGCATAGCGGCCAGCCCGGACTTTGAGACCATCGAAGACGGCTTGAGCCAGCCGCTTTCGATGGGGCAAGCTGTTTCCATCGAGAGGAGCTTGCCGTCGCTGCTCTTTCAGACTGTCCAGGACCTGATGCAGCAAGGGCAGGCCCCCTTCCTGGCCCTGCCGGACATCATGGCCGCTACTATTGTCGAGAGGATCGACGATCTATTCCACCAACCGCTCTCACCCGCGCAATTGCAATCCGTGCAGATCGGGCTGCTCAATCTGTACATTCAAACCGCTCTCTCTCTGATGCAGCAAGGGCAAGACCCAGGACAAGCTCTTGTATCATCTTTCTATCTGAATATTGAAGAATACAACTTGTTCACCACAGTTCTAATGAACAATGGCGTCAGTCTAGACACGGCAGTCAGTCAAATGCTGCCTTCTCTCTTGCTCCAGGTCTCGGACATAATAGATGCTTCCACCGACTTGTAGTTGTCTGCCGTCTTCTCCATAGGGAGGGACTCCTCTGTTTCGCTCACCCCTGGTGAGACCGTCTCGGGGCGCTGACGCAACCCCGCTCGCCGTGCAAAAACGCGGGGCGCTGATGCCACTCCATTCGCCACGGTTTGTGTCTCTTTCTACTGCGTCCGCAGGCTTTCTTGGCGTCTACCAATCCTCTGTCCGCAGATTGACTGTCTGCACGCGCAAGTCCGGCGCGGCATGGGGCAATACTTCGGCGAACTGCGCATCGACCAGGCCCAGCCGGCCCGCTTCGCGCCAATCCATCCCGTCCGGGATGGTTATGGATTTGAGCAAAATCAGCTCGGCGGCCTGGAGCACGACAGCGAGGCGTGCGGCCAGGGTGTCGCTGGTGACGGCCCAGCTGTGCGGCAGACGACCAGGACGGTATTCGTCGTCGCGCGCAAATGCGTGGACATCGAGGATCGGCAATAAATCATTGTCCCAAGCGTGATCCAGCTTGCCGGTCTCTTCGATTACACACGCAGACGGCAGCAAAGCGGCGAGGAAATGGGCATTGACGGTCAGGGTGCGAAGGGCCAGCCAATGCGAGGTTTCCTCGCCGAGGCCGTGGCAGTGATCGAGACGGCGCAGTGCATCCACAAGGGGGCCGCCGCCAGGGACCAGAACAAGGCGACGGTCGGAACGTTCTCCCGCGGAGGAGCGTGGGAATGCGAGAGCAAGCCAGCGGTGCAGACGAGGACCAAGGTCTGGCAGATCGTAGAGACTGCCGCCCACCTTGACAACAGTGACCCAAGACATGACTTCAGCCCTTTTCGGCGGCCAGTATCGCTACGGCGTAGGCGCAAGCAGCGCGCGAGATGGCCGGGCCTAGTTCCCGGCAGAGGGACACCACGCGGCAGGGCGGGACGCCCTTTTGGTCTTCGAGAGCATCCTGGATGAGAAACTCGCCCTCACCAGCGTACAGGATGGTTTGCGGCAAAGCGGGTAGGCGGCGTGCCACCCGGTGAAACGCTTCACCGAGCAGCATCGACTGGTTACCCCAAGCAAGCGTGGCAAGGCGGCCTCGCTCCTCCGCAGTGCTGGTTTCCCGATCGGCGCAGAGCATGCGTGCGATCCGCGCCTCGGCACAGATTTTCGTTGCGGGCCTGCCGTCCGCCGTGTTGTTGTCCGTTGGATCTTCGGGAAGAAAATCGAGAAGCAGATACACGTCCAGCGTGGTGGCGAATACCTCCGCTGCGCCGTAGCCGCCCAGCAGGGCGCACAAGGGCGTTCGGCGAATGCCGGTGTACAACAACTCCGAAGAGTGCAATCGCTCCAGATCGGTGCGTCCCGCCGGTTGCGGTCGGCCGTCGAGTAAGGGTACGATGTCGGTGGTCGTCGAACCGATGTCAATGAGCAGGGCCGGTCCTTTGGGGGCATAGCGTCCAGCAAAGGTGGCCAGGGCCAACCAGTTCGCCGAGGCCACCTGTAGCGGCGTAGCGCGGGCCGCGGTTGCATCGATAAAGTGGCCCTCGTGGCACCAAACCTGGACAGGCGCCTGTTGGGCAACCGCCGTTACCGCCTCGAGGATGGCAAGGACGCCCTGCCGTTTGCTCTCGAAACAATCGCACAGTTCACCTGTCATGGTGACGGCCAAGGCGTCGAAGGGCGGCATCTCCTGGAGCAAACGGTCCAGGGCATCGGGCAAAAGAGCGGGAGTTTTCCATAAAGCGAAAGGTAGGCTGTGCGCGAGGCCACTGCTATGAGCCGCTTTGAGATTGGCGCCGCCAATGTCGAGTCCTAGCACGTCCATCCGGAGATTGTATCCGGGCCGCTATCGGAAGCGAAGCAGTGTCAACGCCTTTTCCTTTACGGTTTCGACTCGGGCTTCTTTGCCGGAGCGAGTTTCGGCTCGGAGGTTTGGAAACCAGTCGCCTGAATGGGGGGTGGGGCTGCCGTCGGCGGCGGTCCTGCTGGGGGAGGAGCGACCGGGCCGGGATGGCTCAAGCGAAAGGCCACCTGATCGAAGATACGCGCGCTGACGGCCTCATCGCCGAAACAGGCCACGCGGATCGACACGCGTGTAAGCAGGCCCTCGGCAGGGATGGGACTGGACAGGCAGTCGAGATAGATGCGCACCTTCTTGCCGTTGGTCGTTTGCGTGACCAAGAGGGCCTTGCCGTCTTTGGCTTGCTCCGAGAAGATGATAAAGTTCAAGTCGAGCAAAGCGGCGCGGACGGCATTGTGTACCTCGGTGAAAGACGCCGGGAAATCGCGGTAAACGCGGCCTTTGTAATAGAAATAGCCGGTAGCGGCGGCGCCGCCGGCCACGCCAGCAACGGCCAGCAAACAGCCGCCCTGCGCCAAAGCGAGCGCGGCCATCAGAACATACAGCCCCGCTTTTCGTGTTCCCACTCCTTCCGGCATCCGCGCCTCCTCCTGAACCGCTTCCTATCGCCCCGCACCATAACCATCTTCTGTCGTGGTCGGCAAGGGCAAGTCGTTCCTATCAAGCGCTATGCCGAAAACGAGAAAAAATGGGAAAAAGCGGTGACAACCCCTTGACGGGACCAACATGCGCCGATACATTGAAAAGTGAGGAAGTCTCGGAACAGCCACGGGTTGTGACCGTTCCACGGAACAAAGGACCAGATTGCCTTGCCGAGATTTCACCTAAATCCCGCAGAGGAAGCGGAACCTTGACCCGGCGTGTCTACATTCTTCCCACCCACTGTGTGGCCTAGCGGGACGCTGTAAACATGGGGGGAGAGCGGCCCTCAGCCCAGACTTACTTAGAGAAGGATAGGCGGCGATGCTAGTACTGTCCAGGAAAAAAAACGAAAGTATCGTCATCAACAACGACATCACCATCACGGTGGTGGAGATCCGCGGCGACAAAGTTCGCCTTGGCATTGTGGCGCCGAAGGAAGTCCCGGTGCATCGCCAGGAAGTCTACGACGCCATCCACGGCAGCAAAAACGCCTCGCCTCCCACTCCTGCGACCCCGGCTGTCGTGGCCAACAAATCTGCCGATTCATAAAGGTCAGAAGTCAGAAAATGGTTTCCGGCTGACTTCTGATTTCTGACCTCTGGCTTCGGCAGAGGCGGCGATAGGCGCGCGTGGCTGCGTTGAGCCAGCGCGGGCTAGGCTTGGTCACCAAAAAAGACGTGCCGTGTACCTGTACCGGTAATCCCTGCTCCCTGAAAAACTCATCGGCAGCGCGACGCACACCAGGGAAATCGGGATGGAGATAGTCGTGTCCGCCCAAGACGCCGCGCCGTTTAATCTTGGGGAACCACACTTCTAGATCACGACGGACGGCTTCATACCTGTGATCGGCGTCGAGAAATACGAAATCGAGGGTCCCATCTTCGAATAAACTCGCTGCTTGTTCCGACGGCATCTTTAAGGGGCAAATCACATCTTCGACGCCGGCGCGGCGAACGTTGCGAATGAAATGCCAGAATACATCGGTATTCTCCTTCCCGGCCCCCGCGGAGTGATGCTCGTCGCAATCTTCGTAGAGCCAACCGTCCCACAGATCGACAACGTAGAGGCGGATCTTCTTGCCTGACCACTGGATGCGCGAGGCTAAGTAAAGGCTGGAGCGGCCCAGGTAGGCCCCGACCTCGACGAAGACGGCCCCATCGCGCGCCCGTGCAAGGATGTGATCGTAGATATCAGCGAAATCAAACCAACCAGGAACCTGTTCGTAATGATCCATTCCTGCTTCCTGCTCCGGCCCGAGGCCGTCTCCTTTATTCCTGCGCTCTGCAAAGAACGCGCTACCAGGACAAGATGGTAACCCGCCCAGTTGGTGCTGTCAATCCAGCTCGTCAGGACCAACTGGAATAGATCAGGGCGATGCCCAGCCATTGCGTGAGAGTGCAAACGACGCCGAAAAAGATGGCGGCCTTGGCGCGATTGTGGGCCGAGAAATCGTCGCCGACGGTGCGCAAGGCCCGGCAGCCAAGCACCGTTGCGACCGGTCCCAGCAGCAAGCCCAAGCCCGGCACAACCGCCCACAGCGACAAGCGATAAGCCCGCCACGCCTCGGGGTTATTGTTGTCCACGGCCGCCTCGGCGGCATCGCCATTGCGACTGTTGCGGCGACGTGATGCGGAACGGCGAACCGGGCGGTCTTTGGAGGTATGCAAGGGGCGCCCACAGTTAGGGCAGGTGACAGCTTCGGAGACGTTTTCTAGGTGACAGGTTGGACAATTCATATCATCTTCCATTTTCTGTACAACATAACATGAACTCCCAAACGGGGAAACCGGAAAACCGAGGGCCGACAACGGAAATGCGTTATCGTCCGACTTTTGAAGAATTTGTCGAATTAACCCGCTCCTCCGTCCCTGCGGTGGGGCTGGTGCCGGTCTATCGCCAGCTGATCGGCGACACGCTGACGCCGGTGAGCGCTTTTTGCAAGATCCAGGAGGGCGACTGGTCGTTTCTGTTCGAGAGCGTTATCGGTGGCGAACGTCTGGGCCGTTACAGCTTCGTCGGTTCTGGCCCTTTCTTGCGTTTCCAGGCATTTGGGAACCGAGTGCGCATGGACGAAGGGTTGCCGCAGTCCCGTTCCCCGATCGAGTTGGAACATGCCGATCCGTTGCATCTGTTGGAGGAACGTCTGTCGGCCTATCGTGCGCCGGCGCTGCCGGGCCTGCCGCGTTTCTGCGGAGGAGCGGTTGGTTATGCGGCCTATGACGCCGTTCGCTACGTCGAGCGCTTGCCGAACCCGCCGCCGGACGATCGTGGTTTGCCGGACCTCTGCTTCGCTTTTTACGATCGCATGGTCATCTTCGACCACCTCAACAAGACGATAGCTGTCGTCGCCCATGCCCATGTCGATCCGGCCAACCTGCGCCGCTGTTATGACGCTGCTTGTGAGCGCGTTGACCGCTTGGTGGAACGGCTGCACCAAGGCGTCGCTGACCTGCAATTGACTGACATTCAGCCGCTCGGCGAAGTGCAAATCCCTTACCGCTCCAACTTCGCGCGCGCCGCCTTCGAAGCCGCCGTCCAGCGCTGCAAGGAATACATCTATGCCGGCGACATTTTCCAGGTCGTCCTCAGCCAGCGCTTGCAGACCGAGACGCGAGCGCGGCCTTTTGACATATACCGGACCTTACGTGTCGTCAATCCAAGCCCGTTCCTGTTTTATCTAAAATCGGGGCCGCTGTGTCTGGTTGGCTCGTCGCCGGAGATCATGGTCCGCGTCGAGGGTGACAAGGTGACGATCCGCCCCTTGGCCGGCACTCGCCCGCGTGGCCGTACCGAAGAGGAAGACGCGCGCCTCGCCGCCGAGCTGCAAGCCGATCCGAAGGAACGCGCCGAACACATCATGCTCGTCGATCTGGGCCGCAACGATATTGGCCGCGTCGCCCGTTACGGCACCGTGCAGCTGAGCGACGAGTTGACGGTGGAGCGCTACAGCCACGTCATGCATTTGTGCAGCACGGTGACGGGCCGTTTGCAACCGGGCAAGACTGCTTTTGATGCCCTCCGCGCGTGCCTGCCGGCCGGCACACTCAGCGGCGCACCGAAAGTGCGGGCCATGGAAATCATTGACGAACTGGAGCCCCACCGCCGCGGCCCCTACGGCGGCGCGGTCGGCTACGTCGATTTCAGCGGCAACATGGACACGTGCATCGCCCTGCGGACACTGGTCCTGAAAGGCCAAACGGTATATTTGCAAGCCGGCGCCGGTATTGTCGCTGATAGCATCCCTGCCAACGAATACGAGGAGACGCTGAACAAGGCGCGGGGGTTGTTGCGGGCGCTGGAGATGGCAGAGAAGCAATTGTGAGTTGTCCCGTGCGCTTCTGCGGCGCGCATTATCACGCTTGGTGGGTCATCGATTTGCTTCTGGGCAAGAGTTGAAATCACAATCCTAACAGCCAACGCACGATTGTTTCGACCTGTCCCAGCGTTGTCGCGGAGATCGTTCCCCAAGGCGACTTGTCAAGGCGGTCTTTGCTGATGCCCTGAGCGAGTAAGAAAAATCTGTCAGACGCTTGAAGTTCTCTGCCCTCGTTATTTCCTCCCGCATGTCTCTGAGGATTGTATTCTCGGAGCGACAATTGGCTGGCTTTTCCGTTGACCTCTCCGCTCTGCGCTCTCATACTGAGACTCTGGGACACCGACACCGAAAGGGTACACGATGACAGACAAACCACTCGCCGGACGAGTCGCCTGGGTGACAGGCTCGTCGCGCGGCTTGGGCCGCGTCATGGCCACGAAACTTTGTCAACTCGGCGCAGCGGTGGCGATACACGGCACACGCTTCGACTCGCCGCGCTCCTTTGGCGAAGGCGAATCGATGGAGCAAGTGGCGCGGGACGTTGCCGCCGAGGCGGGCGGCGATGTCATGCCGATTTGGGGCGATGTTACCGACGAGGCCGAAGTGAAGCGCATGGCCGAGGCCGTGCAAACACGGCTGGGGCCGATCGATATTTTGGTGGCCAACGCGGGCGGCGATATTGGCGCCGGCGGCACCGGCGTCGGTCGCGGGGGTCGGCCCAATCCCGATGATTGCCTCGGCATCCCGCTGGCTGACATCCGGGCCGTCCTCGACCGTAACTTGTTGTCTTGCATTCTCTGTTGTCGTGCCGTGGCGCCGGGCATGATGGCACGAAAGCGTGGCCGGATCATCACCATTGGCTCGATCGCGGGCACCTTCGGCCGCGATGATGGCGCCATCTACGCCGTGGCCAAAGCGGCCGTACACGAGTATACGCGCTGCCTGGCCGTGCAGCTGCGTCGCTATAATGTCCCGGTCAACTGCGTTGCCCCGGGAGGGACCGTGACCAATCGTTTTCTGGTCATCCACAACATCGACCAGGGAAAACTGATCGAAGAAGGCACGCTGGACCGCTATGGCCGGCCGCACGAGATCGCTTCCGTGGTCGCCTTCCTGGCTTCGGAAGAGGGCCGTTTTATCAGCGGCCAGGTGATCCGAGTAGACGGCGGTTCCCAGTGCTGGCCGGCGTAACAATCTTATGAACGAACCGCTCGTCTTTCTGAACAACCAAATGGTGCCGGCCTCGCAGGCCCACATCGCTATCTACGACGCCGGCATCGTGTTAGGGGCCACGGTCACAGAGCAAACACGCACCTTCCACAAACGCCCCTGGCGGCTGCACGATCACCTCGATCGGCTGTTCCGCTCGCTGCGTTACGTGGGCATGGACATCGGTCTAACAAAGGAACAACTGGTCGGCATCTCGCAAGAGTTGATCGAACACAACGCGCGCTTGCTCGATGACGGCGGCGAATTAGGTCTCGTTCATTTCGTCACGGCCGGCGAATACCCTACCTACGCCGGCATGTCCGGAAGGCCCGCGCGGACGACGCCGACGGTCTGCATCCACACCTATCCTCTGCCGTTTGAGTTATGGGCGAAAAAGATGCTCACCGGGACGCATCTGATCACGCCCTCGATCCGGCATGTTCCGCCGCAGTGCTACGATCCCAAAGTGAAATACCGTAGCCGATTGCATTTCTACCTGGCTGACCTGGAAGCACGCCGGATCGACCCGGAGGCGTCGGCGTTGCTTCTCGACCTGGCGGGCAACATCACCGAGACGAGCACAGCCAACTTTCTGATCGTCGAACGCGGCACAATCGTTTCGCCCACCACGGTCAACACGCTGCCGGGCATTAGCCGGGCAATGGTCATCGAATTGGCCAGCAAGCTGAGCATTCCGTTTGTAGAGCGTGATCTGCAAGTTTACAACGCCCTGAACGCCGATGAAGCTTTCCTGACTAGCACGCCCTACTGTCTGATGCCGGTCACAAAGATCAATGGCACCCCTATCGGCGATGGTAAACCCGGCGCGCTGACACGGCGTCTCCTGGCGGTGTGGAGCGCGGAAGTAGGGTTAGACATTGTGAAACAGATCCAGTCCGGAGTGAGGAGTGAGGAGTGAGGAGAACAAACGCTTCTTTTCTCCTCACTCCTCATTCTGATTACGGCGTGGTTGCCGTCTTGGCAGCCATCGATTTGCTTTCGCTCGGCGTTTTGAGGCGGGCCATCACATCTTCACTGAGTTTGAGCAGATCGCCTTCTTCGCCGGCCTTGAGCAGTTTCACCGTACCCTCGTCATGTTCCGTGGGCGGCAGACACACCGAGACGTTGGCCTTGCCCAGCACCTTAAAGGTGTGGCCTTTCACCACTACCGCCGTCCCTTCATCGATGCCCAGCCCCAGGCAGCTGGGATGCTTGGCCAGCACGCTGAGCAATCGTTTCTGGCGATTGCGGTTGCGGAAATGCTGGTCGATGACCACATTGGGCAGCAGACCAAACCCTTCGCTGACGCGCACTTGCCGCTCGCCGCCGGCAATCATGACCTCGCTCATGATCGAGGCGCCAGCTGAGGTGCCGCCAATAACGCCGCCGCGGGCCAGCAACCGCCGCAATTCCCTCTCCACAGCGGTGCCATGATAGGCTTTGGCTAACCGCGTTTGATCACCGCCGTCCAGCCACGCCGCCGTCGCCTCTGTCAGCGGTTTGACGAACGACGGATCATTGGCCTGTTTCGGATCCAGCGTGTGTAACAGCGACACCGAGGCCAGCCCTTGCGCTTTCCAGTAGTCAAAGCTTGGGAAAATATGCAGGCGGTCGGCACGCTCGCTGGCCGTGGGGATGACGACCAGCTGCCCCTTTTTGCCGCCGGCTAACTGGAGAAAGCGATCGCGGATGTCGTCGGGGAAGCCGCCTCCGCCCACGATCACCAAGGCGCCCGCGATACCCTCGTTTTTCGCTTCTAGGCTTGGCGGAGAAGAGCGCGAAGCTTTCTCCTGCGGCTCGTCGCTTGCCTTCGCCGACAGGACGGTCAAGCAGACGACGACCAGCGAAGCGGCATAGGGCCGCCCAACGCGAGCTCCAGAGCAAACCAGGCGATTAATCGAATGGGCAATCCTGTTCCGAGAGCAAAAAATGCGTGGCACGATATACCTCCGCAACTCTGAGGAGGACGAACATCCCTGTACAAAATCTCATCGGGTAAGGAGTACCCGTACAAGTTGGGAGCAAGCGGAAACAGGCGAAGGATGTACGGTCCTCCATGACCTTAACTAATATCGAGCTTACCATATTTCCCACCCGCGTTGCCACCCGAATTCGATCTCCCCCAGGGCTGTTTCCTTCTCGGCGATTTCGTCACACTAGGGCCACTGGGCACCTACCCATCTTGCCCATCATGAAGAAGCACCAGAGAAGGAAACAGCCCTGCGATCTCCCCCAGGGCTGTTCGCGGTTTCAAACTAGGCAAAGTTTCAAACGAGGCAAAATCCCTCGACCATCGTTTTTGGACTTATGGCCAATTCGCTTACCCACGTTGAAACCGCGAACAGCCCTGTCGCGTCATACTGGGCACGGGGAGATCTGACATCTTGGCGAGCGGGGGGTGTCCCCCCCCGGTAGTTCTACCGGGGGGTTCACACCCCCCGCTCGCCAACCTACCGGGGGGTTCACACCCCCCGCTCGCCCTCGGAGTCCCGTATCGTTATCGCATTGGTGTATGGATGTATCGTAGTACAGATTATTTGAGAGGTTTTGGATGCGGAGAAGGCCCCTTCTTCTGTTCTTGTGATCGCCCTAAAGCGACGGAGACGAACCAGGCGGCGCTGGGGCCATTGGGAATTGCCTGCTCGTACTTGTGGAGTACGTGCAACAAGCGCTGGCTGCCGGCCAACTCCGGACGAGTGGCCATCTGCACCAGTGCATCGGGCAGCGCCATCATCAGATAGCGAGCCGTCTCCGCTTTGTCTTCACCCACGCTTTTTTCGGCGTAGTTGCTGACGGCATTCTCCAGTACAAGTCCCTTGCTGAGCTTCCGCAGCGCTGTCAGGTCTGCCTCAACAAGGCGCAGCGGCGGATAGGGATCTACTCCCGACAGCGCCGCCTGAAAGCGCTCATCGCGCACGAAGTGGACCGTGAACCGCGTTTGGCCATGGAGCGTGGCATCGACGTGGTGAAAGATTTCGTGATGCAAGGTCGCTGGCAACTGGGTGTCACTGTAATACGCAGCAGCTACAGCGTTTTTGCCGTTGTAAATGCCGAAAAAACGATAGCCTTTCAAGGACTCGTCGTAGGGACGAAAACCGTCGCCCTGATTGGAGACGCAAGCCGCGAAGAGACCGACGGCCTTGAGCCCCATTTTTTCCAGGTAGCGCGGCGGCAATTTGCGGATCTCGCGCAGGGCGATACGCGCCGCACGCAGCCGACCGTCTTCGTCCAAAGACGGCATGCGATCGTGATAGCTCCCCTCTGGCAAATCCCCGGCCGCGAAGACCAAACGAGAGCCGCTATAAGCACCGAAGGCCTTTGCGAGCTGCGGCAGCGATTCCTTGATTGTATCGTCTGCCAATCCCCAAAAAGGAACAAGGACTAGCAAGAGCAGGCTCAAGACGGGAGAGAAACGTTTCACGTTCGGCCCCTCTCTGTTCCGCGCAGCCCATCCGCTCTGCGAGTGTGCGGAGACGCCTTCATTCTCATTTTCAACGGCCTCTTTCTCGACTGTCAAGAGCAAGAACTAGAGTGGGTCTGCCGCTAGATTTTGGCAAAGCCTCCTCGGGGCGCGGACGCAACCCCACTCGCCCTCCTCGGACAACCCCGCTCGCCCAAAGGACACGGCTTCGCTTGCCCCAATCCAGCGGCAGACTCTGAACCATAAGGCTACGTGCCGCGGCGGTTGCCGAACAGCTCGATGTGCAATCGTGGGCAGTAACGGAAACCCTGTTGCTTACATAGCTCGACGAGCCAAGCGCCGCGCTGATCCAGTTCCTCCCGGTGGGTTCCCTGCGGCATCAACAACACTTTCGCCGGGTCCACGCCGCGTAGAGAGCCTAGAATAGCCTGGACTTCCGCGATGTCTTCCGCCCGTGAGAGGACGAATTTGAGTTGATAATCCGAATGATCTATAAAGGCCTGAATCACTTCCAACTGGAGCCGCAGCTGATCGTGCCGTTGGGCCCAGCGGCCGCCCTCGCGCGCGAACGGGATCGAGTTGGATAGCTTCGGACTGACGCTGGCTAAGTCGCAGGCCACGTCTTTGAACACGACTCCTGCCGTCTCGATAGTAATATGATAGCCGTGCGCTCGTAGCCCGGCGCACAGTTCCTCGATACCGGCCGCGATAAGCGGCTCGCCGCCGGTGACGACCACATAGCGCGTGGGAAATTCCGCCAGCCGAGAGAGGATTTGGCCGACGGTCATCGTTTGGCCTTGCGGATGCCAGGAGGTGTAGTCCGAATCGCACCAGACGCAGCGCAAGGGGCACCCCGTGGTCCGCACGAAGGCCGACGGCACGCCCAGAAGGCGTCCCTCTCCCTGAATCGAAAAGAAAAGCTCCGCAATCTTCATGACGCAGTCACTCGCAGCGATGGCGTCATGATAGCAGATTTCGCCGTAACTCGAAGAAGGGGGTTAAGTACGGCGGCGGCGGAAAATTTCACTGGCGCGGAGCAAGAACTCCCGTTCGCTCTCCGTGAGGTTCTCTTTGCCGACACGCGAAATTTTCTCCAAAATAGCGTCCATCTTCGCTTCCAGGTGCTCGTCGGCTACCGGCGCACTGACCAAGGGCTGCCCCTTCGGTTCGGGGTGATAGATGGACTCCGCAGTCGCCGCAGAAGGTCGGGGTTTGGCTGCGTTCCACTTCTCCCTAGCATTTTCATCGACGTAAAGTCGCAAGCGCGGCCCAAACAGCCGACGCCGCCAATTTTGCCATAGCCCGCGCAAGTAGCGCTGGTCCCACAAGGGCGGCAGCCAATCGAGGAGGCGAATGTGCAACAGATGGTAAACGCCTGCGAAAAGGGCGCCGCCCAGATGAGCGGCCACGGCTGTGCTGCTCTCGTATTTGTTTAGGAACAACACATAGGCATCGCCTGCCAAGAAGATCACCAGGAACAACGGCAGCGGTACAGGCAAGACGAAGAACAACAGGACACGCCGCCGCGGATAATAGATAGCGCACAGCGTCAACACCGCAATCACTCCGCCGGACGCGCCAAGGCAAGACAGGGCGGGCAGGCGTGGCATCCACAGCAACGAGCTAAAAAGAAACAGCAAACCCGCCGCCAGCGCGGCGCTCAGGTAAAAGGCCAGAAATTCGTGTGGACCGCATAGGTCCTCAACATCGCTGCCGAACCACCACAAAAACAGCATGTTGATTAAGATGTGCCAGATCGTTCCCGGATCGTGCAGAAAAGCATAGGTAAGCAACCGCCAGATTTGACCGTGCAAGACGCGCTGGACATCAAGGGCGAACGCATCGGTGAACCACCCAAGCTCGAAATCGTCCGGCCGCGTCAACACCTGTATGATGAAGACGACGACATTAATGCCGACCAGCCATTTACAGACTTGGCCGCGCTTCGTGAACGATCCGAGGAAGCTGGGCCCGTCACGACGAACATAGTCGCGGTCGTAGATCCCCATTTTCAATCCACTCCCGGCGAGAGACCTGTCCTGACCGAAATTTTACCAGATCGGGAGCGGTTAAGGAAAGCCCTCAGCAGACAAATCCAGTGGCTTCTTGAGGGGTAGGCAAGGCCGAGGAGGCGTGTTCCTGTGTTTTGCGTGAGCACGAGAGGCGTTTCCCATTTTCTACTGCGCAAAGCCACGATTCCATGTTATACTGGGCACGGTTGAATTTGGCACAATTCCCCCCCCACCCCAACCCTCCCCCACCAGGGGGGAGGGAGAAAAAGGCTCCCTCCCCCACCAGGGGGGAGGGAGAAAAAGGCTCCCTCCCCCA
>JAJPIY010000125.1 GCA_021324515.1 Planctomycetota bacterium
CCCCCCGCTCGCCCTGTTTTCGTCGTGGGTTCGCTCGGAGCGCAACCGGGGGGTTAACACCCCCGCTCGCCCCTGTTTGGGGTAGCACTTTCATTTTTTCCGAATGCCCTGACCGGGAGTGTTTGACAAGATCGTGTAGCCGCGGTGCATGAGCGCCTCGACGTTCTTAAACACTTCCCTCATCCGGTCGGCGATTTCTTGGGCTTGTTTGGTCACCAGATAAAAGCGGCCTTCCGGTTTGAGTAAGCGGTGCGAGCGGGCAAGGAACAGCCGAGCGATAGCGTTGTTGGCGTAATAAGGCGGGTTGGCCAAGACAACATCGAAGCGGCCCTCCGCCAGTCCCTCGATACGGCTGGAAGCCACGGTGTGAAAATCAGCCACACCGTTGTTGCGAGCGTTCCTCTCCGCGAGGGCGACGGCGCGGACGTTGCTATCGACGAAAGCGATGTGGCCCGTGGTCCCCGCCCGTTGGGCAGCGAAAATACCGTTGGTGCCGCAGCCGCAGCCGAGATCGACAACCCAATCGCCCGGATGTACCGTCATGGTTTCGACCAGTGCCCGCGCGCCGTGGTCAAAACGACCGTAGGAGAAAACACCAGGGCGCGACAGGAAGCGACACGGAGGCCCACCGGCGATACGGGCTTGGAAAGTGACCTCATGGCGGCGGCGCGGCCGGTCGCCCTCGCGTCGGCCCCACACCACAGTTTCACCGCCGAGATAGGAAGTGTGGGCGCGGCCAAAGATTTTCTTGAGCAGGCCGGCAAAGAACGAGTCGGTCTCATAGGGCGACCAGACAAAGAGCGTGCCGTGCGGCCGCAGAATGTGGAACGCTTGCTCGATCATGTCGATTTTTAGCGCGCGTTCGCCGGCCCGCGCCGGCAGATATAGCACAGTCTGAAAATCCGCCGGCAGGTCCCATAAGTCCGCCGCCGTTACCACCGTCGCCGCCGTTTGCTGCTTGGCCAGTTCCGCTTGCAGACGTTCGGCCTGATACAGGTCCATTTGATAGCACGTGGTTTCGATGCCGTCCAGAAAGCTCAAGCAATGGGCCACTTCTGCCGGCGAGCCAAGAACGACGGCCAACGGGGGGCGCACTTTCTCGCGCACCACGTCAGGCAGAACGCGCCGACTCCGGGGCGTTTCTTTGTGTCGGTACGACATGGTCTTTGTTTCCTTCAGGCGGCACGCCGACGATTCGTGGCATTTGGGCCCCGCCGAAGCGATACCCAGGAACAACTCGGCGTCCAGTACGCTGCGGGAGGATGCTAACGGTACGATGCGTGTCGTCTTAGCCGCTCTCGTCGGCGGGCGCTGTACAATGTTATTTGCCGCCGCAATGCCGCGACGACTTCGACGAGGATCGAGTCCAGGGGTAAAGGGACGTGGCCCACGACGGTGAACTCACGCAGCGGTCCTTCTTGCCCAAGGCTTCTCTTGCCCAGGATAGCATTTTCTTGCTCACGAATGAACCACACGGTCTGGCCGATCCGCAGGTTTTGGAAGAAGATGGATTTATGTGAGGTATTCTCCTTTCTCCCCAAAGGGAGTTCTGGGCCGAATTGAGGTGGTCCTTTCTGTATCGAGTGCATGATGGCGCAAACGCGGACGTTTACCTTCCTGGGCACCGGCACGTCGATGGGCGTGCCCATGATCGGCTGCGATTGCGCTGTGTGCCAATCGTCGGACCCCCGCAATCACCGTTATCGCTGCGCTGTGCTCATTCGCACCCACGAAGGCAACTTGCTCATCGACACGCCGCCGGAACTGCGCCTGCAACTGCTCCGCGAGCGCATCCGTCTCATCCACGCCACGTTGTTCACGCATTATCATGCTGACCACCTGTTCGGCCTGGACGATTTGCGGCCGTTGGCGCGTCTGCTGGGCAGGCCGGTCCCGTTATACTGCACGGCCGAAGTCGAGAACAAGATTCGCACCGTCTTTTCCTACGCCTTCGGCCCGGAAGCCGATTCGCTTCCTGCCGGCATGGTCCCCAAGCTGGCCTTTGAGCGCATCGGTACGGAGCCGTTTTACGTCCTCGGCCAACAGGTGACGCCTATCCCGCTCATCCACGCTCATTTTGACGTGTTGGGGTTCCGGATCGGCGATGTCGCTTATTGCACCGATGTCAGCCAGATCCCGCGTGAGAGTTGGCCGCGCCTGGAAGGCTTGCGTGTTCTGATACTCGACACTTTGCGCTTCAAACCGCACCCGGCCCATTTCGGCCTAGAGCAGGCGCTGGATGTCATTCGCCAGTTCAAGCCCGAGTGTGCTTATCTGACGCATATGAGCCATGAACTGGAGCATGAGACGGTCAATCGCATGTTGCCGCCCCACGTACAGTTGGCTTATGATGGATTGTCTTTCGACTTCTAGAAGCGTCTGAGCTGCGATCATAAGGAAGCAGGGAACCACCGCTCTCGCATGATCGCGGCCCCGTTTGGGAATGTCGTTTGCTCTTTCACGGTCGTGGCCCCGTTTGGGAATGTAAAGATGATGGTACCTGAGGAATTACGCCGGAAATTACAACATTATCGACAAGAACATGTGCTGGCTTGGTGGGACCGACTCGAGGACACCGAACGTCGTCAGTTGATGGATCAACTCTTGAGCATCGACCTGGAACGTCTGGCCCAACTTTACGCCGAACGCGATCGCATTTTTAGTGTGCCCGATCCCTCGCAGATCAAGCCGCCGCCGGTTGTGCCCGCCGATGCTCCCGACAACGCCGCCATGCGGATGGCTGGTGAGGAAGCGCTGCGGCGCGGCGAAGTAGCGGCGCTGGTTGTGGCCGGGGGACAAGGCAGCCGTCTTGACTTCGAGCATCCCAAGGGCATGTATCCTATTGGCCCGATCAGCCGTAAGAGCCTGTTTCAAATCCATGCCGAGAAAGTATTGGCGCTGGGGCGGCGCTATGGCAAACAGCTTCCTTTCCTCATCATGACCAGCCCGGCCACAGACGCCGAGACGCGGTCCTTCTTCGCCGAACGCGCCTATTTCGGACTGCCCAAGGAGGAAGTGTTCTTCTTCTGTCAGGGCACGATGCCGGCCCTCGATCTAGCCACGGGCAAGCTGCTCCTGGAAGCGCCGGGCCGTTTGTTCCTCAGCCCCGACGGCCACGGCGGGGTGCTGACGGCACTGAGGAAAAGCGGCCTGCTCGAACAGTTGCGCCGACGCGGCATTCGCCATCTCTTTTACTTCCAGGTAGACAATCCGCTGGTGAAGGTGGCCGATCCAGTCTTCCTGGGCCGGCATCTGTCGCAGCGTTCCGAAGCTTCCTCGAAGATTGTGCCCAAGCAGGGACCGAAGGACCGGTTGGGCAACCTGGTGGTGGTCGAGGGCCGCTGCACCATCATTGAATATTCTGATCTGCCCGACAGTTTGGCGAACGAACGGGATGCCAATGGCCAACTGCGCTTGTGGGCCGGCAATCCCGCCATCCACATTTTCGACCTGGATTTCCTGGCGCGTGTGACCGAAGGAGCGGGCTTGTTGCCGTTTCACATTGCCCGCAAGAAAGTGCCCTATCTGGACGACAAGGGGCAGGTAGTACGGCCACAGAAGGAGAACGCCCTCAAGTTCGAGCGTTTCATCTTCGATGTACTGCCTTTGGCGGAGCGCTGGCTGGTGATGGAGACCTCGCGTCGAGAGGAATTTGCCCCCCTGAAAAACGCCGAGGGAGAAGACTCCCCGCAGACGGTGCAGGGGGCGTTGACGAACCTCGCCGCTGATTGGTTGACACGCGCCGGCATCGAGGCGCCGCGGACGGCAAACGGCGAACCGGCCGTAGCGCTGGAGATCAGTCCGCTGTTCGCCCTGGACGCCGACGAGTTCGCCGCCCGTGTGGATCGCAGCCTACGCATCACTACGGCGATGTATTTTGAATAAAAGTAATCCCTAAAGTCACTGAATCGGCTGGTCGCTGGGAGGTGGGAAAAAACCGGCCTCGGCCTCGTAAACCGTCCGCTGGCCATGCAATATTCGAACGCAGCGTCGATAGTCTTCTTCCGTCCAGCGGCGTTCGGCGAGCAGTTGTCGCGCCGCGGCGCCGGTGTCGGCGCCGAAGCCGCCTTGGGCATCGTGGAAATGCTGCGTTACCAGCACGTCCGGCGCAAAGGCGATGAGGCGGCGGGCAAATTCTTCGGCATTTTCCAGGGGCAACATCGGCGTCACACAAATGCCGGTCGGCACGCCGGCGGCCTTCACTTCGGCCAACGCCTGCCAGCGCCGCTCCAGCGGCGGCGCTTTCGGCTCAAACGCGCGGCGTACTTCCTCGCTATCGGTCGGGATCGACATATTGACACGGATAGAACGGAAGCGCGTGATCAGGTCGAGATCGCGCACTACCAGTGGCCCGCGCGTCTGGATCAGCAGGCGGGGTTGATACGGCAAGAGTGCTTCGAGGATGCCGCGCGTCAGACACAAGCTGCGCTCCGCCGGCAGATAGGGATCGGTGACGCTGGAAAGATAGACGGCCTGCCCCGCAACTTGCGGCGCTTGCTTACGGGCCAGCTCCACAGCGTTGATCTTGGCCTGGAACCATTTGCCCCACTCGGCGTGCGGTCGGCGGTTCTGCGGCAGGAACATGGCGTAACAGTAGGTGCAGCCAAAGGAACAGCCGAGGTACGGATTGCACGTCCAAGCGAAACCGCCGCGGCGGATGAAACCGGTCGCGGGGCTGAAGATCGAACGGGCGTTGATTTGTTCCATACCTCGTTCCCCTACTTGCCAAGAGAGCGCTCCTGCCAGACAATACGGAGCAACCGTCCCTTCCTCGCCACGGAGACACACCGATGAAGACCGGCATGAACCTCCTTTTATGGACCACACACGTTACCAGGGAGCATTTCCCGCTCTTTGCTAAGCTCAAGCAAGCGGGTTTTGACGGCGTGGAAATCCCGTTGTTCGCGGGAGACGCCTCTCACTACCAGTCGATCCGCAAAGAGCTGGACAATCACGGCCTGGGCTGCACCACGGTTTGCTGCTGCGCCACGCCGGCCGTCAATCCAATCAGCCCCGACCCCCGCTTGCGGCAAGCCGGACTCGATCATATCAAATGGGCCATCGAGATGACGGCCATACTCGGCGGCGAAATCTTGGCCGGGCCGTATCACTCGCCGCTCGGCGTCTTCTCCGGCAGCGGGCCGAGCGCCGAGGAGAAGAAATGGGCCGTCGAGGTCCTGCGCCAGGCCGCCGAGGAAGCGCAAAAGGCCAAGGTCATGTTAGCAATTGAGTATTTGAATCGCTTTGAATGCTATTTCTTGACTACCGCCGCGGACGCTCGTGCCTTGGTCAAGGCCGTCGATCATCCGCACTTCTCGTCTATGTGGGATACTTTTCATGCTAATATCGAAGAGAAGAACATCGGCGAGACAATCCGTCAGTTCGCCGACAGCTTCGTTCACGTCCATATCAGCGAGAACGACCGCGGCACGCCGGGCACCGGCCACGTCGCCTGGGACGAGACGTTCCGGGCCCTGCGGCAAGTCGGCTACGACGGCTGGCTGGTCATCGAGGCGTTTGGCCGGGCGCTGCCGGACCTTGCCGCCGCTACCAAGGTCTGGCGCGATCTGTTCCCCAGCGCCGAGGAGGTATACACGCAGGGATTGCGCTTCATGAAAGAGAAATGGGCCGCTACAGGGCGCTGACGCTGCTCCGCCAGCCGTATAGGATTGTCGGCGGTACAACATTGTGTCCTCCCACCTACAGGATTTGCCGATGTCACACACTCGTCTTTGCACACCGCTGGTTGCTTGCGCCCTCCTGATGCTCGTCGCTTTAGCGGCGCGTACCGAAGGACCAAAACCGCCCGAAGGTTTCACCCCGCTGTTCAACGGCCGAGACTTCTCCGGCTGGCACGCCATGCCCACGTTCGATCCGTACAAACTCGCCGCCATGTCCGAAAAGGAACGCAAGGCCCAGATCGACAAATGGAATGAGGACATTCCCAAACACTGGAAAGTCGAAAACGGCGAGATCGTCAACGACGGCAAAGGGGCCTATTTGACCACCGACAAGGAATTCGGCGACATCGAATTGCTGGTCGATTACAAGATGTATCCCAAAGGCGACAGCGGCATCTATCTCAAGGCCACGCCGCAGGTGCAGATTTGGGACTACACCAAGGAGGGCGGCAAATGGGACCTCGGCGCCGACAAGGGCAGCGGCGGACTGTGGAACAACAGCCCCGGCTCACCGGGCAAAGATCCGCTCGTCTTGGCCGACAAACCATTCGGCCAATGGAACCACTTCCGCATCCTCATGCTTGGCGAGCGCGTCACGGTCTACCTCAACGACAAACTCGTCGTCAACCATGCCCGCCTGGAAAATTATTGGAACCGGGCGCCAGTCGAGGCGCTTAAGAGGCAGTTGAAAAAGCTCGAAACCGAGAGCGATTCCTCCGAAAAACAGAAGAAAACCAAGGAGCTTCTGGCCCAAATCGACTGGCTCCGGACGCGACCATTGCCGCCCAAGGGACCGATCCAGCTGCAAACCCACGGCAGCGAGATCCGTTGGCGCAACCTCTATGTCCGCGAAATTCCGGCGGAGGAAGCTAATAAATTGCTGCGCGAAAAGAGCGGCCAGGCCGGCTTTGAGACCGTGTTCAACGGCAAGGACTTCGACGGCTGGGACGGCCCTCTGGACAACTATGAAATCAAAGACGGCGCCATCGTCTGCAAACCACACAAGGGCGGTCTCATTTATACCAAGGCGGAATACGGCGATTTTGTGGCCCGCCTGGAGTTCAAATTGCCGCCCGGCGGCAACAACGGCCTGGCCATCCGTTATCCCGGCGGGCCAGGCGATACTGCTTATGACGGTATGTGCGAACTGCAAGTCCTCGATGACACCCATCCGAAATATGCTCGCCTCGATCCGCGTCAGGCCCACGGTTCGGCTTATGGCATGGTGGCCGCCCATCGGGGCTACCTGCGGCCGGTCGGCCAGTGGAACTATCAGGAAGTGACCGTTAAAGGCCCCACCATCCAGGTCGAACTGAACGGCACGCGCATCCTCGATTGCGATTTGAGCAAGGTGACGGAATTCATGAACAATCGCCCGCATCCGGGCAAGGACCGTCCGCGCGGCCATTTCGGCTTCGCCGGCCACAACGACCCCGTGGCCTTCCGCAACATCCAGATCAAACGCTTGGACGCGAAATAAGCTCTTTTGCCTCCAGCGTCGGCAAGAGCATCTCTTCCCGACGCTGGAGGCGGGCGAAACTCCATCGCTTTCAGCACGGCGGCGACTCGGAGACGCGCCTCTCGATTTTGCCGGCAGGTAACTGCTGCGATGGTTGTTCTGCACGTCGGTTCGTCACAACGGCGCAGTCCTATTACTATACTGGGCACGGTTGAATTGGGCACAATTCCCCCCCCACCCCAACCCTCCCCCACAAGGGGGGGAGGGAGAACCAAGGCTCCCTCCCCCCTTGTGGGGGAGGGTTGGGGTGGGGGGAATGGTTCTCCCTCCCCCCTTGTGGGGGAGGGTTGGGGTGGGGGGAATGGTTCTCCCTCCCCCC
>JAJPIY010000264.1 GCA_021324515.1 Planctomycetota bacterium
ACTCATGCTCGCCATGACTTCTCCTTATAGCCGGTCCACGGCGCTCCGCAGAAGCGCCGCTAACCGAACCAGACCATTTGGTCGCATGGGGCCCCTCAAGCGGCGCGTCGGCCGCGGCCTTTGGCCAGTCCATTCAGCAACTCGCACAGCCGGAGGAGCTTCTCCGGGGGTAGCGTCGGATAGTTGCCGATGTAGCAGCCGTAGAAATGAACGTGGTCCACGCGCGGGTATTTCTTGTATTCGTCGGGAGGGAGCAGACGGCGGAGGTAGGGCTGGCGCAGTTGATTGCCGCCGCCCGATAAACCGCGGCGAAACTCTACCCCGTTGGCCCGCAAGCAGGCGGAAACCTGACGCCATAGGTCGGCGTCTGGCTCTTTAAGGACCAGAGTCAAAGCGTAGTTGCTGCTGCCTTCGATGGCGAAGTCGGTTTGATAGAGGGCCGGGTCCAGATTATTGAGGAACAGCAAGAGGTTCTGGGTGCGTTGCTGGATGTTGTCCTCCAGACGCGGCAACTGGGAACGGCCGATGATGGCGTTGATCTCGGTGCTGCGAACGTTCCAGGCGGGGTAGGCGAAGATAAAATCCGGGTTCAAGTCCGGGTGGGACTCCCAATATTCTTCCTTGCGCTCCAGAGAGTCCAGCTCGCGTACCATGCCATGCGAGCGCATCATGCGGACAGTCTCGTAGAAATCCTCGTCATTGGTGCAGATCATTCCCCCTTCAATAGTGCTGAGATGGTGAGCGTAGTAGAAAGAAAAGTTGGAGGCCAGGCCAAAGGAGCCAAGCCGACGGCCCTGGAAGGTCGCTCCATGCGATTCGCACACGTCTTCGATCAAGGGCACACGGCGGCGCTGGAGTTCATCGAGGAGTTCTTGGGTCAGGGCGTTGTAACCCAACACGTGAGTCAGAAAGACGGCGCGGGTTCGCGGAGTCAGCCGGGCGATCACTTGCGCTGGGTCCATGCCGAGAGTGCGTGGATCAATATCGACGAAGACTGGGTCGAAACCACAATGCAACACGGCAGCGATGTCCGAGACCCAGGTGAGCGGCGGGACGATGATCTCGCCGCTCCCGGTGAGCGCCTTCAAGGCTGCCAGCGTCAGCAAGTTGGCCGATGAGCCGGAGCTGACAAAAACGCTGTATTTCACACCTACCCACTCAGACCACTCGCGCTCGAAGGCGCGGACCTGAGCTGCATGAGTGAGGATCGGCTCCTCTTGTTTGAGGTAGTCGATGACGGCGTCGAGGTCGGCCCGCGTGATGTTATCGCGCATCAGGGGCCAATCGAGTCCTCCACGGAGGGTTTGCTTCACTTCCATCAGAAAGGCCCCTTGAAGACAAAGGAATTCAGCTCCGGTCGTTCGCGCGGCATCCAACCCGTTCGGGTTTCTTCTACTAAGTCGCGCGCTGCCGCGGCGATGGTGCGGCCATCGGGATAGTAGAGGCGTTCCAAGTTTGGCGCAGTCGGGCAAGTAACAGGAGCAAAACCCATTCGCCGCATACGGAAAGGGCGGTGTCCTTGTAAGCGTTCGGTTACTTGGGTGACAATCTCCGCAGAAGCCCCGCAGCAGACCCAGCCGTTATCGACGACCAAGAGGCGCCCTGTCTTCTCCACGGATTGAGCAATGGTGTTGATGTCGAGCGGGCTGAGCCAGATGGGGTCGATCACTTCAGCCTGAATGCCGACTTCTTCAAGGTAGAGCCGCGCTTTCAAGCATTCACTCTGCATCTGCGAGATGCCCACCAACGTCACATCTCCACCGACAGCAGTGATTCGTGCGCGACCGGGAGTGACCGTGTAAGCATTGGCCGGGACCGGCCCGTTCTGGAAATGCAAGATGCGATGCTCAACATAGAGCACAGGATTGTCGTTGCGGATGGCTGCGATCAGGCAGCCCTTGGCGTCATAGGGCGTGGTCGGGGCGACGACTTGAAGTCCCGGAACGTGCATGAAAAAGCTGTACAACCCCTGGGAATGTTGCGCTCCCTGGCCCCAACTCTTGCCGATCATAGAGCGAACGACCAAGGGGACCGAAACCTGGCCGCCGTACATGTAACGACTTTTGGCCGCCACGTTGATGAGTTGGTTCATGGCCAACATCAGGAAGTCCATCCGGATGTGAACGTGAATGGGCCGCAAGCCGGCCAACGCCATGCCGATGGCCGCCCCCGTCATGGCATCTTCGGAGAGCGGCGTGCCGAAGACGCGGCTGGGGCCGTACTTCTCCAACAGGCCGCGGGTGGTCCCCTGGATGGCCTTGGGATCGTCCACGTCTAAACCAAACACCAGCACGGAAGGATCGCGCTCCATCTCTTGGTCAGTCGCTTCACGGATGGCATCGACGTAGGACAGCGTGCGCTCGCCGGGGGTGGGGCGGACAGGGCGTTTCACGGGAGCGCTCATAACAGACTGGGACATGAAGATGCTCCTCTCACAGGACATCGGTATAGAGTTCCGCTGGTTCCGGTTCTGGGCTTTCCTCGGCAAAGGTCAACGCTGCTTCAACCTCGGCTTCCACTTCTTCTTGGATCTGTCGGCGCCGCTCAGGCAAGAGCATGGCTCCCAGGCGCGTTACCTGATCGGCCTCGATCCACGGAGTTGCCTCGTCCTCTGTGCGATAGCCGAGGTGGAAATCGTTGTTCGGGCCGACATGCTCGCGCCAACGGTAGGTCATAACCTCGAAGAAATAGGGGCCGCTGCCCGCACGGATTTTGGCTGTCACGGCCCGTGTGCGCTCGAACAGATAAAGCACGTCATTGTGTTCAATCCGCTCCGCGGGAATGCCATAGGCCCGGGCGCGGGCGCAAATGTCCGGCTTGCCCTGGCGCCGCTCTTGACTTGTGTGGATGGCGTAGCCGTTGTTTTCACAAACAAAAAGGATAGGTAGAGATTTGAGAGCGGCAAAATTAAGACTCTCGGCAAACACACCCTCTTCGCTGCCACCGTCGCCGAAGAAACTGGCGACCAGGGTGTCCCGCCCCTGGTACTGAAGGGCATAGGCGTAGCCGATGGCATTGGCGATGGTGGTGCCGACCACGGCGGAGGCGCCCATCATACCGACGTCGGTGCTGATGAGATGCATCGAACCGCCCTTGCCTCGGGTGCAGCCGGTGGCCTTGCCGTACAGTTCGGCGGCCATCGCCTTCATGTCGCCGCCCTTGGCCAAATAGAGGGCATGGCCGCGGTAGGTGCCGAAAACCACGTCATCCGAACGCAGCGCCGCACAGACGCCCACCGACACAGCCTCCTGGCCGATCGACAGGTGAATCGGGCTTTTGATCTTGTCCGTTGGATAGACACGCGCAAAGGCTTCTTCGAGCCGGCGGATGCGGTACAAAGACCTATACAGCCTTTCGAGCATTCCTGTTCTCCTGGGAGACAATGTAGCGGAGGAACCAATCGTAGGTTTCGACCAGAGCGGTGTGGAAGTCGGTGGAGGGAGACCAGCCCATTTTCCGGAGCGGCCGCGAATCGAGGCTCTTGAGCGGCATGCCATCGGGGCGACTGGTATCGAAGCTCAGCCGGCCACGGTAACCGACGACGGCGGCGACGGCCTCGGCTGTCTCCGCAATCGATAACTCGGGGCCGCCGCCCAGATTAATCGGTTCGTCCGCGTCGTAATTTTGCATGACAAATAGGCAGGCATCGGCCAAATCACGGGAGTACAGAAACTCGCGGCGGGGACGCCCACTGCCCCAGATGCGGACTTCGGCCTGTCCCTGGCAGCGCGCCTCGTGAAGCCTGCGCAGCAGGCCTGGAATGACATGCGCGTCTTCGGCAGAGAAGTCATCGTGGGGGCCGAAAGCATTGGCAGGGATGGCCGTGATGAACGGCGCCTTATATTGGCGGCGGTAGGCTTGGCATAGTACCACCCCGGCCAACTTGGCCATAGCGTACGCTTCATTAGTTGGCTCCAGCGGCCCCGTCATCAGCGACTCGACGCGCATCGGCTGAGGGGCCAGACGCGGGTAGCTGCACGAACTGGCCAGATAAAGGAGCTTGGCGACGCCGTAGCGATAGGCCGTATGGACAATGTGGACGGTCATCAGCAGGTTCTCGCGCATGAACCGGGCAGGATAGCTTTGGTTGGCGCGGATGCCTCCGGTTGGGCCCGCCGCCATGAAGACATATTCGGGGCGCTCGGCGGCGAAGAAATCTTCTACTTGCCAGGGACAAGTCAAGTCCGGTTCGTCGGGCGGCTCGCCGACCAGGTTGTTGTATCCTCCGGCACGCAGCCGCTCGCGCAGCGCCGCTCCAAGAAGGGTATCGCCTCCGGCGATGTAGATGCGTGACGTCTCGTTCACCCGTCCCTCCCATCAAGCGGCGCTCGCCACGGCCTTGCGGCGAATAGTCCTCTGGCCCTGGCGGACCTTTTCCACCTGCTGATAATCGATACCTGGCTCGTAGAAAATGACTTGGCTTCCCCCCGACTCAAAGGCGAAAGGCACATGGATCAGGTGCTTGAGCGCCTCGATGATGTCCGGATGTTGTTCCGGCGGGGCAAACAACAATAAGAAGCCCCCCCCGCCAGCCCCGGTCAATTTGCCGCCGATCGCTCCCGCCGCGCGGGCCCGCTCGTAAAGCGCATCAACCTTGGAAGTCGAGACTTTGTCGCTGAGGCTGCGCTTGGCCTCCCAAGCTTCGTGGAGCAACTCGCCGAACACGCGGATGTCTTTGCCACTCGTCAGGATGTCGATGCTTTCTTCGACAAGCTCCTGCAACAGCCGCAGCTGCCGGCGGCGCGAATCGATCCCTTCAACGTAAGTTTTGGCCACTTCTGCAGCGGTGCGCGCGATACCGGTGTAAAAAAGCATCAGGTGTGATTGCAACTCCGCCCGGCGCTCCGGCGACAGCACGACCGGAGCCGCGACAATCTCGCCGTTGGTCTCGAAACGCACATGCCGCAATCCACCGTAGGCGGCCATGACCTGGTCCTGAGAACCGACCGTCTCGCCGAGCACTTCCTGTTCCAGATAAATGCTTTCGGCGGCCAGTTGCTTCTTGGACGGCATCCGGCCGTTGAGGGCGTGCAGGGCGTGGAGCAGACCGACGGTGAAGGCCGAGCTAGAACCCATACCACTGCGCGCTGGCAAGTCGCCGTCGTGGTGCAGTTCGATGCCGCGGTCGATCCCCAAGAACTTCAGCCCTTCTCGCACGGCCGGATGACGGATCTGGGAAACCGTTTGACAAGTTTCAATCTCGCGGTAAACCAGACGGATACGGTGCTCAAAAAAAGGAGGAAGATAACGACACGTGAGATAGCAATACTTATCTATAGTCGCTGCCAGCACGGCCCCGCCGTGCCGGCGATACCAGGCCGGGTAGTCCGTTCCGCCTCCGAAAAAAGAAATACGGAAAGGCGTTCGGGAGATGATCATGCCTCCACTCCTCCCTGTTGCGGCGCCGTCCCGTTCCAGGACAGAGTTCGCCTGCGGATGCGAGTGTATAACGGAACGAGATCCGAGTGTCAAGGTTGCCGAGGCAGAGATGCGCTGCGGCCCCAAAAATCGGTTGACCGCGAATGCGGATTTCATTAGATTTCCTACCCAACCGCGCGCCGCCCGCGCGCTTCCTTGAGCAGGAGTGAATGAGTCATGATTCTGCGGCGCGTTGCCTTGACTGCCACTCTGCTGATCGTCGTCCTGAAACCCCAACGCGGCGAGGCCGGACTGATTCCCTGGAGTTACCAGTGGAGCGCCCAGCCTACCGTTGTGGACGCCGATCCCCTCGGTCCCAATCATACCCCTGTCGGCGGCATCACACTTACGCCGGGGGCCATCACTATTACCGGCGGAAACCGTGGTGTGGCCTTGGGGAATGCCAACATCATCGCCGTCAACTTGACGGCTTTTACGTTTTCCCCCAGTCCCAACGGCAAACCTTATTCCTTTACCAATGCGCCGTATCGCTTAGGTATCACCCTGACCGACGCTGGTTCCAAGCAAACAGGTTCGATCTACTTTACCGGCGTCTTTGACGGCAGCCTCACCGATCAGACGATAGACTTGCACACGTATTTCACCTCCGCGACGCAGCAGTCGCTGGTCCTCGGTCATAATCGCTATACGGTGAGCCTCACCACCTACACGCCTCCCGATCCGCCCGCCGAAGGTGGGGCTGGAAGTATCGGCGCCTTCGTAAGCGTACAACCGGTATCCATGCCCGAGCCTTCGGCCCTGGTCCTCGCCGGCATCAGCCTGGTCACCGTGACTTTTTCGGCGTTACGGCGATGCGCCCTCCCCTAAAGGACCTATTTCCGCGATAATGTCCGATAGCGCGGGCCAGCCTGCGGCACTGGCGTACCTCAGCACAAGCAGGGAGTGTATTTTGTCTGCGCTTGCGTTACTGGCCGACAGGGCGAAATCCAGAGATATTGGAGACCGTTGATGTTAGTATTGGTAACGGGGGCGACGGGTGAGGTAGGCCGCGGCATATTGCCCTGGCTTCAAGAACGGTTTGCTCTGCGTTTGCTTAGCCTCGATTCACCACCGGATGGTGATCCACGCTGCATCCAGGCCGATTTGCTCGATTGGGACGCCCTTGCGGCCGCTCTACGCGGCGTCGCATCCGTCCTCCATCTCGCTATCGCGCCAGGCCATACGGGAACCTACGAAAATGACGCCTTCAATGATCTGCGTTTCGACGTGAACGTCAAGGGCACCTTTCACCTGTTCGAAGCAGCGCGGCGGGCCAAGGTGCGGCGCGTCGTCTACGTCAGCAGCTTGATGGTCGTCTGGGGCCATGGTAAAGTGGGGCCTGTGCCTGGCGATGCTCCGCCGCGGCCGGTTGGTACCTACGCCTTGACCAAGATGCTTGCCGAACAGATCGCTCGCCATTACGCCGAAAACCACCACATGGAGGTCCTCACGCTGCGCATCGCCGCGCCTTTGGACATCAACGATCCCGAACGCCTTCGCCAACCCGTGCGGCCGCAGCAGGTTCCGTTGCCTGATCTGGCCCAGGCGTTTGTACGCGCTCTGACCGTGCCCCTGCAACGCTATGAAGTCGTTACTATTGTCGGCGAAAGTTCGCGGCGCGTCTGGGACCTGGGACCGGCTCGCCGCGTTCTTGGTTACGAACCGCGCTATCGGCTCGATGACCTCGGCGTCACCTGGGCAGACCCCTTTGCGGTCGAGCCCTGAAAGGAATCGTTTGCGGGCTTGATCGTCTTCTTATCTCCTGCTATGACTGGATTTTTCCCCCCTTTAACCGAGAGGAGCTACTCATGCGTCGCTGGATTGGAACCCTGCTCACCGCCTTGCTCGTGGCGGCACCCCTATGGGCCTTGTACAAGCACGCCCAAGAAAAAGGCAATGAACGAGCTGCGCAGTTCAAGAACATTCAGACCGATTACCAGAAGGCCGTGCCCAACGTCGAAAAAGCATACAAAGCGGCCAAGACGGTCGAAGAACGTAAAGCGGTCCTTGAAAAACTGAACAAGGACTTCGCGCCTCGCATTATCAAGCTGGTTGAAGAAGGCCCCAAGGACGACTTGGCCTTCCAAATGCTGATGTTTGCCATCCAGGCCCTGCCGATTGTGGATAGCAAAGTGTTTGATCTTTTGGAGCACTGGGCCAAAGCGGAGAGCGCGAACACCAAGCTGCTGTGCCAGTACCTCTTGGTGCGCCCCCACGCCGAGGCCAAGAAACTGCTCCAGACAATCCTCGATCAGAACAAGAACAAGGACATTCAAGGATTCGCTTGTTTCGCCTTGGCCAAGCTGGCTGTAGAACAAGTGAACAAGGGCGATAAGAAGGCAAGCGACGAAGCCGAGAAATACTACGAAAGGGTTGCCAAGGATTTCGCCGATGTCAAATTCGGCAACGAGACGACCCTGGGCGAGCAGGCCAAAGGTCCTCTCTTTGAAATTCGCTATCTCGCGATCGGCAAGGCGCCGCCCAACGTGGCCAGCCAAAACCTCGACGGCAAAAAGGTCGAGCTCAAAGATTACCAGGGCAAAGTAGTAGTGCTGGACATCTGGGCGACCTGGTGCGGACCTTGCCGAAGCATGATTCCGCACGAACGCAAGATGGTCAAAAAGCACAAGGACAAACCTTTCGCCCTCATCAGCGTCAGTGCGGACGAGGAAAAAGGGACGCTCAAGAAGTTCCTCGAAGAAAATGACATGCCCTGGGTCCACTGGTGGGACGGCCAAGAGGGCAATATCGTCAAGGGCTGGAACGTGCAAGGTTTGCCGACGATCTACGTTCTCGATACCAAGGGCGTGATCCGCTACAAGTTTGTCGGCGCCGTTACCGACGAACTCGACGAAGCTGTAGATAAACTGCTCGCCGAAGTCAAGGACGCGAAGTAATCGAGTTGGCCGTGTCAAAGCCACTTCGCTTAGCTGCGGGCCGCCGGTGAGCGCAAGATGACCTTCGGCTCACCTGTGGCCTGTAGCCAAACGGAGAACTTGTGCGCGGCCTCCCGCAGAGATGATGCAATGGCGGAGCCAACTATGCACCAACCGTATGTGCCCGACGACACGAACATGCGGGAATTCACATGGCCGGCCGTGCTGCTGGGCACGTTCTTGGGCATTCTCTTCGGCGCTTCGTCGCTGTATCTGCTGCTCAAAGTCGGCATGACTGTGTCCGCGTCGGTGCCAATTGCCGTACTCTCGATCACACTGTTTCGGGCGTTCTCCCGTTCCTTCGGCTTCCGCCGGGCGACCATTCTGGAAAACAACATCGTGCAGACGACCGGCTCAGCCGGCGAGTCGATCGCTTTCGGCGTGGGGGTAACGATGCCGGCCTTGCTGCTGCTCGGTTTTGAGATGCACTGGATTCGCGTCCTGACTGTAGCGGTGTTGGGCGGCTTGCTCGGCATCTTGATGATGATTCCACTACGGCGGGCATTCATCGTCAAGCAGCACGGCAAGCTCAAATATCCCGAGGGCACCGCTGCGGCCGAAGTGTTGGTTGCCGGAGAAAAGGGCGGCGCCTCGGCGCGGATGGTATTTATCGGTTTTGGCATCGCTTTTGTGCATAAATTCCTGGCCAAAGCCGCCAAGCTGTGGGCAGACGAGCCGGAGCAAGACCTCTATGCCGTCACGGCCAGCGGCCAGAAAATCGGCCTCAAAGGCGCAGCGATTAGTGGCGATTTGTCGCCGGAGATGCTCGGCGTCGGCTACCTAATCGGCCCGCGCATCGCTTGTTTGATGATGGCCGGCGCGGTTTTATCGTTTTTCGTCATCGGGCCGCTGATCGCTACTTTCGGGGAGGGACTCAACCAACCGGTGCCGCCGGCCTATTCGGAGGTCGATACGGAAACGCAGGTGGACAAGGGCCTGATCCGCAATATGGGACCGAGCGATTTGTACCGAAACTATCTTCGCTATATCGGTGCCGGAGCAGTTGCGGCCGGAGGTATCATCAGCATGTTTCGAGCCCTGCCTTTGATCGCCAGCTCCATCATCGCTGGCCTGCGCGATTTGCGTGACAGCGGTGGCGGCAGGTCGGCAAGGCGTACAGAACGTGATTTACCGATGGCGGTCGTGGTCGCCGGCAGCTTGGCGTTGGTGATCGCGCTAGCGGCGGTGCCGCAGCTGGGATTGGGATTGAGCCTGGAGGGCGTCCTGGGCGCCGTCATGATCCTCCTCTTCGGCTTCCTGTTTGTGACAGTGTCGTCACGCCTGACAGGCGAAGTCGGTTCGTCGTCAAACCCGATCTCCGGAATGACCATCGCCACGTTGCTCTTAACATGCCTGGTTTTCGTGCTGGTGGGCAAGCGCGACGTGCCGGCCATGTTGACTTCGTTGTCGGTGGCCGCTGTCGTTTGCATTGCTTCGTCCAATGGTGGTACGACTGCACAGGACCTCAAGACTGGCTATCTCATCGGTGCCACGCCGAAATATCAGCAATATGCGATCCTGATTGGGGCGATTTCTTCGGCGGTCGTCATCGGCGGAACGATGCTGGCTTTGAACGCTGCCTATACGCATTACACCAAGCAAGGCTTCCCCAAGACGACGGTGCGCGTGCCGGCCGGCGCCGCCCGGCAGAAAGTGGGACAGCCCTATGATGGCCAAGACGATCGAGACTACCGGGTCCTTGCTCTCCGTGCCGGAGAATATGAGGGCGTCCCCGAAGGATGGTATCTCGTCGATGAAGAAGGGCGTTTGACCTACAAGATGGACGTGCCTATCAAGCGCGAGCGGAAGATCATGGACAATGGAGCTGAGGCGCCGGATCGGTTCAAGGCGCCGCAGCCTCAACTATTCGCGCTCATCATCGAGGGGATTCTCGGCGGCAAGCTCGAATGGGGTTTGGTGGTCATCGGCGTCCTTGTCGCCGTAGCGATGGAGTTGCTCGGCACCGCCTCGCTGCCGGTCGCGGTGGGCATGTACTTGGGCTTGAGCACGGCGACGCCGATTTTCCTGGGCGGCCTGCTGCGTTGGCTTACGGATCGCTGGCGTGGTGTTTCACCTTCCGAGGCCGAAACGGAAACCAGCCCCGGCGTTCTGCTCTCCAGTGGTTACATTGCCGGCGGCACCCTGTGCGGCCTTCTTATTGGGTTCCTCCTCATGCTATTGCCAGCGAAACTTTTCGCCGCCCTGAACTGGGGCAGCCAGTATTTTGGCGAAGCGTATGCCAAAGGCGAATCACCTTCGGCCAAAATCCTATCGCTGGGGATGTTCCTGGTCCTGGCGGTCCTTTTGTTGGGGATTGGCTCCCGCAAAACGACGCAACAAACCGAAACAGTGTCACATTCCTAACGGAGAGGTTCTCTCATGAAATTGCTGCTTTTGTTTTCTCTGATGGCAGTTATTCTATTGCTCGCTGCTGGGTCTGTTGTATACGGCGATGAAGGCATGTGGCTGTTCAACCATCTGCCGCGCGAGTATCTCAAGAACAAATATGATTTCGACGCTACGACAGAATGGCTAGAGCACGTCCAGAAAGCGTCGGTACGTTTCAATAGCGGCGGCTCCGGGTCCTTTGTATCGCCGGATGGCTTGGTGATGACCAATCATCATGTCGGGGCCGACTGTCTGCAAAAGATCAGCGACGAAAAACACAATTACCTGCGCGACGGCTTCCACGCCCGCACACGAGCCGAGGAACATAAATGTACCGACCTGGAGTTGAACGTCCTCATGAACATCGAAGACGTGACCGCGCGTGTCCAGGCTGCGGTCAAGCCGGGCATGTCGCCGGAACAAGCGTTCGCTGCCCGCCGCGCCGTCATGGCCGAAATCGAGAAAGAATCGCTCGACAAGACCGGCCTGCGTAGTGACGTGATTACGCTCTATCAAGGAGGGGCATATCACCTTTATCGCTTTAAAAAGTATACAGATGTTCGATTGGTCTTCGCCCCAGAGCAGCAAATTGCCTTTTTCGGCGGCGATCCCGACAACTTCGAGTATCCGCGCTATGATCTCGACGTTTGTTTCTTCCGCGTCTACGAGAACAACAAGCCGGCGCATGTCGAACATTATCTGAAATGGAGTCGAGCAGGAGCGCAAGACGGCGAGTTGGTGTTCGTGTCCGGCCACCCCGGCCGTACCGATCGCCTCGCCACATTGGCCGAGCTGACCTACCTGCGCGACGTCGGCTTTCCGTTCTTACTGCAACGGCTCAACCGCCTGGAAGTGTTACTGCTGGCGTTTAGCGCCCGCAACGAGGAAAATGCTCGCCAGGCCCGCGAATTGCTCTTTAGCGTACAGAACAGCCGGAAGGCGCGCCTTGGCGGGCTGGCCGCCCTTCTCGACCCGAAGTTGATGGCGCGCAAGAAGGAACAAGAGAAAAGGCTGCGGGCCAAAGCCAAGGCGGATGAAGCGCTTAAGGAGGCGCACAGCGCCTGGGACCGCATCGCCGCCGCCCAAAAGGTCCGCGCCGCCAACATTCGCCCGTACACCCTGCTCGAAGGCGGCCGGGGCGGCGCCGCCGCCTTCAACAGCGAGTTGTACGACATCGCCCGCACCCTGCTCCGTGCCGCCGAAGAGAGGCCCAAGCCAAATAGTCAACGCCTCCGCGAGTTCCGGGATTCCAATCTCGAATCGCTGGAGTTCCAGCTCTTCTCGGAAGCGCCCATCTACGAGAATTTCGAGAAAGTTAAATTGGCCGACAGTCTGACGTTTTTGGCCAACGAGATGGGCGCGGACAATCCACTGGTGAAGAAAGTGTTGGCTGGCAAATCGCCTTCCGAACGCGCCTATGAATTGATCAAGGGTACGAAGCTAAAAGACGTGCAACTGCGTAAAAAACTCTACCAAGGAGGAAAAAAAGCCGTCGATGCCGCACGTGATCCGCTCATCGAATTGGCGCGCCTGGTCGATGCCGAAGCGCGGAAAGTACGCAAGATCATGGAGAGCGAAGTGGAGGAAGTGCAGCGACAAGCCTACGCCGAAATCGCCAAGGTCAAATTCGCCCTGGAGGGGACCAGCACCTATCCCGACGCCACCTTCACACTGCGGTTGTCGTTCGGCCAAGTCAAAGGCTACGAGGAAGACGGCAAGCCTGTTCCCTTCGAGACGACTTTCGCTGGTTTATATCAGCGTGCGGCGGAACATCACAACCGCGAGCCGTTTAATCTGCCGCCGCGCTGGGTTGAGAAAAAGGACCGATTAAACCTCCAGACGCCGTTGAATTTCGTCTGTACCGCCGACATTATCGGCGGCAACTCCGGCAGCCCGGTCATTAACCGCCAGGCCGAGGTGGTAGGATTGATCTTCGACGGCAACATTCAGTCATTGGCCCTGGATTTTGCCTATAGCGACGAACAGGCTCGCGCTATCGCCGTCCATTCGGCCGGCATCGTTGAGGCGCTGCGCAAGGTCTACGACGCCAATGCCTTGGCCGACGAATTGACCGGCCCCAGGTAACAAGAACACGGGGCGATAGGACCAGCGGCGCTAGTATCGGATCAGAATGGTGCAGCACTTTTCGGTTAGCCGCTTCAGCCGTAGAGCGCATTGCCACTCCCCGGCGGGTGGGGGCTAACCAAGAAGCGCTACACCTTCTCGAAAGGCGCCCTGGCGAAATCACAGGTCAAGCAGCGCTACAGGTCGCCAGCGCCTTGGCCCAGCGTTTGCGGCAGGCGTTGACCAGGCCTCGGAATAGTTGAATGTCCAGGCCGGAGGCAGTGGCCGAAGCGGGATGCCACTGGACGCCCAAGGCGAACCACTCGTCGGTGTCGGCCTCGATGGCCTCGATGACGCCATCTAGCGCTTGCGCACACATGCGGAAACCGCGGGCCACGCGCTGCACCGCCCGGCGATGTTCGCTGTTGACCACCACCTCACCCTCGCCGTAAAGCTCGGCCAGCACCGTCTTGGGGACTACGTTAATAGCGTGGCGCAGACCTCGTTCGGGAGGGTGCCGATGCTGCAACGCTTCGGGCAGGTCGCGTGGTAAATCGAGATAAACGGTGCCCCCATGCGCGGTGTTGAGCAAGTGCAGCCCGTGATCGATACCCAACAGAGGAAAGCGGCGGTTATTGCACCACAGGCACAATTCTTCGGCTTCGGCGGTGGGGCGTTTGCCGTCGTTGTCATGCCCTGAGAGGACGACGCCGTGCAGGCCGTCGAAGACTTCGTCCCAGGATTGGTCGCCGACCTCGGGGATCGATACCGGCTCGGCTTCGGCGGCGACGAGGCAAGCAGCGATACCGGCTTGCCACAGGCCGCAGCCGTGCCGTTCGTTCCCGCACACAGTATCTTGGCCGTAGATCCCGATACGAATAGAGGGAGCGCGACTCGACATGGAGGACTCCTTTCCTCGAAAGAGAAGTAAAGACGCAGGGCGAAAGCTCGTGGTTTTTCTCCAGCGTATATTGTAACCGAAATCGCCGCGCTGGCCAGCGCAAAATAGATCCTATCCCAGGACACGGTTGAATGGGGCACGATTCCCCCCACCCCAACCCTCCCCCACAAGGGGGGAGGGAGCCTTGTTCCTCCCTCCCCCCTTGTGGGGGAGGGAGCCTTGTTCCTCCCTCCCCCCTTGTGGGGGAGGGAGCCTTGTTCCTCCCTCCCCCCTTGTGGGGGAGGGTTGGGGTGGGGGGGAATGGTTCTCCCTCCCCCACAAGGAGGGAGCCTTGTTGCTCCCTCCCCCCTTGTGGGGGAGGGTTGGGGTGGGGGGGAATGGTTCTCCCTCCCCCACAAGGAGGGAGCCTTGTTCCTCCCTCCCCCCTTGTGGGGGAGGGTTGGG